>CAZNCT010000119.1:1046-12361 GCA_964571615.1 uncultured Anaerolinea sp. | reverse complement strand
AATCACACGCACACCCATCGGGAACAGGTCTTTGGCGAGCGGCGGGAAGGTGCGACTGATCGCTTCGGCCAGAGCGCTTTCGGCGGAGGATGGGGTTGCGGCCGGCTGCGGGTTGGCCGGCACCACCATGATTTCCGGCATGGGTGTCGGGGTGGACTGTTCGTGCGGGCGGGATGCAATCACGACCGTGACGCCAACCAGGTCGCCGGGCAGGAAGGATGCCGCATCCGGGGATACCAGGTTCATGGCATCCAGCGGCAGGGGGAAGAGCGAATAGCCCGGATACTGCGCCAGCACGGCCGACAGGCGCGTCTCTTCTGCGGCCTTGGCGACAATCGCACTGCGGAAGACCGGCTGGCCGGCAAAGATGGGCTGGGCGATGATGCCACCCACAACCGCTTCGGCTTCATCCGCCGGAATGTAGAGCGCGGCATTGTCATCTTCGAAGACCGTCTTTTCCGCCAGGGTGTCGGGGGTGATGACCTCCCCGATGGACAGATCGCGGGTGGCGGAGAGTACTGTCACGGTGGGCGGGCGCTGGGCCGCACCCATCGCGCTGAGCAGGACAAAAGCCAGCAGGAAGACACCGATTGAGACAACCAGCACGACCAAATTGATGCCAGTGCCCATGAGACGTTTAAGCATTGGAAACCTCCAGGTTGGAATAAGACAGGCCGCTTTGGGAGACGGCCTGCTGGAAGGCGGGATTGCCCGCCGTTTTCGCTTCGAGACGCTCCAGCGTCTGCTTGAGACAGGCGTGGAATATGACCAGGACAAAGTCTGAGTTCAGGTGTGGGGAAACAAACAGGCTCTCCTGTGCCGAGACAACCTGCAGCACACCGGAAAGCGCCTCGGCCTCGCACAGGGCTTCCGCCGACAGACGCGGCATGTCCGGGTAGCAGAACTGGACCAGGTCGGCCAGACGCCGGCGCGTATCGGGATTGGGCAAAGGCGCGGATTCTCCTGTCAGCTCCCGGGCAGCGCTTACCTTTTCAAGCAGTTCCACCACGCTGAGTCCGGGGGCGCTTTCAAGCAACTCAATGGCGCGTGGCAGGCGTTTTAATCCGGCCTGGATGGCCTGGGCCAGGGTCTCCTGCGCCTGCGGGGTAAGGCGGGAAACGGCTTCGATATTGCGCAGGGAGATGTGCCCGCGCAGGTTGGCAGGCAGGGCATCGAGCAGCTTCTGCCAGCGTTCACGTTTGGATGCATAGGTTTCAGTCATGGGCGCGATGATACGAAAGTGTGTCGGGGGGTGCCGGGATAGTGTCATTAACCTGTATCGGATGAAGTACAATCCCGCGTGTTCATTTCTTCTTTTCAGGTGAACCATGATCTTCGATACACTCGAAAACGTGTCACGCTATGCCGGCCTGGGCCATAACCTGCCAGCCGCCTTGAACTACCTCGTGGAAACAGACCTGGCCGGCCTGCCCATCGGGCGCACCGACCTGGATGGCGACAACTTGTATGTTCTTGTCCAGGAATACGACACCAGGCTTCCCGATGCAGGCAAATGGGAGGCGCACCGCAAATACATTGATGTACAGTTTTTGATGCACGGCGTGGAACGCATGGGCTTTGCCAACCTGCGCACAATGCAACTGGCGGAATACATTCCCGAAAAGGATTTCCAGGCCCTGAGCGGCAGCGGAAACTTTGTGGATGTCTTTGCCGGCTCCTTTGTCATCTTTTTCCCGGAAGACGCCCATATGCCGGGTCTGTGCGTGGATCAACCTGAACCGATCCGCAAGGTGGTCTTGAAGGTCCGCTGCACGACCTGATGGAATCAAAAATCCGCTCCCAAACCCGGGGCGGATTTTTTTTCTGAATGCAGCGCATCTAATTCACAGGGTGATCAATCCACTCATGGCCGATACAGGTCGGTTTCCTGCCAGGCGCTATTTTTGTGCTGAGTGGGCTGAATTCGGTCAAAAAGAACGAGTTTTCCAACAAATCCATTAAATAGGGGCGAAATTTTTAATCTTTCGCTCAGGGTATCCAACAGGTGGTCCACCACAAGGTAAACCGCCTTTTTTGGCTTAATTGCCCGAAGCGGCCAGTTGCTCCGCCAGGTCAATGATTTTCTCACGCAGGCATAACTTATCCAGCCAGGGAGTCGGGATACCGGATTGTCCATACCAGGCTCCGGCGATCTGCCCGCAAATCGCAGCCGTTGTATCGGCGTCATCGCCCAGGTTGGCCGCAAGCAGCACCGCTTCGGAAAACGTATCGGTGGTCCAGAAACACCACAGGGCTGCTTCGAGCGCATCCACCACGTAGCCGTTGCCGCGAATGTGTGCGGCAGATTTTTCCCGGTATTCGCCCTGGGCAATCGCCAGGATTTTCTCCGACACAATCCCCGACACTCTGCTCTCAAATAGGATGGTTTCCTTTTCAACTCCCGCCAATGCCGATACAAGCATTCCTGCAAAAAGTGCGCAGGCATCCACGCATTCCTTTGCGCCGTGGGTGGTGCGGGAACTTTTCCCGGCATAGGCCTGCGCTTTGGCACGGCTGGGCGCATAGAACATGGCCACCGGCGCCAGGCGCATGAGCGAGCCATTGCCGGCGCTGGATGGATGGGTCGAGCCGCTCACCGGTTTGCCGGTGGCCTTGAATTTCTCCAGCGCCTGGCGGGTGGCATTGCCGATGTCAAAACAGGTTCCGGTGCTGGAGAAGTAGCCATTCTCGTACCAGTCCAGGTAGCGGTTCATCTGGTCGAGCGGGTCAAATCCGTTCTTCTCCACCAGGCTCTCGGCCAGGCACAGGGCCATCGAGGTGTCATCCGTCCACTGGCCGGGCTTGAGGTTGAAGACCCCGCCCCCGACCATGTCGGTGACAGGCGGGAAGGTGCCACGCGCTTTGAATTCCACAGTTGTGCCGATGGCATCCCCTACGGCCAAGCCGAGCAGGCAGCCCCGGTAACGATCCAAATCTTTCATGAATTGTCCCGTTTTTCAAAAAAATGTTCCGTAAGCAGGCGTAGTGTAATCCTTTGATCAAGCAGCCGATTATCCAGTTTTGGCTCTGCTGCTTCTTTTACGAGCCAGCGCCCACCATGCAGCTTATTCAAACCACTTACGATCTCGTAAAAATTCAATCCCGGGTTGGAATCCAGGTGATATAGCCCCCCCGGAAAAGAAACGGCCAGCCGATACAAACCATCCACAGTGTCTTCGATAAAAGAGCAGGCCTGCACCCAGTTTATGCTGGCAGGAATATATCCATCTTTTTGGAAAGTGTTTTCCAAATAATCCACCATGTTGTTTGAGCCGGGCGCTTTCCCAATCTGCCATCCAATACGCGCCACCCGTGCCTGTGGGTTTGCATGGAGAATGGTTAGTTCGCATTCGCGCTTGTATCGCCCATAGTCGTCATCCGCTCCAGGAATTGCATCAGGATAAAAAGGCCCAACCTGGCTGCCGGCAAATACCGATACGGAGCTGGTAAAGACCAGGGGGATATTTGCTTCGGCGCAGAAACTTGCCAGGTGCCCAGCCCAGGCAACCGGCCCCAGGGCAAAATGAAAAACCATATCCGGTTTTGTCTGCGCCAGAAACTGTCGGATTGCAGCCGGGTCATCCGGAGAGACTCGATTACGATCCCATATCAGCGTCTCAATATTTTGTTCGCGCAACAATTTCATCATGGGCTGACCCAGCACGCTGTTGCTTCCTGTGATCAAAGCGTTTGTCATGGTGGATTGCTTTTATCCTTCGCCTATAGATGGGATGACTTGCTCAAACGTAATTATGCAACAAAAACACAAAATACGGCTGCATCAGTTCAATCCGCACCACACCAGGCTCTTTTCCCAAAGCAGACGCGCTTTTTGCTCATCATAGGAATCATCGCTGGAACGTTTCTCTCGGCTGTCCACAATGAATTTACCCCCTACGCCTTCCAACGCCGGGTCGGTGGCAGCCATGATGTACGAGTCGGATGCCTGGTCAAGGGAGCGGGCAAAGGGCATTCGCGGCATAATCTGCCCAAAGAAAAACTTCCCGAGCGGCGACTTGCGGCGGTCAGCAATGGCTGCAGGGACAAAGCCCGGACAGACCGCGTTGGAGGTCACGCCAGTTCCTGCCACACGGCGCTGCAACTCATAGGCAAACCACATGTTCGCCAGCTTGGAGTTGCGGTAGAAAACCTGGGGGTTGTAGTATTTTTCTCCATTCAGGTTGTTATAGTCAAAGTCGGGATAGGGTTTCCCGCCATAAGCGGGGTTGTGCAATTCCGATGAGATCATAATCACCCGCGCCGGGGCGGATTGTTTCAATGTATCTAGCAGCAAATTGGTTAGCAGGAAGTGCCCCAGGTGGTTGGTTCCCAGCGTCATCTCAAAGCCATCCACTGTAAAGCTGGCTTTTTTGCCATAAACGACTCCGCCCGCATTGTTGATCAGGACATGCAACGGCACGCCTTTGGCCCGAAAGTCAGATGCACACTGCCGCACGGACGCAAAGGAGGCCAGGTCGAGGCTCATGGCTTCAAGGCTGGCGTCTGGCTGGTTGTTCCGGATTCGCGCAATAGCCTGCACACTGGCCTGCTGGTTGCGCGAGGCCATAACGACGTGAAAGCCACGGGCGGCCAGTTTGGTTGCAGCCGCGAAACCGATACCGCTGTTCCCGCCAGTAATCAGGGCGATAGGTTTGATGTTGGATGGCATGCTTGCTCCTTGGATTGAGAGTGCTTGAATTACTTTCCTGGCAACAGTGATATACAGGTTCTAACACTTTCCATCATTATAGCGCTTCTATTTTGACCACCCGACAGTTCCATTTGTTGGTGGATTTTGAACCTTATGCCGCCTACGCGGTTTGACGATTTTCCCACCCTTCTTTATACTCACACCAGTTTTTCTACCCCCACAACCCATTTCTCCCCCTGCAAAAGCCCGGCTCACGCTGGGCTTTTCCCGTTCCCATCCACCACACAAGGACAAGCCCATGCCAGAACCCACCATCTATACCTTTCTCACGCCCTTACTCAACAAACCTGTTCGCGGATTGCTCGAAACAGGCCAAACCATCCGCACCAATCGCATTGTAATCATGGAGGAAAGCTGCGTTGCCCATGCACTTCTCGGACCAGGCAGTGGTTATTTTGTCACCACGTCCAGCGGCTCCCGCTACAACCTGATCGTTCTGCCTGTATCGGCCTTCCAGGCCTGGCTGGCAGACTTTCTTGGCGTACCACCGAAGGAGGTGGTCATGACGTAAACCAAGTCTAATCACCGACACACCCAACAAAAAACGGGCGCTCTCTTGGATTTCCAGGGAGCGCCCGTTTTCGTTTTTCACACACAGCCACAGCGAGGACTCACCGGGGTGAGAGGCCCGGTAAAAAATTGAGCGTCCGGTAGCCGCCGGACGCTCAGGAGTACAGAACATGCGTGCTAATAATACCACAACCAGCAAGACTGTCAAGATTTCTGCGCCATTTCGCCTGAACGCGGCCCAGCGCAGGGTCATGGTAGGTTGCAACGTGTTGAACGTTGCCGCGCCCGCCGGGCGCCAGGATGGGGATTTCCTGTACACCGCCGAGGTCACACTCCTGCGTGAAAATGCCGCCGTGTATACCACCGCCCCGCTATGGGCCTGTGTCGAGATTTCCTGAAGACTTTAGGCAAGCCGGGCCGCCTGGATGCGTGATCATGCGCTCCGGGGAGAACCATTTAATCTTGTCAAAATAAGGAGTCAACCATGAGAACCTTTGCGGTTCTGCTCATACTGGTTGCCATCGCTACCAGTCAGCCGGCCAGTTTGTTGCGCCAGGCTGTATCGGTCTTGACGCAGCTGTTTGCGGGGTGAGCCGATGAACCAGGAACTTTTGAATGCCGCTGAAGCATTATTGGGCCAGGCGGTGAAGGTCGAGACGCACCGCGACTGGGCCATTTTCTGGTGTCCCTTTCACGGCGATCAGCAGCGCGCCGGTCAGGGCGGACACGCCAATTTCGGGGTGCACCTGGTCAAGGGCTATTGGAAATGCCTGCGCTGTGGCGCAACCGGTGGGTCGCTGAAATCCCTGGCCAGAAAACTGGGCACCGACTGGAAGCCGCCCGAAACCGATACACTCTGGCGCAAACCTGCACGCCTGCCGACACAGGTGGAATGTCTGGATGAGGCCATGAGCGATGCGCGCTCACACCTGCATGGCGCGCCGGCCAGGCAATACCTGTCCAGCCGGGGAGTATCGGCCTACACGGCGCTGGTGTATGGGCTGGGGTATGGCAACCCGCTGCCGGCGGTGCGCAAGGAGATTCTCCAGGCAGCCAAACAATCGCTGATGGTGCGCAAGGATGGACGCTGGCTGTGGTCCGGGTCGGTGGTGTATGCCGACCCGCCCCTCCGCCCCACGGTGATCAATGCCCGCTACATTCCAGAAAGCCAGCTCCCGCCTGGCACGCGCAATTTCGCTCCGCCCAAGAATCACAAAACCTGGGGCAACCGCATCCAGCCGTTGGGAGCCTGGCGCATCAAGCCAAGCACCCGGCAAGTGATTGTGGTCGAAGGGTTGTTCGACATGCTGATCGCCGCCCAGAAAATCCATGAACTTGGGCTGGATGAGACGATAGCGGTGGTTTACACCAATGGAGCCACTCCGGCTCACCGGATGCTGGCCTGGTTCCATGAACATGGTCAATACCGGTATATCCTGATCCCTGACCCGGATCAGGCCGGGCGCGAGTGGTGTGACAGCGTATCGGGAGCCATCCGACACGCCACATCTGAAGTGCGCATCGTTTCCACGCCCGGCACGCTCGACCCGGATGAAGCCATCCTGGGCGGGTGGTGGCCGGAGGGCTTCTAGCCGGTAAATGGCATAAGCAACACACAAATTGCAGGCCTGGTTTCCAGCGAAACTGATTTCAATCGAGAACCATAAAACGCCTGCTCTTATACACCTTCAGGAGGAAGGAGCGTCAATACTGTATAATTTTAATATGAAACCCGCAAGCCTACCGCCAGCGGCAAAAATTCCTGAACGCTTGAAAGCGTACTTTCAGGAATATGACGTGGATCAGCTGAACATGAAGCGTGATGCCAACCTGGTCATCCAGCGCGTGCTGGAGTTCGGAGACTGGGATGAAATCCGCTGGCTATTCACCCTGTACGGCTCCAGGCGAATTCGAAAATTTATCCGCGAATATGGGGAGCGCTGGCTCAAGCCGGTATCGTTCAACTACTGGCGACAGCTTCTACGCATTCGGCGCTGGAGAACCTCCCCATTTCCGGTTACAAGGGGGGAATTGTGGGTACGCTGACGCTCGACCAGCCACACTGGGAAGCGCTGACGCCCGCAACCCGGGATGCGTTCAGATTGGTCTCCCGCCAGCCCTTCATCGAACGTTATTACTTGGCCGGCGGCACGGGCCTCGCCCTGCACTTTGGTCATCGCATTTCGGTTGACCTGGACCTGTTTTCCGACCAACCCGAGGCTGTAGGCCCGGATGAACGCGCGGCCATGCGCTCCATGCTCGACGACACAACCCTGTCCATCACCTATGACAAGGATGATACCTTCGTTGCCAACTGGCGCAGCGTTGGAGTTAGTTTCTTCCGGCTCAACATCTACCCATTGGTGTGCCCCACGCTCCTGGTGGACGGAATCCGGCTTGCCAGCATTGAAGAAATCGGGGCGATGAAACTGGCAGAAATCATGGGCCGCGGCACGCGCAAAGACATGGTTGACCTGTATTTCATTCTGCAAAACGTTCCCTTAGAAAAACTTTTTGAAATCGCAGCGGTCAAGTACGCCAGGGTTAACAGTTTTGCAGTTGGCGCCATACGAGCGCTGGCCTACTTCGACGATGCGGAAGCCTCGCCCATGCCGAACATGCTGGACAAGACCAGTTGGACAAAAATCAAAAAGTTCTTGAATACAAAAGCAATCGAAGCAGGAAGAAAGCGACTCGACGAGCTTTGGCAGTGATGCCAAACTCCGCCAGATAACGCCAACATAAATTCGCCCCCATGCAAAAGCCTTGCATGGGGGCTTTTCGTTTCCCACCGGGGAGTCAGACCGATACGGTTTGGCTCCCCGGTTTTATTTTCCGATACACAAGGAGCAGAAACATGTTTACCACCATCACCATCATCCTGGCCGCGGTCATTCTCAGTTATGGACTCTGGTTCGGATTTGGCGTCATCCGCTACATCCGCTCCGGGGAATATGACACGGACAAACGTCTGTGGGAACTTCGGCGCTAAACCAAAATCTGAAATCAAACTTCAAGGAGACAAAACGCATGATCACCCCCCAACAACCGTCCAACCCCTTCGCGCTCGACCAGGAATTCCCTTTCCTGGATGCCGCCATCGTGCAGAGCGTCACCCTTCCGACCATGCTCCAATGGGAATACGCCACCGGCGGGTTCTTCGTGGAAGCGGAAAAACCCCTGCCCGGAATTGACCTCCCGGCAACCTTTGTCACCAAGGAAGGCAAACGCATCAAAGGTTTCGCCGCCAAAACCTTCCGCTACTTCCCCGTCGCCTTCCGCAACTGGTGGGAGATCGGCGAACCTGGCAAACAGCAGCGCCTGACCGCCTACCAGGATGGGGCGCACAGCCGCACCCAGGCGCTGGGTGTCATCCCCCACCAGGATGGCGGAACCTGGATCATTCTCACCGCCCGTGGGCTGGCTTCCCAGGGGCTCGTCGCCGCCATCCGCTCACACCGCTACTGGACGGGGCGCACCCTGCGCGCCCAGCCATTCGCGGCGGCCATAGAAGCCAAAGCAGGGGAGGTTCGCAAGGAAGGCGCAACCTACGTCACTGAGTTCAACTTCGCAACCATCGAAGAACTGCGCTGTGAGGAAGCCCTGGGTTGGAAAATCCGTGAACGCTGGAACGAGGTACAGAGTTGGATCGGGCAGGAAAACAAACACGCGCCTATCCTGACCCCGCCGTCAAGCGAGGAGTTCGAGCCGGAAATCGAAACGGTACAGGGAGCGGCTGCCGGGAAAGCGCCTGAACTCAAATACGGCGACAAGACTGCCGTAAACAGCGCCAATGCCGATGAAGTCAAAGCCTTTGAGGCGTACCAGTCCCAGAAAAAGGCGGTTCCCGCATCACGCGAGGCCCTGCGCGAATGGGTGCGCAAGGGACGCAAATAACCCTTCCTGACGGGGCGGGCAGACCATCTGCCCGTCCTTGTCATAATCCACCTGCAAGGAGTTACATGAGACCAATCAAAACCAACAAGGAAATCTGGGGAAAGGACTTTCCCGTTGATGGTGAGTGGGATGCCGGCGCAACCCCGCCGCATACCCTGCCAGGCAAGAGCGGGCGCTGGACGGTTCGCAGGACCGAACAGCGCTTCATCGTCCTGTTCGTCTACTTCAACACCAAACGCGAAACCCTGCTGGCAGTTTTTCCTTCCACAGAGCAGGGTGAGCTGGATGCCAAAACTTGCGCAATTCACGCGCGCGATACACGTCAAACACAACCACTTTCATAACAAGGAGTACTCACCATGTCCCGCCAATTCAACAAAATCACGTTCGTCGGCCACCTCGGAAATGACCCCGAGATGCGTTACACCCCTTCCGGCAAACCGGTCACCAGCTTCAATGTCGCCAGCAATGACCAGTACACCAACGATCAGGGCGAAACCGTAAAAGTCACCACCTGGTTCCGCTGCACTTCATGGGGCAAGCCGGCGGAAGTGCATAACCAGTACCTGCACAAAGGCAGCAAGGTGCTGATCGAAGGCAAATTGCGGCCAGACCCCAAAACGGGCCGGCCTGAAATTTGGACCCGCCAGGATGGTTCAGCGGCGGCTGATTTCAACGTGACCGTCAAGGAACTCTACTTCCTGGACAGTCGCAGCAACGGCCAGGTCGAACCGCCCGCCACTGAAGAAGAGCCGGACATCCCGTTCTAAAGCCACCACCATCCCGTGCCGGGAAGCTCTACCAGGGCTTCCCGGTTTTTATATCCCCAATCCCCAATTTTCAAGGAGTAACGAACATGATTTCCATCCCGCAACAAGTTCTCTCAGAAGCTCTCGCCGCCGTGACCCGTGCCAGTGCCAAAGCAAGCCTGATGCCAGCCTTCGCCCTGGTGCGCATCGACGCAAACGCCGGCGGCGAAATCAGCCTGTCCTGTTTCAACGGCGAAAGCGCCGCCCGTGCGCAGGTGTACGCAGCCAGCAGCGATGAGTTGTCGGTGCATGTCGACGCCCAGACCCTCAAGGCCGTGGTCGATACGCTGGTCGGCGAAGTGCGCCTGTCGGTGGTAGACAATGCCCTGGTCATCCAGAGCGGCTCGCATCGCACCACGCTGCGGATTGTCGAGGAAGGCCTGCCGGTTATCGGCGGCGAGACCGCCACAAACCTGTTTACGCTCTCCGGTCTGACCCTGCGCAGCCTGGCACGCGTGCTGCCCTTCGCCTCGAGCGATGACTCGCGTGCAGCCCTGCAGGTCCTGCACCTGACCGTCTCCGAGCAGACCATCATCGCCCAGGCAGCCGATGGCTTTTCGGCCGGTATCGTCACGGAAAAACCAGGCGAAGTCTGGCAAAACACCGTCATTCCACTGCCGGTCAACTTCGCCCGCCTGCTGACAGCCCTGGTCGAAGACAAGGATACGGTCAAGGCCCGTTTGGTGGATGAACAACGCTTCATCTTCGAGGTGACCAACAGCGAATCGGGCAAAAATCTGGCGCTGGCCACCGTCACGCCGGGCAACGACTTCCCCGCAACGCAGCTGGGTCAAATGCTGCAAACCGCCCAGGCCGCCAGCCTGGCGCGCTTCAAACTGGCAAAGTCCAACCTGTCACAGACCGTTCGGATGGTTGGGGCGATGGGCACCCAGAATACCTTTATCAAGGTTACCAATGGGGCCATCAAGGTCGCTTCCGCCCCGACAGACACCGGCCAGGCGCGGAACATCCTGGATGGCCAGGCCAGCGGCAGCGATGCCAAAGTCTGGATTTCAGCGGTATTCCTGCGCCGGGCGGTGGATGCCTGCCGGGCGGAGATGGATATCCAGATTGGCGGTGAGAAAAAGCCGGTGCTGGTCAACGAAACCAACTTCACCGCCATCCTGATGCCGCTCTTCATTGAAACCAAAGACCCCTTTGCCGAAGACGATGAACCGATCGCGGTCAGCCTGCCGGCTTTCGAAACCGCTTCGGCCTGATCTCTTACTGTTCTCAGATTACCGGGCGCTCCAGAGTTGGAGCGCCCGGTTTTGCATTTCAGGAGCCCAATCATGAGCCTGCCCGCCCCCACGCTTTTTCCTTTTTCCCCCCCCCATAATAACCAACCCGCGCCCAACCCCCCCGCCCCACCCCCCTCCCCCCCCCCC
>CAZNCT010000119.1:754-1036 GCA_964571615.1 uncultured Anaerolinea sp. | reverse complement strand
GCGCAGCCTGCGCGACCAACCGGCTTACCGGGTCAGCCAGAATGCCACCGCCTGCAGCACCCCCGAACTGCTCTCAGCCCTAATCGGCGGCCAAAAACAGATCGAATTGGCAGACCGCCTGCTGGCCCGGTTCGGCGGCGACCTGCGCCGGCTGCACCAGGCACCGGCTGCCGAACTGATCCTGGTACCCGGCATCACATCCAGCATGGCCGCACGCATCAAAGCCGGCCTGACGCTGGGCATCCGCCTGCAGGACCCCGTTGAAAACCGCCCCAACATTCA
>CAZNCT010000119.1:0-716 GCA_964571615.1 uncultured Anaerolinea sp. | reverse complement strand
TGAGATGGGGCTGCTTGAAAAAGAACACCTGCGCGTGATGCTGCTGAACATTCGCAACCAGGTGCTGGACATCGTCGAGGTCTACCAGGGCTCGGTCTCCAGCGCCCAGGTACGCATCGCCGAAGTCTTGCGCCCGGCGGTGCAGCGCATGGCCCCGGCACTGATTGTCCTGCACAACCACCCCAGCCAGGACCCCAACCCCTCGCCGGATGATGTGGCTCTGACTCGGGCAATGGTGCAGGCCGCCAAGTTGCTTGACCTCGATTTGCTCGATCACCTGGTGATTTGCCAGCACCGTTTTGTCAGCCTCAAGGAACGCGGCCTGGGCTTTTCCTAGCCTCTGCCGCAATTCCACTCAACCGACACGCGCCTCAACCTGGGGCGCGTGATTATTTTTCAAACAGGAGACTTTTCCATGACCCAACCCCTGACCCCCGCCGACTTCGTCCGCGCTGCCCAACTCGAATCCGACCTGGCCGGCTTTGTCGGCACCGAATCCTACACCAACCTGCGCTACCCCTGGTTGCGTCAGCGCTTCCTGCTGACCGACGGCACAAAATATCTGGCCGACCAGGCCAAGGCCTACTGGCTGATGGACGCCATCGCCTCGCATCAGACCAACAAGGCGGTGGCTGCCCAGGACTTCCAGTTCTGGACATTGGTCGTCAATGAAAAGCGCGAAGCCGTCCTGACCTGCACCGACGGGAATGACAAGC
>CAZNCT010000118.1:2013-12468 GCA_964571615.1 uncultured Anaerolinea sp. | reverse complement strand
AGCTCATACTGATGGGTGACAAAAAAGACCTTGATATTTCGCTCCAGCAGCGCGTTGACTACCTGGCGGGCAATTTCGGCCCCTTCGCGTTCATTGGTGGCCGCAAAAGACTCATTAAACAAGACCAGTGCGTTTGGGCGTAACAGGCCGATGATTGCGCTCATACGTGCCAATTCTTCGTCTAATTTTCCGCTCTTCATGCTGGCATCTTCTTCGCGCCGGTAGTGAGTAAACAGCCCGCTGACTGCGTTTACCGAAAACGACCTGGCCGGAGCGAATAGTCCGCACTGTGCCATCAATTGCGCCTGACCGATACTTCGCAGGAAGGTGGATTTTCCGCCCTGGTTGGCCCCGGTGATGATTGCCAGGTCTCGTTCGTCGGCATTGGCCTGGTTGCCGACTACCCCTTGTTTGACGGTCAGGGCCAGGGCGATGTCGTATAACTCGCTAAAGGTGTACCTGCGCTGCCCAATCGGTGAGACTTGGGGAAAGCAGAATGGCATTCCCAGCCCGGCAAGCGTCTCAGACAGGTTGAGTGCGCCGATGTAAAAGGCCAGTTCCTGGCGCAGGACATTCAGAAAGTTATCAATATGCTCTGCAGATTGCGCTACGGCATTGGCGACCAGGTTCAGTCCCCGGTCGCGCAGTTCGCCCAGCGCCCGCGCTCCCTGGTCATCGCGAGGGTGAATGCTGAACGAGTAAACTGGCGATTTGCGCGAGAAGAATTGCTTGACCCAATGCCCATTTGGGCGATTAGGTTTGCAAAGGAAGTAGTCCGCGCCCTCGTTACCGCGCCCCAGCCGGGCGCTAATCAGTACCCCGTCACGAAAGCGCAACAGCCGCAGATGATTCTCAATTTCGACAAAATAAGCCTCATCTAGCTCATCCTGAATCATCCTGAAGAAGCGTTGAAATCCTGCTGATTGGAAGGTTGCGGCCTGTTCATCCGCAATTTGCTTCAGTCGCCGCAACAGTTCCAGGAACATTTCGAGAAGTTGTAATGAACTGCTCAAAATTCCACCCGGATAGCGGCTAAAAATGCCCAACCAGTTTCTTTGCTTGCGCTGAATGGCCTCAATTGGGATCTGGTACATCTCGCGCACGATGGCAGCATGTTCCAGACAGTCGCGCAGGATGTCTTGCCGATAGCGGATTTCTTCCGGGGTGTCCAGGCTCGAGAGTAAAACCTGGCGGGCGGTCTGGTACAGGAATTTATCGCCCTGGGCCATAGCCCCAAAGAGCGTTTCTAATTCAAGGTCTTGAACGAGCGATTCGCTTTGGGGTGGGAGTGGCGCTTTGGGGTCAAAATCGTGGTTGGGATGCAGAAGCAGGACTTTCATGGTTGTATCCGCTCTTTGATGTGTTCATAGGTCAGGCGATGCTTCTCGGCCAGCGAAAGCGCATAGGCCAGGCCATCGGCGGGTTTGCGGATGATGCGGAAGGTGCGCTCGGCGGGATTTTCGGGGGAGACAGTACTGACCATGCTAACGGTTTTTTCACTAAAAGAGGCCATCTCGTCAATAAACGTTACCCATACGCCCAGCGCGTCCAGGGCCAGCAGGCGGGTCATGATTTCGCGGCTGAGGAAGAGCGCGTCTTCCAGGGTGGTGGATGAGAAAATTTCATTGAGGATGAGAATGCTGCGCGGCGTGGCGCTTTGCAAAATGTTATGAATGCGCTGCAGGTCGTCTTGTAATTTGCCGCTCAGGTTGCGAATATCTTCCTCGCGCTCAAAGTGCGTGAAAATCCGATCGAATTGAAACAGCCGCGCTGTTCGTCCTGGTACGAGCAGCCCCAGGCTGGCGAGATAATGGATTTGCCCAAACGTGCGCGCAAAGGTGGTTTTTCCTCCCTGGTTTGGCCCGCTGACCACGATGACCCGTTCCGGTTCGTGTAACTCAAAGTCATTGCAAATGACCGGTTCATTGCTAAAGGTCAGGCTTCCAGCCAGCGCCAGGTCAAAGGTTTCGCGGGCAAAAATTTCGCGGCTCTCGCTTACTTCAGGAAAGCAGAAAGGCAGGCCTTTGTGCTTGAAAGTAGCGAGATAATCGAGATAAGCAACATAAAATTGTACTTCGCGGTCGAAGCGCCGCAGGGTGGCATCCATAAAGGCGCTGTGAACCTGGCAAAATTGCTCAAGCATCACAAAAGGTTCAGGATACAGGCGGGCAACAAACTCGAGGATTTTGGCCTCGATGTGATTCATGCCCGAGCCTTCGTATATCTCAACGCGATAGTCTTTGACCGCGCCTTGTTTGAATTTCTCGAAAGTTTTTTCGACCTCTATACTGTAGTCGGTTTCGTTGTCGTAGCGGCGGACGCTAAACCGCCCGGTTTGGATAAGAATACTGTACCGAACTGCTGTCAAGGCTGCCTGAACCTTTTGAGCATCTTCGAGCAGAACCTGAAATTCCGATGAGCGCGTGTATGCTTCAACATATTTTTGCAAAGCGAGAAAAGCCTGCGACTTAACCTGTGTCGCACCGATGGCTTTCTCTAATTGTCTGACTGCTGCACAGTAGGTCAGGACGGATTCGAGAAGCCAGCCTTGTTTGTGCAGGTCGAAGTCCAGTTTTTCGATTAGGCCCAGATAGCGGCGTGCCCGGGCCATTTGTTCGCTAAACGATTTGACCTGGGTCAGCCAGGCTTCATTTTGTAAATCGCGCAGGGCCTCCTGGCGGTAGCGGATGACTTCGAGGTCGTCAAGCGCGGCGTAGAAGAAGGGCGCAAGGTTATAATCGGCGCGCCCCTGCAGGATGGCATCCACGACCTGGTTGAGATTCAGGTCTGGGAAGCAGGCTGGCTGCGATTCTGCTTCGGGCGCCGGGCCATAAGGGGAAAGAATACTGGTGAAGGTCATGGAAATAAAAAAGCCTCTACTGAGTGTGGTTTCAGTAGAGGCTATCAGTCTGAAAGACGGTTATGGCGAGCCTCATCGCCTGTCTTATTCTATTGTATCATAGCCGCGCTTGATGGTGGCTACGAAGGTTTGGCTGGTCTAGCCGCAGCCGCCGCCGCTTTTGTCGCGCTGCAATTCCAGTTTGATGACTGGCTCGAATTCCAGTTCTTCCCATTTTTGCGGGTCCGGGTAGCAGGAGGCATAACGCGCGCCAAGCGCGGCAGGAAATTCGTAGCGCAATTGTTCGGGGGTGCTAATCCCGGCCAGCGGCTTGATTTCAGGATCGTCTTTGCCAAAGAAGGCAATCCAGTTGTTAAGACCGCCTTCGAGAATATAAACATTTTTGACCCCGCTGCCGACAAGGATTTTCCAGGCGGCGGTCGCATCTGTTTCGTCGTTGCTCATCACAAAATAAACCGTGTTGGGGCTGTGCTTGGCCAGAATTTGCGGCACTATGGTCGGAATTTGGGCCAGCGGCACGTTGAGCGCGTTGTTGATGTGGTACAGGTTGTAGTCGGCTTCTGAGCGCACGTCGAGCAATACGGTAATCAGCCCATTATCAAACATGGTGTGATAGACCTCTGCCGGCGATGCCTGGGCCAGGCGATTATCGAGCAATTGCTGGGCGCTGAGTTTGACGCTGGCGCCCTCGATGCCAATTTCGCGGGTAAAGTAGGTGCGCTCGAGGCGTTGTTCCAGGCTGGGAGTGCCAATCAGGATGGTGCCAAAAGCAACCGCAAAGAGCGCCACAGCGCCATAAAGACGCAGTTTTGGCTCATGGCTCATATCGCGCTTGCCGACGATGCGCTCAAGCTGTTCTGAGCCCCAGAACATAAACAGGGCCATCGCAACGATGATGGTTACTACAACGCCCGCAGGCAGACCGAGCCAGTCCATCAAGGTCAGTCGTCCGAAGTACCCGGCGGTCTGCCACCAGTAATCGTAGAGCGGTTCGGTTTCACCAAACAGGAAGATACCGACCAGCCCGCCCAGGACAAAGAAAATGCCGTCAATCTTGCCAGTCACTGCTGAAACAAGCGAGGTGCCAGGGCAGAAGCCGCCGATGATAAAGCCGACGCCCATAATCAACCCGCCGAGAATGCCGCTCCACAGGTAGGTTGGGTTAACCCAAATGGCCTGGTAATTCAAAAGGCCGAGACCAATCATGGTGAAGAGCAACACCATCGCGGTGACAATTGCGCCAAACATGACCTTCAGCACAGTCAGTTCACGGAAGTAGAACTGCGCCGCCAGTTTTTTTGAGTTGCCAAAGCCGGAAAGTTCCAGTACGTATCCAAAGAAAAAGCCAATAGCACCAAAGACCAGGTAAGTCCACGGGTTGGCGGCGCTGACGTTTTGCAGGATTTGGAGGGGGAATGGGTATTCCATAGTTTTTCCTTTCCAAAATCAGGAGATTTTGGACTCCGTTTTTAGAGCCATAATTTGCGGACGAAATAGGCCAGCGCGTACGCCCCGGCAAAGACCGAGAACATAAACGCCCACGCGCCAACCGAGAGCACGGCGCCGCCCGAGAGCGCCAGCCCGCTGGTGCATCCGCGCGCCATGCGTGCCCCGTAGCCCATAATCAACCCGCCGATGAAGGCCATTGCCCAGCGGGTGCGGGTCGAGATTTGCGGGCCTTTGTTGGTTTCAAATTTCAGGCGTCCATTTTGCCAGCCGCCAAAGAATCCGCCCAGCATGGCGCCAAAAATCATCGGGATAATCCAATCATCGAGCGGGTTCTTGTCGCCGCCGGCCATTTTGAGCAGATAGGGATTGCTATCTACATGCGCGGGCGCAATGACATCTTGCACGGCCACAATCAGGCGGTTCAGGCCGCCCGATGCGCCCAACCCGTTGCCGGTCAAGAAAAAGGCGCTGAACAAGACCAGACCCAGCAGGAATCCACCCAGGTAAGGGTGAATATAGGGCTTGGTTGGGCGGTTCAAAAAGAACGCGCGCCAGTCAAAGGATTTCTTTTGGGGTTTAACCGAGACTGTCATAGTTTCTCTCCGTTGCTTTTGGGTACACGGATTTGCTGATTCGCAACCTGAAGGTTGCGCTACACATCACCGAATACTGGTTACTGCTTATTGTCTTCTGCCTCATGCGCTTCCACATCTTCCCAGCCGGTTACCATGGCCCGCATGGCCTCAACCGGGGTTGCGCCGGTGGTGGTCAGGTAAACATGGCCGACAATGAAAGCAGCAAACAACCAGGCAATCAGGCTGTGGAATGGTGCCAGGACGGGCAAACCACCAAACCAGGTCGAAATTTGCGGGAACTTTTGCACACTCCACATCAATGCGCCGGTGATGATTTGCAGTGGCAGTAACACGGTCAGCAGGCCGAAGTAAGTCGCCTGTTGCAGAGGGTTGAGCTTTTTATCGCGGCGCTTTTCAAACGGGTGCGGTTCGCCCTTGAAAATACCGCTGATGTAGAACTTGACCTGCACAATCGCGTCATCGAAGAAGCCGCGCGGGCGTGGAATATACTGCTGCACCTCGCCTGTTGTCAGATGCCAGAACAGCGACAGAAGCGCATTGATGACCAGAATGGCCGCCAGAACGTTATGCACCGTCACCATGTAGCGGAACGAGAAGACGCCAAAAATATCGGGGCGGTGAATGACCAGGCCGGTAAAGAGCAAGAACACAATTGAAAAAGTTTGCAGCCAGTGCCAGAAGCGCTCGTAGGCCTCGTACATGTGCACCCGTTTGGTGGCCGGGGCGTGTTTGGGGCGCTTCAGCCAGGAGACATAGCGCAGTGTGCCGTGTCCGGCGACGCCAAATAGCGTGCCAGCAAAGGCCAGCGCACCGAACCAGTCAATCCAGTCCACCCGGTCATGCCCAAAGACATACACGCCGCGTTCATCGTTTTGTGGCTGGTAGTACAGCCCGCCATCTGCGGCGACCTGCACGACACCATCGGCGCGAACATTGGTATCAGTCACAAACGCTGGGGTCACGCCGCCCGGCATATAGGATGCCAGTTTCATCGGCGCAGTCACACGCGATTCGGCAGTGTGGCAGGTTTCGCAATCTTTGACGGTTTCTGCACCCCGTACAACGTTGTGGTTGATGCTGTACGGCTGGATTTGCCCCTCGATGCGTGGATTGTTTAGCCCGAGAGCGGCTAATCCGTTCGCTACAAACCGTTGCTTGCTCTCGTTATCGATGCGTAATTCAGCCTGAGAGAGTTTTCCGTCTCCGTCGCCATCGAAGGCGGCCACCGTTTCGGGGCTGTAGGCGCCGTTTTTCAGGTAAACCGCTTCAAGGTCGGTCAGGCGCACCGGACGCGGGTTGCCGTTGGCATCGTCATAGACCCAGTACCAGGCCGTGACCAGATTATAGGTAGTCAGCGAAGCGCGCCCATCCACATTTTCGCGTTGCAGTAAAACAGGGGTGAACCCGGTCACCAGGCTGTTGAGACTGTTCGGGTCGCCTTCTACGCCGCGGCATTGGCTGATGGCTTCGCCTGCCGGAGTGATAACCGTCCAGTCCACCGATTCGATGGCGGGCGCGTGCATTTCGGGAATATGGCAGGTTTCACAATCGAGTACCTGCATGTGGCGCTCGGTATAAGGCAGCCAATCGGCGTGCGCTTGCTGGGCATCGTGACACGAGTCACAGCGGCGCATGGTGGCTTTCAGGTCGGGCTCAACGTTAAACTGGGCGCTTTGCCCGCGGGCAAAGTTGTGATTGGGGCGCAGCAGGTAATCGCTGATTTCCAGGCGGCGCGGGTCGTAGGTCAGGTGGTCGGGGTTTTGCTGTGAAAGACGCTGGGCCTGGGCCGGGTTGTTGAGCGCAAAGTGACAATCGGTGCACTTCAGGGCGCGTTCGGCATGAACATCCCAGGCGAAGTTCAGGTTGTTTTTGTTTTCGATGTTCATCCCCGATGCCGAAATTTTTTGCGGGGTGACAATCTGCCCGGTGGTGGCGGTCTGGTGCTCATCCAGCGAACAGCCGGTGTAAACCAACGGGGTGAGTTTGTCGGTGTGTGCCAGCCCGTGACAGGTGGCGCAGTTGGCGTTGGTGGGGTCTTGCAGTTTGATAGTTTCGGCGGCGAGTTCGCCATTTTCGTTGAAGGCTTCGGGGTTATAGGCCCAGCCTTGCCCGTCCGGTCGGACAATTCCACTGCCGTTCAGGGTGGCGGTGTTGGCCCAGCCGAATTTGCCAGCCTTGATTTCGGCGGCGCGGGCGGCGGTATCCGGCGATTCGAGATGGCACAAGAAGCAGTTCATCTCCATCACGCCAGATTTTCGCCAGTCCCAGGCTTCGGGTTGGCCGGTTTTCGGGTTCAGGATGCTGGTTTCGGGGTTGGAAGCGTCTGGCGCCAGGCTGGTGAGCGGCACTCCGCTGCGGGATGTGGTGGCAGGCCCGCCACCCGGAACCCGTTCTCCAAATTTCATCAAAAATTCAGCCGTCGAGATGTCGAGGCGTTCATCACCGGGCTGAGAGAGATAACGGTAGGTGAGCGGGTCCCACTTGCCGAAGGTGCCGCTGCTGGCGTTCCAATCGCCAACCTGGTAATCAGAGAGGCCGAGGTCGGCGTGGAAACTGTGGCTGACGATGAATTCGGTATCGTGGCAGGTGCCGCACGTCTTCATCGTGGAGATGGGCTGTCCGCTTTCGAGCACATTATTTCCTTGCGCGTCGAGCAGAGCAACCGGTGGGTGCAGCGGTGAGGGCTGGGCCGCGGGAGCCGCCGGGCGAGTGGCAAAGGCGATGCCAAATGCCAGCAGGGTGGTCAATAGCCCGATGCCGAGGATGGTAAGGGCGCGTTTGTGGGTGAGGAAGAGAGTTTTCATAGGGTTCTCTGGGTTGGTGTCATTGCGAGGAGCGTACCTGGCTATCTTCTCCCGCCCCAGGTCATCGGGTCGCCGGGGTATCCAAGAGCCTGCCAGTCAAGCCGTCCGCTTTCACCGTGGCAGTCTGAGCATTGCAGGGCATATTCGGCGGGTTGTACCAGGTGGGTGCTGGGCCAGTACATCAGGGTTTCGGCAAAGTCGTAATTTCCGCTGTAGGGCAGGCCCATGCGTTCTTCGGCCAGGCGGAAGGCCAGGTCCCAATCAAAAGTAGTCCAGTAGCCATCTGGCCCGGAGGTGACTGGCGCCAGCAAGTAGTTGTAGCCGGTATCGTACGGCTGAATGGCCCGATGCACTTTGAAGGGGAAGATTTTGGCGTTCGGATCATTGATGCTGCCAGCAGGTTTGTTAATGTACGTCGGTTTGCTGGGGTCAATTTTGTCACCCAGAATGTAGCGGTACTCGTTGTTGCCGTTGAACCACAAATAAGTCGGTTGGATGTTGGACTCGTACTGGAAGGAGCCTTTGATTTTCAGGTATGTAAAATGGTTATCGCCTATGTCCTGGCCTGAGGTGCTCCAATCCCAAATGGTTTTGGTGGGGTCTTTGGTTGCGATGGTGGGGATGTGACAGGTCTGGCAGGCAACACTGGCTGTGTGGCTGTTAAGCCGCTGATCCTGGTGCGGGGTTTCGATGTGGCAATCGGTGCACAAGACCTGTTCGGCGGGGTTGATTTCGTAATTGTCTGCCAGCAGACGGCCTTTGATCTGATGATTTTCAGTGGTATGGCAGTCGATGCAGGTCATGTTGTTGCCGCCCATGTGCACGTCCATTTCGGGCGAGGGAAAGAAGAGCTGCTGAGACAGGTCGCCGTGTTTGACGTTGTTGCCGCCGCCGCCGTTAAAGTGGCAGGTGCCGCAATTTTTGCGGGTCGGGGAGGCCACACTGCGGGCTGCTGTCAGCAGGTCGACAAATTCTGCCGGGTTGCCATAACTGCCTTTGGCGTAACCCGATTGCGCATGGCAGACCAGGCAGTCAACATTTTCTTCTTTATTGAAGTCGTAGGCCTGGCTGAAATCATTGGTTTCCTGCCAGTCATAACCGATGTGACAGGAAGTGCAGGACTTCTGGTTGGTCTGGGCGCTGATGCAGAAGTTGTTAATCTGGTTCAGTTTGCCAATCGTTACTGGCTCGTCACGCCACGGCACATTGACTTCTTTGCTTTCCCATGTCCAGTGCGAGGTTTTCATGATGTCTTTGGCGGCATCCGGGTGGCAGGTCAAACAGGTGCGGGTCACGTCCTGGGGTGTTTCAAATGGCCCGGTGATAATATCGGCGTGAGAGACATGAATGGGCCTTTGCGGCACACCCTGCCAGGGGTTATCTGCCGGGCTGGCAGAAGCATCCTGGGTGAAGACCAGAATTGGGACAGCGATGACCAGCAAAATGCCAAGCAGTCCAAAAATCCAGTAGGCTTTGAAGTTTTTCATGCTATGCTCCTGAAAAATCGCTTGAAGCCGCTCGTCAGATAAAAGAATCTGCTACTTGGGGCGGCCGGGCGTAAAGAATTTCTACTCGTTTTCTGCAATCCCTTCCATCAGGTTGGCGCGGTATGCCAGCCGGTCGCGCAGAACACTGCGCAGCAGGTCAAGGGCCTGAATGAGGCGCTTGTCGTTCAGTTCGTATTGGATCACCACGCCCTGACGGGTGGCGCTGACCAGTCCGCGTTCGCGCAGGATTTTCAGGTGGCGCGAGGTGGTTGGCTGGGTGACACCCAACTCTTGAGTCAGTTCACCCACATTGCGCGGGCGTTCATCCAGCGCGTAGAGCATCAGAATGCGGGTCGGGTCGGCCAGCGCAAAGCACAGGTCGGCTTCTAACTGAGAGACTTCTTGGGCAAGGGTTTGGGAAATCATAGACAAGGCCTTGTTTTAAATATTTGCTTATATGCAGATAATCACATATATTGATGTTTGCATCATAAGCCTGGCATAGATTAAAATACAGTGAGAATTGTCATAGAAAATGTTGCAGGTTGTCACATGCGAATATTTATCAAAGTTGTCTTGTTTGTGATACGATAATGTCAATTCGGGCAGCCTTTTGCCCCGCCAGAGAATGGAGCTTTTTATGGATATCAGCAATCGGGAAGCAGTTTCGGTTGATGTTGGCACCCGTTTACGTCAACTACGCGAGGGGCGCGGTGTTTCGATGCGCACGCTGGCAACCATGAGCGGGCTTTCGGCCAATGCCCTGAGCATGATTGAGCGCGGTAAGACCTCGCCTTCGGTCAGTACGCTTTATCGCCTGGCCGATGCTTTAGATGTGCCCGTGACCGATTTTTTCTCCCCGGCTCCGGCCCGTCAAAAAGTGGTTTTCTTGAAATCCGATACGCGCACCCGTCTGCCTTTCATGCGCGGACTGTGGGAAGGTCTGGGCGGTGAAAACTTTGTCGGGCGGGTGATGCCTTTTATGTTGACCCTTGAAGCCGGGGCCTCGAGCGGGCCAGCAAATGTCATTCATACCGGTCATGAGTTTGTCTTTTGTCTGCGTGGGCAAATTGAGTATCTGGTCGAAGGGCAGTCGTATTTGTTAGAAACTGGCGACAGCCTTCTGTTTGCGGCAAACTTAAATCATCGCTGGCGCAACCCGGGCAGTTTGGTTGCGGCGGCTTTGATTGTGCTCTCCGATTTTTCTGACGGAGAGCAGGCCGTGCCAATGCACATGACGCCACCGCTTGAGGAAGTCT
>CAZNCT010000118.1:0-2003 GCA_964571615.1 uncultured Anaerolinea sp. | reverse complement strand
AGGGACTGTCTAAAAAACTTTAAAGCAAATGGCGACCGCCCGATAGAATGGTCGCCGTTTTTGATTGCTCTTAGATGCTCTTTTGGGATAGTCTTTTATCGTTTCCTTTTGTGAACATCCATCAACAGGTCATATTTCAGGCGTTTCTCTCGGATTGATTTCTTGATTGTCTCTGTTTCAGCCTGACTGGCAGATTTCAGGCTTTCTTCAAGTGCGCCAATTTCTTTGAGCAGTTCTACTTCCACAGGCGCAAAATTGGCATTCTTGAGCAGCGTATACCCCACGCGAACCTCTTCGGGCATCTCAAAATACTCATCCAGGCTGAGTTTTTTGCCCTGGTTGGCTAAATTGTCAAACTCGCCGCGCTGCATGGCCTGGCGGATGATTTCATCAATTGGGTTGCTCATGGCTATTCACACCGGAATCGCTCAAGAGATTGTTGTAACAGCCCCTGGGCCATGCCGTCTTGCGTGGTGTACACTTTCCACGCAAAATCGCGTCCGCCGCACTGCCAGGAGGCCACTGCTCCGTAAGGGAGGATATCAGAGGCGGTTGGCCCAATTGGCTGATAATAGACGTTCAGGTTTCTATAGAGCATCACATCCAGATTGCCGGTGACCTGGTCGGTTTCTTCGAGGATGATGCGGTGTGAGACGCTGTAATCGTAGGTCGGGCCTGAAATGGTCCAGGTCAGTTGCATAAACAGGCTGGGGTTAAAGGCAAAAAGAATCCCGTAAGCGCGTGTGCTGGGGGTGGCGGCATTGCGCAGAATGGAAGCATCTACCAGATAAAGGTCGGCGGGGTGGCCGATGCAAAATCCGTACTCGCAGAACAGCCCATCGAGGGGCAGAGGGGTTGGCGGGATGATGATTTGCGGGGTGGGGTAAGGCGTCTGGGTCGGAATTTTAGCCAGGGTGGCCGCAACCGCCGCCTGGATGCGCACCTGTTCGCTGGCTTCCTGGTTTGCACCGCAGGAGGCCAGCAGGGCCAGGGCCGCGAATAGAGTCGTTATCAGGAGAAGGGGAAGGACGATTTTTTTCATCAGGTTCCTGCTGTTTTCAAGAATCTCTTTCTCAAGGATAACACCCAAACCTGTTCTGAGACCTTTCAGAATCTTGTTATTTCGAGGTAGATTGCTGAAGATTTGCGTGTAGTTATATAATCCTGAAATAAAAAAAGGGCTGTCTCAAAATTGGGACAGTCCCTCCTGGCAGGCTTGGAAGCCTAACGAACCCGGTTGCGAATTTGCTCGTGCATGTAGAGCGGGACGTAGTAGTGCCCGCCCGCATTCTTGCCGCTTGAGCCGGAGCCTTTCCAGCCGCCGAAGGGCTGGAAGCCAGGCCAGGCGCCGGTGGTTGCTCCTTGCGGGCGGTTGACGTAGGTGACGCCGGCTTCAATGTTGTCGTAGAACCATTCTACTTCATCATCCGCGCCGTAGAACCCGGCGGTCAGGCCGTAATTGACATCGTTGGCAATTCGCATGGCCTCGTCTAAATTCTCTACTTTGCCGATGGTGGTAATGGGCAGGAACATTTCGTGCTTCCAAAGGCGGTGGCTGTATGGCACGTCAATTGCAAAGGTTGGTTCGCAGTAGTAGCCTTTATCGTACAGGCCGCCGGTTTTGACCTTGCCGCCGGTTAAGAAAGAGCCCGCCTGCGAGAGTTCTTCATTGAACTCTTGAAATTCTTTGTAAGAAGAAGCGTTAATCACCGGGCCGTTGTAGGTGGTGCGTTCGGTCGGGTCGCCGACAACCAGTTTTTCGGCCAGCTCTTTGAGCATCGGCAGCAAGTCGTTGTAAACCGGGGCTTCTACCAGTACCCGGCTGGCCGCCGAGCATTTTTGCCCTTGCAGGCCAAAGGCCGAGCGCACAATTCCAATTGCCGCCCGCTCGAGGTCGGCGTGGCGTGAGACAATGACCGGGTTTTTGCCGCCCAATTCAAGGATCAAAGGCCGGACATATTTGCCATTGGCGAAATCGCGGTACATCTTCATGCCAACGTCGA
>CAZNCT010000117.1:7121-12479 GCA_964571615.1 uncultured Anaerolinea sp. | reverse complement strand
TCCGCGAAGGCGGCCTGACCGTCGGCGCTGGCGTCATCACCAAGATTATTGAGTAGGTGAAAGATGTCCAAACAGAAAATCCGCATTCGTTTGAAGGCGTACGACCACCGCGTGCTTGACCAGTCGGCCAAGCGTATTGTCGAAACAGCCGAGCGCTCAGGCGCTCAGGTTGTTGGCCCTGTACCCTTGCCAACAAAGCGAGAACGGTTTACAATACGTCGCTCGACTTTCATTGACAAGGACTCTCACGAGCATTTCGAAATTCGCACGCATAATCGTTTGATTGACGTCCTCGACCCGGACTCCAAGACCATTGATATGCTGATGCGTCTGAACTTACCGGCTGGCGTGGATATCGAAATCAAGATTTAGTCAACAGGTAAACAGGTCGGTTAGTCTTCCTTACAAGAAGGCTAACCGACTTAAAACGGTAACGCAAGTGTGAGGCCTGCCCGCAGACCCAACAGACACGCGTCGCGGCAGCCTCACGGACTGCGCTACCGGGAGATGATGCAGCCACAAAGCCCAGGCTGACAGTCTCTATCGGCATGGTGCCAGGCGCACCTGCCTCAAAATTTTGTAAAGGAGAAAACTGAGTATGTTGAAAGGGCTTCTTGGTAAGAAGATTGGTATGACCCAGATCTTCGATGATAAAGGTGTGGCTTATCCCGTCACCCTCATCGAGGCTGGGCCTTGCTACGTTACCCAGGTACGGCGTCCAGAGAAGGAAGGTTACTCTGCGGTGCAGCTGGGCTTTTCAGAAGTTCACCCCAAGCGTTTGAGCGGCGGTGAATTGGGCCATCTCAAGGCCGCTGAATTGCCTCCGTTGCGTTTTCTGCGTGAGTTCCGCACCAAGTCTCTGGACGTTGTTGTTGGCGACGTGGTCAAGGTAGATGTCTTTGCTCCGGGCGAGCGCGTTGATGTGGTCGGTACGAGCAAAGGCAAAGGTTTTGCTGGCGGCGTGAAGCGTTACCATTTCCGTGGCGGCCCCAAAACCCATGGTCAGTCTGACCGCCATCGCGCTCCCGGTTCGCGCAGTTCTGGTACCACGCCAGGCCGCGTTTACAAGGGTTCGCGCGGCGCGGGCCACATGGGTGACGACCGCGTAACGGTTCAGAGCCTCAAGGTTGTTATGGTGGATGCCGAACGCAACCTGATTGGTGTTCACGGCGCTGTTCCTGGCCCCAAAGGTGGCCTGGTTATTGTCAAGGAAGCGCGCAAGCAATAAGCGCGATGAATGGGAGCATGTGCTATGAAGGTTGACGTTTTCAACATGGAAGGCCAAAAGGTGAAACAGGTTGAATTGCCTGCGTTCATCTTTGAAGCCCCGATTAATGTAGATTTGATGCACCAGGCTTTCTTGCGTCAGATGGCGAATGCCCGCCTGGGTACTCACGATACCAAGGTTCGTGGCGAAGTTTCTGGCGGTGGTCGCAAACCCTGGAAGCAAAAAGGCACTGGCCGCGCCCGTCAGGGTTCGACCCGCGCTGTTCACTGGGTTGGCGGTGGTCGTATTCACACCCCGCATCCTCGCAAGTACACCCAGCGGATGCCGCTCAAGATGCGCCGCGCTGCACTTCGTTCGGCTCTTTCTGCCAAGGCTGCTGAGGCCGGAATTGTGGTTGTGGACGAATTGGCTCTGCCCGAACCCAAGACCAAGTTGATGGCCAAAGCCCTCAACGCTCTGGCTGGCGATTCCAAGGCTTTGGTGCTTATTCCTGAGAAAAACGCTTCGTATGAAGTGGTGATTCGCGCTACGAATAACATCGCAAGCGCCAAAGTTCTGCTGGCCGGATACCTGAATGTTCGCGATTTGCTTGGTTATGACAAGATTGTCATGCCGGTGCAGGCGATTGACGTTCTGGCGGCTCATTTAGGTTAGGAGTTAACCATGACGACGATTTATGATGTCCTGCGCCGTCCGCTGGTAACTGAAAAGACGAACTACCAGAACAAACTTAACCAGTACACCTTTGAAGTGATGGAAGATGCTACTCGTACTCTGGTTAAGGATGCGGTCGAAACCTTGTTCGAGGTTAAAGTTGTCAGCGTGAACATTATCAATACCCCGGCGAAACGCGGTCGCCGCCGCAACCGCCGTTTGTTGGTCCGCCGCCCCGGTTACAAGAAGGCGATTATTACCCTTGAAGCGGGCCAGACACTCTCGATTTTTGAAGGGGTGCAGTAATGGCTATTAAGAAATACAAACCCGTAACCCCGGGCCAGCGCGGCATGACCGGCTACTCGTTTGACGAGATTACTAAAACTGAGCCGGAACGCTCCTTGATTGTGCCTTTGCGCAAAACCGGTGGCCGCAACTTATATGGGCGTATTACCGTCCGTCACCAGGGCGGTGGTCACAAGCGCTACCTGCGCCTTATTGATTTCAAGCGCGATAAGTTGAATGTGCCTGCCCGCGTCGCTGCGATTGAGTATGACCCCAATCGCACCGCCCGCCTGGCTCTCTTGCACTACGCTGATGGCGAGAAGCGCTATATCCTCGCTCCGGTCGGTCTCAAGGTTGGTGACAGCGTTGTCTCTGGCCCTGGCGCCGATATTCGCCCCGGCAACAGCCTGCCGATTTCCAACATTCCTGTTGGTACCCTGGTTCACAATATCGAAGTCAAGCAAGGCAAGGGCGGCCAGCTGGTGCGCTCTGCTGGTGCGGCTGCGCAATTGTTGGCCAAGGAAGGTCAGTACGCTCAGATTCGTATGCCTTCTGGCGAAGTTCGCCTGGTACTGCAAACTTGCTATGCCACCATCGGCCAGGTTGGTAACCTGGAACACAGCAACATCAAACTGGGCAAGGCAGGCCGCAAGATCCACCTGGGCATTCGCCCGACTGTCCGAGGCACTGCAATGTCTCCCCGCGACCATCCTCATGGGGGTGGTGAAGGCCGCCAGCCTGCGGGTATGCCGGGGCCGAAGTCTCCATGGGGTAAGCCTACCCGTGGTTACAAGACCCGCACGAACAAGCAGACCGACAAGTACATTGTCAAGCGTCGCAGTAAGACCAGCCGCTAATGCGTGACATGTAGAACGTAACGCAAAAGAGAGTAGAAACTATGTCGAGATCGCTCAAAAAGGGGCCTTTCATCGCCCCGAAACTGTTGAAGAAAATCGAGATGATGAATCAGCGCGGTGAAAAGAAAGTGCTTCGCACCTGGAGCCGTGCCAGCGTCATCTTCCCCCAGATGGTGGGGCACACCATCGCTGTTCATGATGGCCGTCGCCATGTTCCGATTTATGTGACCGAGAACATGGTCGGGCATCGCCTGGGTGAGTTTGCACCCACTCGCACTTTCCGCGGCCATGTCTCGGAAAAGTCCACGAAAGGGAAGTAAGCCATGGCAGATATTCGCGCTCAACTGCGCTTTCTCCCGATTTCGGCCCAGAAAGTCCGCCTGGTGATTGACCTGGTGCGTGGGCAGGATGTCAATACCGCGCTGGAAATGTTGCGGTTTGTGCCTAATCGCGCAGCCAAGCCGGTTTTTGACCTGCTCAAATCGGCTGTCGCCAACGCCGACGAGGGTTTTGGCATTAGCCGTGACGACCTGTATGTGGCGAAAATTTATGCCGATGAAGCGCCTACCCGCAAAGGCCGCCGTTTTGGCGCCCGCGGTCGCTTCAAGCCGATTTTGCGCCGTTCGTCGCATGTTACCGTCGTCTTGAGCGAACGTGAAAACTAGGAAAGGTACGGAATAAACTATGGGTCGTAAAGTACATCCGATTGGATTTCGCCTGGTTGTAAGCCGTGGCTGGCAAGGCCGCTGGTTTGCTGAAGGCGCTCAGTACCGTGAACAACTCAAGCAGGACATGGCCATCCGTGAACTGGTGCAGGAAATTGCGCCCAAGGCGGGCGTCTCGCGTGTGGATGTCGAGCGCTTTCCGGGCAAGGCCAAAGTTACTGTTCATACCGCCAAGCCTGGCATTTTGATTGGCCGCAAAGGCGAGGGCGTCAAGAAGGTCCGCGAAGGCCTGACCGCTCTGGTTGGCAAGAAGGTAGACCTGGATATCAAAGAACTTTCCAGCCCGGATACCGATGCCTATCTGATTGCGCGTAACATTGCCGACCAGCTGGTGCGCCGTATCGCTTATCGCCGTGCCATGAAGCGTGCCATTCAGCAGGCCATGCGTCAGGGTGCTGAAGGTATCAAAATTCAGGTCTCTGGTCGTCTGGCGGGCGCTGAAATGGCTCGCACGGTCTGGCTGCGCGAAGGACGCGTTCCCCTGCAGACTCTGCGCGCTGATATCGATTTCTCGCGGGCTGAAGCGCTGACCACCTATGGCCGTATTGGTATCAAGGTCTGGGTCTATCGCGGCGAAATGAAGCAGGAAATCGAAGAGAAGGTCGAATCGACTGAAGGTGTTTACGTTAGTGAGTAGGAAGAGGTGGGCGCTTGAACAGGTTGACTGTTCGCCGCCCACTGCACTCCGACCACTGTCACTATTGAAAGAGGTTTAGCCATGTTAATGCCGAAACGTGTTAAGTGGCGCAAGCAAATGCGCGGTCGTATGAAGGGCAAGGCCTTGCGTGGCGCGGAAATTTCCTTCGGTGAATGGGGCCTGCAGGCCCTTGAACCCGGCTGGATTACCGCCCGCCAGATTGAGGCTGCTCGCCGTGTCATCGTTCGCGAAATGAAGCGCCGTGGTAAGGTCTGGATCCGTATTTTCCCGGCCAAGCCGTATACCCATCGACCTCCCGAAACCCGCATGGGTAATGGGAAAGGCGGTGTGGAGTATTATGTCGCCGTGGTCAAGCCCGGCAGAGTGATGTTTGAGATTGGTGGCATGTCTGACGAAGAGGCCTTGCGCGCCTTGAAGATGGCCCAGTACAAGTTCCCAATCAAGACCAAAATTATCACCCGTCGTGAAGCGGTGGCAGGAGAGTAAGGAATGAAAGCAAAAGAAATCCGTGCTCTGTCTGTTCAGGAAATTGAGAACAAGACCAACGATATGCGCCACGAGTTGATGAATCTGCGCTTTCAACAGGTCTCCGGCCAATTGACTGATACCAGTCGCCTGCGCATTCTGCGCCGTCAAATCGCCCGCATGGAGACGATTTTGAACCAGAAGAAGCAATCGGCGGAATAGGAAGGTTTGTTATGAATGAACGTCGTCGTATGATTGGTGTCGTCACCAGCAACAAAATGCAAAAAACAGTGGTTGTGGAAATCAAGCGTACCTTCCGCCATCCGCTGTATCGCAAAGTCGTTCACCTGAGCAAGCGCGTCAAGGCGCACGATGAAATTGGCTGCCAGGTTGGCGATGAAGTCCAGATTGTTGAAAGCCGCCCGCTTTCGAAAGAGAAGCACTGGGTGGTTGAGACGGTCGTAAAACGTGAGACCAAGACCGCCG
>CAZNCT010000117.1:5319-7083 GCA_964571615.1 uncultured Anaerolinea sp. | reverse complement strand
AAAGTCGCTGATAACAGCGGCGCCCGTGAGTTACTGGTCATCCACGTTTTGGGCGGTTCGATGCGCCGTTACGCTGCGGTTGGTGACGTTGTCGTTGCCACCGTGAAATCTGCTGCCCCCCAGGGTGGTGTCAAGAAGAGCGAAATTGTCAAGGCTGTCATTGTGCGCTGTGCCAAAGAATGGCGCCGTGAAGATGGCTCTTACATCCGCTTTGATGACAATGCCGCGGTCATCCTGGATAATGATGGCCAGAATCCCAAAGGCAGCCGCATCTTTGGCCCTGTTGCGCGTGAACTGCGCGAAAAAGGGTTCATGAAGATTGTTTCCCTGGCGCCTGAAGTGCTCTAGGCTGTGTTGGAGTTGAAGCCATGAAAGTAAAAATCAAAAAAGGCGATGAAGTCGAGATTATCAGTGGCCGTCTTGAAGACAAGGGCCAGCGTGGTGAAGTGATTAACGTCCTCGTTGATGAGCGCCGCGTTGTGGTTCAAGGTGTCAACCTGCGCACCAAACATCAGCGCGAAGCCCGCACCAGCCAGGGCCGCACCATTAACCCTGGCCGTATCAAGATGGAAGCACCTATCTCGATTTCAAATGTGATGCTGGTTTGTCCTAAGTGTAAGAAAGCCTCTCGCGTTGGCATTGTGCGCGATGAAGAGGGTTCGCACCGTTTATGCAAAAACTGCCAGGCCCTGATTGACTAGCGGGCGCTGGACAGGAGAGCGATGAAATGAATCGATTGAAAGAACGTTACCTGAACGAAGTCGTCCCGGCCTTGAAGAAGGCATTTGAGTACGGCAATGTCATGGAAGTTCCGCGCATCCAGAAGGTCGTGGTAAACATTGGCCTTGGCGAAGCGATGGACAACCCCAAGGCGCTGGAGGCGGCTGTAGGCGACCTGGCCACGATTACCGGCCAGAAGCCTGTCCAAACCAAGGCCCGCAAGAGTATTGCGAACTTCAAACTGCGTGAAGGCCGCATCATCGGCGCCAAGGTGACCCTGCGGGGCGATCACATGTGGTCTTTCCTTGACCGCCTGATGAATCTTGCCTTGCCGCGTGTGCGTGACTTCCGCGGTGTTTCCCCCGACTCGTTTGACGGGCGTGGGAACTACACCCTGGGCCTGCGCGACCAGTTGATTTTCCCCGAAATTGACTACGACAAAATTGACAAGTTGCGCGGCATGGAAATCACCGTTGTGACAACCGCAAAGAATGATGAGCATGCTCGCGCAATGCTCAAGTTGCTTGGAATGCCTTTCAGGAAGGAAGCCTAAACTATGGCAAAGAAATGCATGACCTATCGTGAAACGCGTCGGAAATACCCGACCCGGGTGCGCAACCGCTGTAATCGCTGTGGCCGCCCGCGTGGTTATATTCGTCGCTTTGGCCTGTGCCGGATTTGCTTCCGCGAGTTAGCCCTGGAAGGCAAGATCCCCGGTGTGGTGAAATCGTCCTGGTAAGCCGGGTGGAGGTGCTGGAATGAGTGTTTCTGATCCGATTGCTGATATGCTGACTCGCATCCGTAATGCCGTGATGACCGGTCAGGCAAGTGTAGCGATGCCTTCTTCAAAACTTAAGGCAGAAATTGCCAAGATTTTGAAAGAAGAAGGTTTTATTGAAGGTTTTGAGGTAGCAGAGACCGAAAAACCCGGGCAACAAGTCTTGCGCATCAAGATTAAATATACCGGTGAGCGCCGTGAGCGCAAAGCTGTATTGACTGGTCTTGTTCGCGTCAGCCGCCCTGGCCGTCGTGTCTATACCAAGA
>CAZNCT010000117.1:0-5309 GCA_964571615.1 uncultured Anaerolinea sp. | reverse complement strand
GTGCTCTCGGGAATGGGTGTTGCCATTCTCTCCACCCCGAAGGGTGTTATGACCGGCCAACGCGCCCGCCAGTTGGGTGTGGGCGGTGAAATCCTTTGTAAAGTTTGGTAAGGAGGTGGTACTGTGTCTCGTATTGGACGCATGCCCATCACTGTCCCCGCTGGCGTGCAGGTAGACATCAAAGGCAACCAGGTGAAGGTGAAGGGCCCCAAAGGTGAACTTCAGCGCGAATTTTCCCCGCTGATTGGCATCGCTATGGAGGGTTCTGAAATCAACATCACCCGCCGCTCCGATGTCGCTGCTGAGCGCGCTTTGCACGGGACAACCCGGGCAGTTTTGCATAACATGATTCACGGCGTTAGCGCCGGTTTTGTCACCATTCTGGAATGGGATGGCGTTGGTTATCGTGCCGAAATGAGCGGCCCCAACCTGATGTTGTACATGGGCTACTCACACCCGATTACGGTTGAACCGGCCAAGGGCATTTCCTTTGAAGTGGATGCCAAGACCCGCCAGATCAAAGTGATGGGCTATGACAAAGAAGTTGTGGGCCAGGTGGCGGCTGATATTCGCAAGGTTCGTCCGGTTGAGCCGTATCTGGGCAAAGGCTTGCATTATCTCGGCGAGAAAGTTCGCCGCAAAGCCGGTAAATCTGGGAAAGGGAAGAAGTAACCTATGGCGAACAAATCCCGTTCGGTTGCGCGCATTCGTCGGCATAGCCGGGTTCGCAAGAACGTCTTTGGCACGCCGGAACGCCCTCGTCTGTGCGTTTTCCGCAGTTTGAACGATATTTATGCCCAGGTGATTGACGATGTTGAAGGTCACACCCTGGTCTCGGCCTCTTCCATCGATTCGGAGTTGCGCGGAAAGATGAAAGGCCTCAAGAAAATTGAGCAGGCCCACGCTGTTGGCAAGGCCGTTGCTGAGCGCGCAAAAAATAAAGGGATCGATGCGGTTGTTTTCGACCGCGGCGGCTTCCGTTACATGGGTCGCGTGAAAGCCCTTGCTGATGGCGCGCGCGAAGGCGGCCTGGACTTCTAGCGCTGGATGGAGAACGACAATGTCGGACTACGAAAAATTTGAACAACAGGCTTCAGAATTTGATGAACGTGTCATTGAAATTGCGCGTGTTGCCAAAGTGGTAAAGGGCGGTCGCCGTTTCCAGTTTCGCGTGACGGTCGTGATTGGTGACAATCACGGCAAAGTGGGCATGGGGATTGGTAAGGCCAATGCTGTGCCCGATGCCATGCGCAAGGCTACTGAGCGCGCTCGCAAAGATATGCGCCAGGTCTTTTTGATGGGAACAACCATCCCGCATGAGGTTCTTGGGCGTGTTGGCGGCTCTCGCATCCTGCTCAAGCCTGCTTCGCAAGGTACCGGGGTTATCGCCGCCGGTGGCGTCCGCGCCGTGCTTGAAGCGGCGGGTGTGCGTGATATTCTGACCAAATCTCTGGGCGGCGCGAACGTGCTGAACAGTGTGATGGCGACCTTTAGCGCCCTCGATGCGCTCAAGTCCCCGGCTGCCGAAGCCGCTCGCCGCGGCAAGTCGGCTGAAGATTTGATGCCTTTCTGGGAGCGACGGAGGAAGAATGGCTAAGCAACCTGAAAAAAAGACCGTGCGTGTGACGCTGGTCAAAAGCCCTATCGGGTTTCCTGAACCGCAGAAACGCACTGTGAAGGCGCTTGGTTTGCGCCGTGTGAATCTTACTGTTGAGCATGAGGATACTCCCGCCTTGCGCGGTATGCTCAACAAAATTATCCATCTCATTCGGATTGACGAGTAGGAGCAGCAATGAAACTCCACGATTTAATCCCCAATCCGGGTTCTAAAAAGAACCGTAAGCGTGTTGGGCGCGGTATCTCAGCCGGGCAGGGTAAAACCGCCGGGCGCGGTACCAAAGGCGAAGGCGCCCGTTCCGGCCAGGGCGGTCACCTGTATCGCCAGGGCGGTAACTTGCCCTTCTATCGCCGCCTGCCTTTCATGCGTGGCGAGGGGTTTAGCCCGCTCAACACTGTTGAGTACAATGAAATCAACCTCGACCAGTTGTCGGATGCCTTCAAGGCCAACGATGAGGTCACTCCCGAATCCCTCGATACGGCTCGTTTGTTGCGCGACGCCCGCAATCCGGTTGTTTTGCTGGGCCGCGGGGAAGTGAAATTCCCGCTGAAGGTTCGTGTTCATCGTGTCAGCGCTGGCGCCAAGAGCAAGATTGAGGCCGCGGGCGGTTCAGTTGAACTGATTGCCTAAGGAGACCTGTCTATGAAAAACACATGGTTGGCCTGGCGCTACCTGTGGAAATCGTACGAAATCCGTCGGATGTTGCTGGTGACGTTGGGACTGCTGGCGATTTATCGCCTGGCGGCCAACGTCCCGGCCCCCGGGATTGATGTCAATGTGCTGGCGCAGTTGAAGTCTGTCATGGCAACGCAGGGCAACTTCATGCAGTTCCTGAACCTGCTCTCGGGTGGTACGATCTCAAACTTCTCCATCCTTTCGATGGGGGTTTACCCGTACATTACAGCCCAGATTATCTTGCAATTGCTGGTGCCCATCATTCCCTCCTGGCAGCAGCGCATGCAGGAGAACCCGACTGAAGGTCGGAAGTGGATGGAACGCACTACCTACTATTTTGCGGTGCCGATGGCGATTCTCTCGGCTTATGGACAGATTAACATCTTCAACAACATCACCCTGTCCAGTCCGGTGATTGGCCGCGCGATTGTAGATTTTGGCTTCAGCGCCGATCGCATCATCCCATCTCTGACCATCTTGTTCAGCATGGTAGCCGGGACAATGTTTGCCATCTGGATTGGCGAGCTGATTTCGGAATTTGGTATTCGCAAGCAAGGCCTTTCGCTGATTATCTTTGCGGGTATTGTCTCTCAGATGCCTGGCAACCTGTTGCAAATCATCGCTGATGAACAAAACCGCTGGATCTTGCTTGGAATGATGATTTTTGTCATTCTGATTACCATCATTGCCATCATCTACATCCAGCAGGGCCGCCGTCTTGTTCCGGTCATGTACCCGGGACGCCGTGTCGGCAACCGGATGTCTATGCCGGTCAAGGCTTCTCTGCCTTTGATGGTTAACATGGCGGGCATGATTCCGCTCATCTTTGCCAGCGCTATCTTGCAATTCCCGGCGATTCTCTCTTCCTGGTTCCTGACCAGCGAAAACGAAACCATTCGTCAGATTGCGGTTGGCACCCAGAGCACCTTCTCGACGGCGAACCCGCTCTACTGGTTTATCTACTTCGTCATGGTGGTTCTGTTCTCGTTTTTCTACACCGACGTGCTGTTTACTCAGCAGAACTATGGCGACAACCTGAAGAAATCCGGGGCTCAAATTCCGGGCGTTGAGCGTGGCACGAAGACCCAGACCTACCTGAGCCGCGTTCAACGGCGCATCACCCTCCCCGGCGCCTTGTTCCTTGGCATTATCGCCATCCTGCCCTTCATCATCAGCCAGATTTTGCAAGGTTTCTTCGGGATTGGCGGTGGGCTTAACACGTCGGCTGGCCTTTTCCTGGCATCTTCCTCCGGTCTGCTGATTGTTGTCGGTGTAGTACGTGATACTTTCTCTGTCATCGACGCCGAACTCAAGTTGCACGGTTATCAAGACTCGATCCTGGTTCGTTAAAAAATCATGCGAGGTGCTTAATGCCAACTTACATCGTGCTGCTAGGCCCCCCCGGCGCGGGAAAAGGCACGCAGGCGAAGGTTCTGGCCGAAAAATTTGGCCTGCCGCATATCTCATCGGGAGATATCTTCCGCGAGAACATTAAAAACAACACAGAATTAGGACAACTTGCCCAGACCTACATCAAAGAGGGTGAGTTGGTTCCAGATGATGTGACCATCGCGATGATTCGCGACCGGTTTTCCCGCCCTGACTGTCAGGACGGGGCCATTCTGGACGGGTTCCCCCGCACCCCGGCTCAGGCCGACGCTTTGTGCAACATGCTCAAGGGCTTCAATGGCAAGGTTGATTTGGTGCCTTTCATCTCTGCCCCGCAGAATGTACTGATTAAGCGTCTTGCCGGGCGCTGGACTTGCCGCGCCATGGGACATGTCTATCACGAAAAATTCAACCCGCCCCAAAAGCCGGGAATTTGCGACATTGACGGCTCAGAACTCTATCAGCGCGACGACGACAAAGCAGAGACTGTCACCCATCGCATCGAAGTCTATCTTAATCAGACCACGCCCCTGATTGATTACTACAAACAGCAGGGTGTTCTGGTACAAATCAATGGGTTCGCCCCCATTGAAGAAGTTAGCAAACAACTTTTGGCTGCTCTCAAGCGGCCTGTAGCGCAAGAGTAACTGGTAAAACAGCAATGTCCTGGGACCGCGATATCACCATCAAAAATCCGGCAGAAATCGCCATCATGCGCGAAGCCGGACGCATCAATGCTACGGTACATGCGACAATCCGGGAACTTTTAAAACCTGGTGTTTCGACCGCTGACCTCGACGCGGCTGCCGAGGAAGTGTTGAAGAAGCACGGGGCTGTCTCTCCCTTCAAGGGTTATGGGCATCCGCCGTTCCCCAATTCCATCACCACCAGCATCAACAATGAACTGGTGCACGGCATTCCCAGCCCGCAGCGCAAACTGAAAGAAGGCGACATCATCTCAGTAGATTGTGGCACTTTCTTTGAAGGCTACGTTGCAGACTCGGCTTTCACCGCCGGGGTGGGAGAAATTTCTGCAAAAGCGCAGAAACTCTTAGATGTCACCGAAAAAGCGCTCTATGTTGGCATCGCTCAAATGCGGGTTGGCAAGCGCACCGGTGATATCTCAGCTGCTATTCAGCAGTTTGTGGAAGACCATGGCTTTCATGTGACTCGCGAGTATACAGGCCATGGGGTTGGACGTACCATGCACGAAGGGCCGCAGGTGCCAAACTATGGCAAGCCTGGCACCGGCATTCCCCTGCGGGCAGGGATGGTCATCGCGCTCGAACCGATGGTGCTGGTCGGCACCCATCGCACCCGGGTCGGCGCAGACCGATGGACGGTTGTTTCTGCTGACGGCTCACTGACTGCCCACTTTGAACACAGTGTGGCGGTTACTGAAGGGGAGCCCCTCGTCCTCACTGTCCTGTGACCGAAGCAGAGAGCCCGTCCGGGCCAGGTGCGCGCTTTTCTGGAAAGAGGTTGGATTTATCTCTAGACGGAAAAGACGCAAGCGAGTATAATCAAGAATTTGACTGCACATGACACAAATGTGTCACCGAGTAAGGAGAAACGCAATTATGAAAGTAGCACCTGCCATCCGTAAACGCTGCGCGAGGGGCAAGGC
>CAZNCT010000116.1:7090-12717 GCA_964571615.1 uncultured Anaerolinea sp. | reverse complement strand
AATCGGCGGGGCCAACGTTGTCGATGCCATCCACCGTACCGGCTTGCAATTCGAGCAGGCGGGCGGCGGCTTCAGACTGCCAGCGCAGGACAAGCGTCTTGGCGAAGGGTTTTTCGCCCCAGTAGCCATCGAAAGCGGTGAAGTTGACGCTTTCGCCGCGCTTCCATTCCGAAATCTTGTAGGGGCCGGTACCAACCGGTTTCTCGAGGCCTTCGCTGGTGCGGCTGGTTTCTCCGGCGGTGCGTTCGAGCCATTCTTCAGGGTAGATGGCGAAGGGGCTGAAAGCAATCTTTGAGAGGAAGGCCGGGTCGGGCTGGCAGAGCGTGAAGGTGACGGTGTACTGGTCGGTGGCGACAACCGATTTGATGATGCCGGTTGAATCGCAGTCAGCGGCTTCAAGTTTCTTCGGGACAAACGGGCCGCTGTCTTGCGAGCCGCCGGTTGCGCCCGAATCAGTGCTGCCAGCGCTGCCACCGCCACAGGCCGCCAACAACATGCTGGCTACCACGAGCAGGGAAAACAAAAGAACAAGGTTGCGTTTCACGATTCTCCTCCTTTGAGAAAAAGTGAGCCTTGAACAAACCCGGGTCAAACAAGCGCGCGCTTTTCCGGGTTCGTTCGGGGAAGTGAAAAGCGCGCAAGCAAATTATACAGCAAATCAGACAATTTTCGGCAGCCAGGACTGCCGGGCGCGCACCTGTCGCGGGTCACTGGGCCACAGGCCGGGCAGGCGCAATCCGCAGCCCAGACAGGCGCCATCGGCGTTGAGATGATACTCACGCACCTCGTAATGCCGCCGCCGAATGACAGTCTGGCCGCAGCCGGGGCAGAGGGTGTTTTCATATTCACCAACCTGCCCCGGCAGGTTGCCGGCATAGACGTATTTCAGCCCGGCTTCGCGTCCGATGTCGGCGGCGCGCACCAGGCTTTCGGGCGGGGTGAAATCGCGCCCGGTCATCTGGTAATCAGGATGAAAGGCGCTGACGTGCCAGGGGATATCGGCAGAGACCCCGGCAATGAAGCGGGCCGCCTGCCAGAGTTCTTCGTTGCTGTCGTTCAGCCCTGGCACAACCAGGGTGACGACTTCGACCCACAACCCCAGGCTGTGAGCCTGTTCAATTGTCTCGAGCACATGCTTGAGCGCGCCGCCCAACTGACGGTAGGTCTCCTGACGCATCGATTTCAAATCCACTTTGTAAGCGTCCAGGTACAGGCGCAGGTAATCCAGGGCTTCGGGCGTGGCGTTGCCGTTGGAGACGAAAGCGCACAGCATTCCGGCCTGCCTGGCCTGGCGGAAGACCTCCGCCGCCCATTCGGATGTAATCAGCGGCTCGTTGTAGGAAGAGACCACCACCTGCGCCCCCACCCGTTGGGCGGTGGCGACAATTTCTTGCGGCGTTACCTGGCGCACCAGGTTGGCCGCCACTGCTGAGGCCGGATTGCGCAAGACCTGCGAGGTCAGCCAGTTCTGGCAATAGGCGCACTTGAAATCACAACCGAGCATGCCGAACGTCAGGGCAATGGCACCCGGCAGCAGGTGCGAGAAGGGCTTTTTTTCAATCGGGTCGGCTTGCAGGGCGGCGACATAGCCCCAGGGCGCGCGCAGTGAAGTTCCATCATGAAAGCGTACCTGGCAAACGCCGCGCTTGCCGGGGCGGATGACGCAGCGGTGTCCACAGGCCAGGCAGCGCATTGCGCCGCCTGGCATGGTCTCAACCAGTTGTGCCGGGCGGGTAAGCGCATCGAGGAAATCTGCAACCCTGTTCATAGTCTCTCTTTTCTTTGCTTTTTGCCGTTGGTTTGCGGCATTATATAATCGCAGCATGATTTCGGTTGTTATTCAGGCTGGCGGCAGCTCTTCGCGCATGGGACAGGACAAAGCCTTGATGCCTTTTCTGGGTCAGCCGCTGATTGTGCGGATTGTGGCGCGTCTGGCACCGCTGGCCACCGAAGTGCTGGTCACTACCAACCGCCCCGCCGATTATGCCTTTTTGGGGCTGCCCCTGTTTGCGGATGAAATCTTCGGGCGCGGCGCCCTGGGCGGGTTGTATACGGCCTTGCGGGCGGCCCGCTGTGAGCAGGTGGCGGTTGTGGCCTGCGACATGCCTTTTGTCAGCCCGGCCCTGCTGCGCTGGCAGGCCGGACTGCTCGAGGCCGAAGCGGTGGATATCGTTGTCCCGCAGACCGGGGCCAGGTTCGAGCCGTTTCATGCCGTTTATCGCCGCGGGGTCTGTTTGCCGGTGGTTGAAGCCGCCATTCGGGCGGGGGCCTGGAAGGCGGTGGATTGGTTCCCGCGGGTGCGGGTGCGCCCTTTGCGGCCTGAGGAGTGCTTGCTGCACGACCCGCGCGGTTTGGCTTTTCTGAATATCAATACGCCCGAAGCCTGGCAGCGCGCCGAAGCGCTGGCGCGCTTATTTGACAATTAGTACCGGACATTCGGCGTGCTGAACGACTTTCTGGCTCTGGCTGCCCAGGAGCAGACCAACGAACTGCCCCAGCCCGCGCGAACCCATCACAATCAGGTCGCAGTGGCGGTTTTTGGCAACTTCGAGAATGGCCTCGGCGGGCGGGCCTTGCAGGATTTCGGTCTGGATTTCTCCAGGGACTTCCCCCAGAATTTCGAGTGTCTTGGCAATGTTACGTTCGGCTTCTTGCAGTTGCGCATCCAGAATGATTTGGAAGTTTGGTTCGCCCAGGTAAGGCGGCACAGGGTCATAAGCGGCCACCAAGCGCAATGAGGCCTGGTGGCAGGCGGCCAACTCAGCGGCCAGGCGGGCAGCGCGAATGGCATGTTCGGAGCCATCAACAGCCAGCAGGATGTTCTTGAACATAGGGCCTCCTTTCGCATACTTGCTCCAATTTCAGTATACAAAATTTGGCGTCTGAATTCAATTTTGGGCGCTGGGGGCTTGTCTGAACTGGGTGTCGTACAACTGGGCGTACAGGCCGTTTTGGGCCAGCAGTTCGTGGTGTTTGCCGCGTTCCACAATCTGACCGCGATTCATGACCAGGATTAAATCGGCGGCCAGGATGGTGCTCAGGCGGTGGGCGATGACAATGCTGGTGCGCCCGGCCATGACCCGTTTGAGCGCCTCCTGAATGAGGGCCTCCGATTCGCTATCCAGGTGGCTGGTGGCTTCATCCAGTACCAGGATGCGCGGGTCTTTCAGGATGACCCGCGCCAGGGCGATGCGCTGTTTTTCACCGCCCGACAGGCGGTAGCCGCGTTCACCCACCACCGTATCGTAGCCTTGCGGCAGGCCGGTGATGAAGTCGTGAATGTTGGCCGCCCGCGCCGCCGCCTCGATTTCGGCCTGGCTGGCGTTCGGTTTGGCATAAACCAGGTTGGTGCGGATGGTGTCGTGAAAGAGGTAGTTCTCTTGCGTGACCATGCCGATGGCCGCCGAAATCGAATCCAGGCTCAGGTCGCGCAAGTTGTAGCCATCCAGGCGGATGACGCCCGAGGCCGGGTCGTACAGGCGCGGGATGAGATAGGTGGTGGTGGTCTTACCAGCGCCCGAAGGGCCAACCAGCGCAACCAACTGTCCCGGGGCGGCCCGGAAGGAGATTCCGCTCAGGGCAATTTCGCGGGCCTGTGAACCCGATTCAGGCCCGGGCGCGGCCCGCCCCGCATCCGCTTTGGGTTCGGTGTTGCCGCTCAAAACCGTTTTGACGTTGTCCATGCTGCCATAGCGGCGCACTTCGCTCAATAGCAGGGCTTCATCAATGCGGTAATTGAACGAGACGTTTTCAAATTCCAGTTCACCGCCGCGCTGCCCGGGGGGCGGAGTCAGGTGAATGGCATCTGGTTTTTCTTCAATATCGAGCGGCAGGTCGATGATTTCAAAAACGCGCTCAAAACTGACCATGCTGGTTGTGAAATCAACCGGCGCGGTGGCCAGGCCTTGCAGGGCGCTGTAGAGCGTGCCGAGATAGGCCCCAAAGGCCACAATCGTTCCAACCGTAAACTGTCCCTGAATGACGAAATAGCCGCCCAGCCCATAGACCAGGGCCGTGCCAACTGCGCTCACCAGGCCGATGATGGCAATAAAGGCCGAGCCGAGCAGGGCGCGTTCGACGCCCAGGTCGCGCACTTCAGCGGCGCGCTGGCGAAAACGCTCGTCTTCTTCTCTGGCGCGGCCAAATAATTTGACCAGCAAAGCCCCGCCGATGTTGAGAGTCTCGTTCATGTGGGCGTTCATGGCGGCGTTTGAATCCATGGCGCGCCGGGCAATCTCGCGCAGGCGTCCGCCCAAGAGGCGAAAAAAAAAAAAAAAGACCGGCAGGATGAGCACACTCAAGAGGGTCAATTGCCATTGCAGGCTAAACATGACCACCGAAATGGCCGCCGCCTGCACCAGGTTGGTGACAATTCCGATGATGGTGTTGCTGATGGCATTTTGCGCCCCAACCACGTCGCTGTTCAGGCGGCTCATCAGTTCGCCAATGCGCGTGTTGGTGAAAAAGCGCAGGCTCATGCGCTGTAGTTTGCTGAACAGCGAAATGCGCAGGTCGTAAATGACCCCTTCGCCAACGGTGGCATTCAGCCGCCGCTGGGCCACGCCAACTGCCCCGCTCAAGACCGGGATGAACAACAGCGCCAGCGCCAGCCACCAGAGTTCGTCCATTTTCTGTTGGGGCAGCACTGTATCAATCAGATGACGAAAAATCAGCGGCGAGGCCAGCGAGAGAACGCTTGAGACCAGAATCAAAACCAGCATTCCGGCCAGGTGCCCCCAGTAGGGGCGGGCATAGCCCAGCACCCGCAGCAACAACGCGCGGGTTACCTGTGGGGGCTTTTCATCTCCGGCGCGGAAAATGCTGAACCAGCTGTACATGGGCCGGGCCTAACCGCCAACCAGTTCGGTCAGCGCCTCGTAGGTTGCGGGGATAATTTTGGGGGATTCAAACGATTCGGTGACGATGGAGGGATCCTTCAGCCCATGCCCGGTGCAGACCACGACGATTTTTTTGCCGCGCGGGTCGAACTCACCCGCCTGCGTTTTGGCCATTAAACCGGCAAATCCTGCCGCCGAGGCCGGTTCGACCCACACGCCCTCACCAGCCAGGGTGCGCTGGGCACACAAGATGTCTTCATCGCTGACGGCGATAATCTTTCCTCCCGATTCCTGGGCGGCCTCTAGGGCTTGTTCGCCGCGGGCAGGCCGCCCAATGCGGATGGCGGTTGCCACCGTTTCGGGCTTCTCAACCGGGTGCCCCAGCACCAGCGGGGCCGCACCCGCCGCCTGCACGCCCAAAATGTGCGGCAATCCGCTGACTTTCTGGCGCTCATATTGCTTGAAACCGGCCCAATACGAGGTGATATTGCCGGCATTGCCCACCGGCAGGCAGAGCCAATCGGGGGCCTGGCCGAGGTCGTCACAGATTTCAAAGGCCGCGCTTTTCTGGCCCTCAATGCGGAAAGGGTTAATCGAATTGACCAGCGCAATCGGCGTTTTTTGGGTAATTTCCACCACCAGCGCCAGAGCGTCATCAAACGAGCCTTGAATCTGGATGACCTGGGCGCCGTAGGCAATCGCCCCGGCCAGTTTGCCCATCGCCACCTTGCCTTCAGGGATGAGCACCACCGCCCTTAGCCCGGCCCGGGCGGCATAAGCGGCGGCAGA
>CAZNCT010000116.1:0-7073 GCA_964571615.1 uncultured Anaerolinea sp. | reverse complement strand
TGCCGGTCGAAGCGCAAATGACCGTTTGCGCGCCGCGCCCAACCGCCTCGCTGATGGCGGCAGTCATGCCGCGGTCTTTGAACGAGCCGGTTGGGTTCAGGCCTTCAAATTTGACGTATAACTCACAGCCGAGTTCACGCCCCAGGCGCGGCAGCGGGATGAGGGGCGTGTTGCCCTCCAGCAGTGAAACCGGGCGGGTGTGGGCGGGCAGGTCGAGCAGGTGCCCGTAACGATGCAGAATGCCGTGGTAAGCCATAAAAAAACTCCAGGAAGAAGAATGGCGCGATTATAATGTCAAAACCTTTGTGATTTCATCTTATAACAGGCCGAACTTATGAACCATCTCACCCGCTTTGACCTTCACATTCCCGCCACCTCGGCCAATCTTGGGCCAGGGTTCGACTGCCTGGGCCTGGCGCTCGACCTGTGGAACATCTTGCGGGTCGAGTATGACCCGGCTGGGGCCCCGGGCTGGCGTTATTGGGCCGAGGGCGAAGGCGCAGACCTGCTCAACCAGTCGCCAGAAAACCTGCTGACCGGCTCGTTTCAGCGCCTGGTCGATGTCTGCGGGCGCGGATTGCCTGGCGCAGTCAGCCTGCGGGCAAGCAATGGCATCCCGTTGGGGTCGGGCATGGGCTCAAGCGCGGCGGCCATTGTCGGCGGCCTGGTGGCCGCCAACCGGCTGTTGGGTCAGCCGCTCTCTGAGATGGATTTGCTCGAGCTGGCTACCGAAATTGAAGGACACCCCGATAACGTGGCCCCGGCCTTGCTGGGCGGGCTGGTGGCATCCGTATCGGGCCAGGCCGGGGTGCTGGCGCGGCGCTTTGACCTGCCGCTGCTTAGCCTGGTGATTGTTAAGCCGGAAGTGGAATTGCCCACCCGGGTGGCCCGCGCCGTCTTGCCTGAGACGGTTTCACGCGGCGATGCGGTCTTTAACATCGGCCGGGCCGTGCTGGTAACCGAAGCCCTGCGCGCCGGGGATTTGCCCCTTCTGGCGCAGGTCATGGAAGATAAAATTCATCAGCCCTACCGGTTGAAACACATTCGCGGCGCCGAATCGGCCTACCAGGTGGCCAAAACCTGCGGGGCGGCGGCACTCTCAGGGGCCGGGCCTTCGCTGATTGCTTTCGTAGAACCCGGCTGCGAGGAGCAGGCCCGTGGGTTGATGATGGCGGCTTTTGGCGAGGCAGGCGTCGGGTGCCGCGCCTGGGTCACACGCCCCAGCCTGCGCGGCGCGCATGTGCCTCCGTTCACTACGGTATAATCATCCCGATTGGAGATTGTTATGTTTATTGACCAGGCAGAAATTTTTGTCAAATCGGGGAAGGGCGGCAATGGCATGGTGCATTTCCGCCGCGAAAAATATGTGCCGCGCGGCGGGCCAGATGGCGGCGACGGCGGCAAGGGCGGCGACTTAATCCTTGAAGCCCGCCATACCGTCAATTCGCTGATTGCTTTTCGGCATACCATGCGTTTTGCCGCCGAAGATGGCAAGGGCGGCGGTTCAAACAACAAGTACGGCAAATCTGCCGAAGATTTGATTGTGCCCGTCCCGCTCGGGACGCTGGTGTACGACGCGGAGACGGGCGAACTGCTCGGCGACCTGACCCAGCACGGACAGCGCCTCTTGGTCTGCAAAGGCGGGCGCGGCGGACGCGGCAACACGCACTTCAAGAGCGCCCGCAACCAGGTGCCGCGCACCGCCGAAAAAGGCGAGCCGGGCGAAGAGCGCCGTCTGCGCCTGGAACTGAAACTGATTGCCGATATCGGCATTATTGGCGTGCCAAATGCCGGCAAATCGACTCTGCTCTCGGCGCTTACCAATGCCAAACCCGAAATTGGCCCCTATCCGTTTACCACCATCCAGCCCAACCTGGGCGTTGCCGAAATTGATGCCGATACCAGCGTGGTGCTGGCCGACATCCCCGGGCTAATTGAAGGCGCCAGCAAAGGCGTTGGCCTGGGGCACGATTTCTTGCGCCACATTCAGCGCACGCGGGTTCTGATTCACCTGCTCGATGGCCTGTCTGAAGACCCGCTGGCCGATTTCAGCCAGACCAATACCGAACTGTCACTTTTTGATGAAAACCTGGCCAAAAAGCCCCAAATTGTGGCCGTCAATAAAATGGATCAGCCCGAAGCGCAAGAACGTTTTGTCAAGTTGAAGAAAGAGATGAAAAAGCGCGGGGTCGAACTGCTCTCCATCTCGGCCCTGGCGAGAACCGAAGTGCGCAGTCTGCTGCTGGCGGCCTACCAGAATCTTTCTGAAACCCCCAGCATGGAAGAAATGGCTCCTGCGGCCATGCCGGTTTACCGTCCGCAAGAAGACCCCAACCAGTTCACCATCACCCGCGAAGATGGCCGCCAGTGGCGGGTTTCAGGCCCGGCAATTGAACGCGCCGCCGCGATGACCTATTGGGAGCACAGCGGTTCGGTGCGCCGCTTCCAGCGCATCATCGAGACCCTCGGCATCGAAAAAGCCCTGCGCGAGGCCGGTGTGCAAGACGGCGACACGGTTTTTATCAGCGAGTTTGAACTGGAGTGGCAGGATTAGCCGCCCCAGACCTTGAAGCCCTTCAAAATTGAACCGCCGATGAATTCGCGCAAGATGGAATTGTCGGGGATTAAGTCGCTTTCAAGCGGCAGGAACCATTCCAGAAAAGCCAGCAGACGCTTGGTTTCGATAAATTCGGGCGTGTGCGGGGCCACCTGACGCAGGAGCGGCTCGGCCAGCGGACGAAGAACGGCCAATTCATACGCCAGGGCCGAGTTGAACATCACATCGGCGTTTTCCTGGTAAGGGAAGATGTGACGCTTCTCACCCCGCCGCACCGATTCCCACCGGCTGATGGTTTGGGTTGCGCTGTAGCCGCGCTCACGCGCATCGCGCACCAGCCTGCGAATCAGGCGCGTATCGGTGGTCGAGACGCGGTTATGCCGGTCGAGGTTGAGTTGGGTCAGGGCCGAGGCATACACCCGAAACGATTGACTCGCCAGCGAGGCGGGAATCAGGCGCGGGTTCAGTCCGTGAATGCCCTCCAGAATGATTAATTGCCCCGGGCGCAGCCGAACGACATCCCCGGGTTCGCTCACCCCCAGTTTGAAATTGAAGCGCGGCATTTGCACCTCGCGCCCGGCCAGCAGGGCCTCGAGGTGTTCACCCAGCAACTTCAGGTTCAGGGCTTCGATGGTCTCAAAATCAAATTCGCCGTTTTCGTCCTTGGGGGTATCGTCGCGGTTGACGAAGTAATTATCCATCTCCAGCGCAAAAGGCGATAGACCGCGCGCCAGCAGTTGAACGGCCAGGCGGCGGGCAAAGGTCGTCTTGCCCGAAGATGAAGGCCCGGCAATCAAGACCAGCCGGGCGTCTTTTCTGGCGGCAATCTGGCTGGCAATTTCGGCGATGTGTTGCTCGTGCAGGGCTTCAGAAACCAGAATGAGTTCGCGCGCGCGCCCATCCTGAATGGCATCGTTGAGCGCGCCGACCGAATCGGTGCCAAGCCTTTCGAGCCACTCGCCATACTGGCGAAAAGTCGCCAGCAGCTTGGGAAAATCCTCCAGGGGCAGTAACTCGGTTGGGCTGTGACGGCGCGGATAGCGCAGGGTAAAACCCTCTCCCGAATGCACCAGCGCAAACCATTGCAGGTAGCCGGTGGCCGGAACCATGTAGCCGTGATGATAGTCCACATGCTTGCCCAGGCTGTAAAGGGTCACATATGGCTTGCGGCGGTGCGCAAACAAGCGGACTTTATCGGTATAGCCCTGGGCTTCAAAATGGGCGACCGCTTCTTCGCGCAAGACTTCGCGGCGCTCAAAGGGCAGGTTGGCCTGTACCAGACGGCGCATTTCGGCTTCGAGGGCGCCAATTTCCTCTGCCGAAAGCGGCTGGCGGTCATGCACATGGCAGTAATATCCGCCCGATGCTACCGAATGGTCAATCAGCAGGGTGGCCTTGGGAAAAAGCGCCGAAAAGGCCGCCTCGAGCAAAAAGGTCAGCGAGCGGCGATAAATCCGCGCCCCGTCGGGGTCAGACATGGTGACCGGCTGCAAGCGCGATTCCATCGTTAGCGGGTAGGTCAATTCATGCAGGTCACCGTTGATGATTGCCCCCACAATCGGGGAGGCGTAATCTGCCTTGACGGCCTGCAAAAAGGTTTCGGCGGTTGCCCCGCGCGGGCCTTCGAGTGTGCGGCCATCGGGCAGATGAACCTGAATGGAAGGGCTGGGTTGGGTGGTTTTAATCGTCATTATGAGTTGAGAAAGGCTTAGCCCGCATCTGCGCGGCGGCGCGAGGCGTTCAACTCGGCCAGGAATTTTTCGGGCTGGCGGGCGTAGGTATCGAGCGGCAGGCGTTTCTCGGCCAGGGCCAGCAGGGTTTCGGTCAGCAGTTTGTTGACCGGGGTACGCACCCCAAATTTCTGACCGGCGCGCACCACGGCCCCGTGCAGGTAAATCACCTCGCTTTGGGTGCGCCCCGCGTACAGGTCAATATGAAAAGAAGGCATCTTGGCACCGCGCCCGGCCCCGGCGGCCCGTGAGAGAAACGGTTTTGAAAGCCAGGTTGGCAACTGAGTCGCCAGCGCCAGCAGTTTGACCGGCGTGCCGGGCAAATCGACCACCCCCAGGCCTTGCGCTTCCATGACCGCCAGGCATTCCTGCAATTGTCGAATCTCCAACGCATACAGGCCTGGGTGGGCATACACTTCAGCCGCAGTCATATTGAGAATGGCCGATGTTGGGTTGGCCAGCAGGTTGGTCAGTAGTTTTGACCATTTCATCTCTGCCGCATTCGGGTACAGGCGGCAATTCAGCAAGGCTTCATCCATTGCGGCGGCCACCCGGCGGCTGAGCGCCGAAGAATCGGCCACCCCCACCCCGCGCAGTTTCTCGAGCGTAATTTCGCCTGGCCCGCCGCGCCCAACCGCCGAGGTAACCGTGCCGTAAATGACCTTCTCCGCGCCCAGGGCAGCGGCAATCGCGGGCTCGTTATCCACACCGTTTTGCAGGCACAGCACCGGCGGCAGAGAATCGCGCCACGGTTTGAGCGTTTCGAGCGCTGCGGCGGTATCAAACGACTTGAGCGCGAAAATGGCGACATCGAAGGGCGGGCCTGCCAGGGCCGATTCGAGCGAATCGGCAAAGGTGGCCTCGCGCACCTCGAAGGTGGAACGTTCTCCCCGGCGCTTGTCCACCGATAAATCCAGTTTCAGTCCACGCTGACGCAGGCTTTCGGCAACGGCGGGTTGTTCCACAAAGGTCAGCCGGTGCCCGGCCAGGGCCAGCGACCCGCCGATGTACGTCCCGATGGCCCCGGCCCCAAAGACCAAAACATTGAGCGGCGAATTGGTTTTCACGGTTTACCTCCTGAAGCGCGCATCCCGCTGAAGGGTCAGGCGCAGCCCTTCTTCGAGTGAAATCGATGGGCGGTAGTTGAGTTTTTTGGCCGCCAGGGTCAGGTCGGCGCACATGCGCGAGACGCCGCCCGGGGTGTTGGGGCTGTAAATGGGCTCGGCAGAAGAACCGGTCACATCCAGCACGGTTCGCACCAGGTCTCGCACCGGGGTTTCTGTTCCACTGCCGACGTTGATGACCAGCCCATCGAGATTGGGTGCCGTCGAGGCCGCCACCAGCGCCGAGACGACATCATCCACATAAACGTAATCGCGGGTTTGTGAGCCATCGCCATGCACCACCAGCGACCCGCCACGCAACGCCTGGCGTAAGAAGTTGGGCACTACCGGCGGGTTTGATGGCGGCAGGTGCTGGCCAGGCCCATAGGCATTGAAAACCCGCAGGCTGACGGTTTCAATTTTCCACAGGTCGCCGATGGTATTGACGTAATACTCGGCGGCCAGTTTTGAGACCGCGTAGGGAGAACGCGGGTTTGGGGTCATGCTTTCTTTAAGCGGCTGTTCGCCCTGGTCGCCGTAGATGGCCCCCGAGGAGACCAGCACCACCCGGCGCACGCCGACATCGCGCATGGCTTCCATCAGGCTGACTGTCCCGCCGACATTGACGGCGTTGTATTCACGCGGGTAGAGCACCGATTCCTGTACGCTGACCCGCGCCGCGAGGTGATAGACGCAATCGACATCTTGCAGCAAAGTCCATAACTTGGGGCGGTCATTGACATCGCCACGCGTAAAGTGGACATCGCCCGAGAGCGATTGCGGGTCGCCGGTCGAAAGGTCGTCCAATCCGCGTACCTGGTGGCCTTCGCGGGCCAGTTGGTTGGCAAGTGCTGAGCCGAGGAACCCGGCTGCGCCGGTAATCAAAAAATTCATACGCACTTCATCCTGTTTGCTGGTGCGGGCATTATAAACCAAATCGGCGGCAGGCCGGCCCTGGGGGCTTGCCCTAGCCGAAATCGTCTTTTTTCAGGTAGAATACCGTTTGCGCGGATTCCAAGACCCGTGCGAAAAGAGAGACTATGAACAAACCACCTGCCGATTTGATTTCATCCTACCAGAAGCGTCAGAAAATGGGCCCGCTGATGATTGGCGCGCTGGCAATCTTGCTGGTTGCCATTGCCCTGGTCCTGCTGGTCATCTGGTTGACCGGCCCGGGCGGCCCCAAAATGGAATTTACCCTGTTTGCCACCGAGACCCCCACGGCAACCCTGACCTTTACCCCCACCAGTACCCACACCCCGACCAACACGCCCACCGAAACCCCCACGCCGACCGTCACCTTCACCCCCACGCCCTCGGCTCCCTTTGAGTACACCGTTCAGGAAGGTGAATTTCTCTTCACCATCATTGAAAAGTTTGGTCTGGGCAATGATGGCTTGCAGTTGATTCTCTTGCTCAACCCATACAACCAGGCAACCGGGCAGGGCATCGACCCGCAAACGCTGGCCATTTTTGTCGGTCAGAAAATTCTGATTCCCAACCCGGGCATGGAATTGCCGACCGCCACCCCGGTGCCGCTTGAAACCCTGCGGCGCGGCACAAAAGTCAATTACACCGTTCAGCAGGGCGATACGCTGGCGGCGATTGCGGCGAAATTTAACTCGACGCCCGAAGAAATTTTGAAAGAGAACAAACTCGACAACGCCAACCTGATTTTTGTCG
>CAZNCT010000115.1:0-12721 GCA_964571615.1 uncultured Anaerolinea sp. | reverse complement strand
GTTTGTCACCAGGTTATGCTGGAGGAAGGCTTCATCACCCCCGGTGCAATCGTCATCGGCGCGGATTCGCACTCCAACACCTACGGCGTGATGGGCGCGTTTGGCGCCGGGCTTGGCTCGACCGAAATCGCCGTTGCCTGGGTGACGGGCAAATGCTGGTTCAAAGTGCCGGAGACCATCCGCATCGAACTGCGCGGACGTACCCAGCCGGGCGTGTATGCCAAAGACGTGATGATTCACATCGCCGGTCTGCTCGGCATGGACGGCGCGACCTACCGCTCGGTGGAATTTGGCGGCGAGTACATTGAGTCCTTGCCCATGCACGAGCGCATTATCTTCCCGAATATGTCCACCGAAATCGGGGCCAAGTGTGGGCTGATTGCGGCTGACCAGGTTACAGTGGACTATTTGCTCAACGAAACGCCGCTTGGAAACTCCCCTCGCCTTGCGGGAGAGGGGCAGGGAGTGAGGGACTTTGAGCTGCTCCGCCCGGTCAACCCGCGCTACGAGCGCATCATCGAAATTGACGTTTCCACGCTCACCCCGCAGGTCGCCTGCCACCCAGACGTGGACAACGTTAAACCGCTGGAGCAGGTCGAGGGGCTGGAAGTCCACGAGGTCTATATCGGCACCTGCACCAACGCCCGCTACGAGGATTTAGAAATCGTAGCGAACATGCTCAAGGGCAAACGGGTCAACCCGCTGGTGCGCGTCATCGTCACCCCGGCCAGCCAGCGCATCCACAAGAAAGCCATGCAAAACGGGCTGATTGAAATCCTGATGGACGCCGGCTGCACCGTGACCGGCACCGGCTGCGGGGCCTGCATCGGGCGGCATGGCGGCATCCTGGCCCCCGGCGAACGCGCCCTGACCACCATGAACCGCAACTTCGTCGGGCGCATGGGCAGTCCGCTGGCCGAAATCTACCTCGCCAGCCCGGCCACCGCCGCGGCGACGGCGCTGACGGGAAAAATTACAGACCCACGCAATTATCTGCAAAATCTTTAACCACGACGGCGACAAAGTGACACGACGGAAACCAAAAATAAAAATCCCGTCGTGTTCCGTCGTTACCGTTGTGGTGAAAAAAGGAGAAATTATGGGAAAAGCCTGGACTTTCGGGGAAAACATGAACACCGACGAAATCATCCCCGGTCGGTTTAATATCACCATCGACCCGCTCGAACTCGCTAAAAACGTCTTTTGCGAGGTCAAGCCGGAGTATGCAAAGAACGTCAAGCCCGGCGATATTATCGTTGGCGGGCAGAACTTTGGCTGCGGCTCATCGCGCGAACACGCGCCGATTGCCATCAAAGGTTCGCAGGCGAAGTGCATCATCGCGGCCTCGTTTGCGCGCATCTTCTTCCGCAACGCCATCAACATTGGTTTGCCGATTCTGGAATGCCCGGAAGCCGTCGAAGGCATCCGCGAGGGTGATGAGGTGGACGTGGATTTATCCACCGGCCAGATTCGCAACCTGACCACTGGCGCGGCATTCCAGGCGCGCCCCCTGCCCGATTTCGTCCTGAAAATCGCCGCGGCGGGCGGGATTGTGAATTTCTTGAAAGAACACGATATTCAGGAACTCATGGCCTGATGTCATTGCGAGGGTCGAGTAGCCGCTGTTTGTCGAGTAGCAAAGCATATCGAGACAGAGCGGCGTATCGAGACCCGAAGCAATCTCCAGTTAATCGGGGAGTCTGGTCGAAAAGATTTTCCCGTTAAATGGGAGATTGCTTCGTCGGCCTGCGGCCTCCTCGCAATGACATTTGCAAAGGGTATTGTATGGTTTATAAAATCTGTCTCCTCCCCGGCGACGGCATCGGCCCCGAAGTCATCGCCGCCGCTGAAAAGGTTTTGCGCGCCCTGCCTGTAGAACTGGACTTCACCCGCGCTGAAATCGGATTCGGCGCCTATGAACGCCTCGGCACGCCGCTGCCTGACTCCACGCTGGAGGCCATCCGCGCCTCGCGCGCCGCGCTGTTTGGGGCCGTTACGACGCCGCCCAACCTCCCCGGCTATTTTTCTCCCGTTGTGCGTATGCGCCAAAAACTGGATTTATACGCCAACCTGAGACCGACCCGCTCCATTCAGCACCCCTCCTCGCGCCCCGGGATAGACCTGGTGATTGTGCGCGAGAACACCGAAGGGCTGTACTCCGGCATCGAGCGGGTCGAGGACAACGGCAACCGCGCCATCACGGAGCGCGTCATCACCCGGCGCGGCTCGGAACGCATCATCCGCAAAGCCTTCGACCTGGCGCGACAGACCGGGCGGACGCGAGTCCACGTTGTCCACAAAGCCAACGTCCTGCGCCAGACCTGCGGATTGTTCCGTCAGGTGGCGCTCGAAGTCGCGCGTGATTACCCCGATATCGAAATGCTCGAAATGCTGGTGGATACCTGCGCGATGGAACTCGTCCGCGCGCCGGAGCAGTTCCAGGTCATCGTCACCACCAACCTGTTCGGCGATATTTTGAGTGACGAGGCCTGCATGCTCGTCGGCGGGCTGGGCGTGGCGGCCTCCGGCAATATCGGCGCAGACGCGGCAGTCTTTGAACCTGTTCACGGCTCCGCGCCGCCGCTGGCCGGGACGGGCAAAGCCAACCCCACCGCCGCGTTTTTTGCCGCCGCCATGATGTTGGAGCATCTCGGCGAAGCGCAATCCGCTGCCCGCTTGAGAAAGGCCGTCGAAACCTGCATCGCATCCGGGCAGACAACCCCCGACCTGGGCGGAGCCTTGACGACGAGCGAAATGACGGAAAGAGTGATTGGTAATTTGTGATTGGCGATTGGTAATTACCATTTACCGCTTACCACTTACCAAAAAGGAGAAATATGCTAAAAATTGGCTTTTTATACACCCGCCTGCGCGTGGAGGAGAAATACCTGCTGGAGGAACTGGAAAAACGCCCCAATGTGGAGGTCATCCGCATCAACGATGGGGAGCGGTTCTTCGATATTTCCCGCCTGCCGGAAGCGGTGGATGTCTTGTTTGAGCGTTCCATCTCGTACTCGCGCGGCTTGTACATCTCAAAGATTTTCCAGGCCAATGGCGCGAGGGTGGTCAACACCCCCGAAGTGGCCGAGCGCTGCGGCGACAAATACGTCACCAGCCAGATTCTCGCCAGTGCCGGAATCCCAACCCCCAAAGTTTTCATGGCCTTCGATGAGGAATCGGCTCTGCAAGCGGTCGAGGCGATGGGCTATCCCTGCGTGCTGAAGCCGGTGGTCGGCTCGTGGGGGCGGCTATTGGCGAAGGTCGAAAACCGCGCAATGGCCGAATCGCTCATCGAGCATAAAGCCAGCCTGGGCGTCCACCACCAGGTCTTTTACATTCAGGAATACATCAACAAGCCGGGGCGTGACATCCGCGCCTTCGTGATTGGCGAGGAGCCGATTGCCGCGATTTATCGCACCTCCGAAAACTGGATAACCAACACCGCGCGCGGCGGGCAGGCCAGCAATTGCCCCCTGACCCCCGAACTGAGCGACATCTGCCGCAGAACAGCCCGGGCGATGGGCGGCGGCCTGCTGGCGATTGACGTTTTCGAGACGGAAAGCGGCCTCAGCGTGAACGAGGTCAACCACACGATGGAGTTCCGCAACAGCATCGCCACCACCGGGGTGGACATCCCGGCCTTGATGGTCGATTACGTCATCGCCAGCGCCAGTTAAAAACAAAAGTGCGCGGCGCCCCATCAAACAGGCGACCGCGCACTTTTTTGCAAGTCTTACAAAATTTCGCTGGTGATTTCTTTGGCACAGCGCACAAAATCGAGCACGGTTGGCACGTTGCGCATCATAACCGCCATGTTGCCCTTCACATCCAGTTTGCGGGTTAGCATCGCTTGCATCGGGTCCAGTTTGCCAGTCAAGACAGCCGCAAAATGGCCGTAGGCCGCTCTGAGCGTAAAAACAGGGCTGTATTTGGCGATGTCTGAGACCAGTTCAACCGCCCGGCATTGACCATGCCATAGGTCGAGATACATCACCATTTGCTCCTTCAGATTGCCTTCTGGCTCTATGATGAAATACATATCACCTTCCCAGTTTTTGGCAACCTGGGCGTAATGCGCATCGCTGTTCAGTTTGTCTTTGAAAGCATTCAGCCATTCGGCTGAGGGAAAAATTACGCTCATACTTTGCTCCTGTCCTCAATTTTGCCTATTTTACCATTGCATCGAGACACAAAAATTTGTAAAGACATGCTAAAAATTGCGGCTATCGACTTGCCTTTTCAATTCAATTGCAATAAGGTTAAGGCCCTGAAACGCGCAAGAAAAAACATCACCTATCAACCAAAGGAGAGAGAAATGAAAAAGAACTTCCTGCTTTTAAGTGCGTTACTCATCCTTAGCCTGGTGCTGGCCGCCTGTGGAGGAGCAGCCGAAACCAGCAGTGGCGGCGGCAGCGCTCAAAGCGGCCTGCCAGACCTGGGCGGCAAGAAAATCACCGTAGCGGTGGAAAACGCCTACCCGCCCTTCAACAGCATTGACGAGGCTTCCGGTCAGGGCGTCGGCTGGGATTATGACGCCGTCAATGAAATCTGCAAGCGCATCAACTGCGTGCCCGAATTCAAACAGGCCGCCTGGGACGGCATCTTCCCGGCCATGGCCGCCAACGAGTATGATGTCCTGGCAGATGGCGTCACCTTCACCGAAGAACGCGACCAGACGGTGGACTTTTCCATCCCGTACGTAACCGTTGGGCAGGTTCTGCTGACCCGCGCCGATGAAACCCGCGACCTGGAAGCCTTCAAAAGCGACGCCAATGCCCTGGTAGGCACCCAAATCGGCACAACCAACGCCATTGTGGCCGAAAAAACCTTCCCCGACAAGACCATCCAATCGTTTGAAGATTTTGGCGCAGCCGTGCTGGCCCTGATTAGCGGCGATATTGACGCCGTGGTCATTGACAACGTCACCGCTTCGGGCTACATGGGCGAAAACGAAGGCAAACTCAAGATTGCCAGCCAGATTACCTCCGATGAGCAGTTGGCCTTTGTATTCCCGCCCGGTTCTGAACTGGTGCAGGCTTTCAATGCCGCTCTCGAATCCATGAAACAAGACGGAACCCTGGACGCTCTGAACAAAAAATGGGGCCTGACCCAATAAACCGGCATATCAAATCCTGGCCGGGCGGGATTCACATCCCGTCCGGCTGGTATTTTTTTCGGGAGGCAAAATGGAAACCTCGAACGAAAAACCATCTCAACAGCCTGGCCTGCTCCCCGGCGTGGACGTCTCAAAATGGCCCTGGTGGGCGATTGCCCTGGCCCTGATCGGCTTGCTGGTCTCGTTCTTGATTGTTGGTTCGAGCAACTACCGTGAAACTTTCACCTACCTGCTCGATGGTGTCGCTACGACCCTGCGAATTACCCTGCTCTCCTTTTTGTTTGCGACCATTCTGGGCCTGATTACAGGCCTGGCGCGTGTTTCTAAAAACGTTTTCTTCTACAACATTTCAACCTTCTACGTGGAAGTCGTGCGCGGTATTCCGCTGATTGTGTTGATGATTTACATTGCTTTTGGGGTTGTCCCGGCCCTGGTCGAAATTTTGAACGGCGCCGGGGTGCCCGTTTCCATCCGCGACCTGCCGATGGAGGTTCGCGCCATCGTTGCCCTGGCAATTGGTTATGGCGCCTACGAGGGCGAAGTCTTCCGCGCCGGGATCCAATCCATCAGCAAAGGCCAGATGGAGGCCGCCAAATCTCTGGGGATGACATACTTTCAGGCCATGCGCTTTGTCATCCTGCCGCAAGCCGTGCGACGGGTATTGCCGCCCCTGGGCAATGACTTCATTTCACTGCTCAAAGACTCATCCCTGGTCACGGTGCTGGCCGTCAACGACCTGACCCAACTCGGACGCCTGCGGCGCGCTTCGACCTTTCGCTTTCTCGAAACCTTCAATGTGGTCGCTTTCCTGTATTTATCAATGACCCTGATGCTCTCCAGCGCCGTGCGCTGGTTGGAAAACAAAATGAAAATTCAGGAATAATGACCCTGGCAAAAATGAGAAAAACCGCTATAATCGCGCCAAGTTATCGAGGCGCAATCAACCATGTTCTGTATGTCCATGTCCACTACCACTATGATGACCATGACTCTTTTTCAAGAGCCATTGCTTCGTGCTAAGTGGTAAGGACTGACAACCGTACCCACGCAAAGAGAAACGCGGAGCAAAGGCTCCGCGTTTTTTGTTATCCCAAACCCAGGAGAAGGCATCATGCAAAAAACATTGGTCATGAAATTCGGCGGCACGTCCGTCGGCAGCCCCAAAGCCATCCGGCAGATTATCGAAATTGCCCGCCAGGCCCAAAGCGAATGGAAAAACATCGCGATTGTGGTCTCAGCCATGAGCGGCGTGACCGACGCCCTGCTCAACGGGGCCGCCGCCGCAGTCGCCGGGGATGAATACATCGCCGAGGAAACCGCCGCAGACCTGATTCAGAGACACTTTGAGACCCTCGACGAGCTGGCCCCCGAAGCCGATGACGTGCGCGACTTCATCGAGAGCTGCCTGAACGAGTTCGTCACCCTGGCACATGCCATTCGTGTTTTGGGCGAGGCCTCGCCGCGTGCGCTGGATGCAATTGCCTCGCTGGGCGAACGGATGAGCGCGCCACTCGTCGCCGCCGCCCTGCGCCACGCCGGAATCGCATCAGAAAGCGTGGACGCCCGCAACATCGTCCGTACCGATAGCGTCTTCCAATCTGCCGCGCCCGATTTTGAAGCCACCACCCACAACGCCCAACGCCTGCTCTGGCCGCTCTTTGAAGCCGGGAAAATTCCCGTCATTACCGGCTTCATCGGCGCAGACGAGCGCGGAGTCGTCACCACGCTGGGGCGCGGCGGCAGTGACTTCTCCGGGGCCATCTTTGGGGTCGTGCTCGAAGCCGACGAGGTCTGGATTTACACCGATGTCACCGGCGTGATGACCACCGACCCGCGCATCGACCCGCGCGCCCGTACCATCCCCGAACTGGCCTTCCGCGAAATTTCGGAACTGGCTTTTTACGGCGCGAAAGTCCTGCATCCCAAAGCCATCCGCCCGGTGGTTGAGAAAGGCATTACGCTGTGGGTCAAAAACACCTTCGCCCCCGAACAAGCCGGGACGCGCATCGTCTCTGACGACCTGGCGCAATTGGGCGACCTGCGAGCCGTCACCGCCTTCAAAGGCCAAAGCATCATCACGGTCGAAGGACGCGGCATGATTGGCATCCCCGGCATTGCGGCGCGCACCTTTGGCGCGGTGGCGCGTGAGAACACCAGCATTGTCATGATTTCGCAGGCATCGTCAGAGCAAAGCATCTGTTTCGTCGTCCCCAGCAAAGGCGCCGATGCGGTGGTCAAGGCGCTCGAAGCCGAGTTCCGCCTGGAACTCAACCGCCGCGATATTGACGGCATCCGCAAATCGGACGAGACCGCCATCATCACCATCGTCGGCGCGGGCATGCGGCAAACGCCCGGGCTGGCGGGCAAAATCTTCACCGCCACCGGCAAGGCCGGGGTAAACGTCATCGCCATCGCGCAAGGCTCGTCCGAGTGCAGCATCAGCCTGGTCGTTGATGCCGCCGACGCGCAAAAAGCCGTGCTGGCAGTGCATGAGTTGATTATCGCCTAAAGGAGAACCATCATGTCACAAAAAATCAAAGTCGCCATCCTGGGCGCAACCGGAGCGGTCGGACAACGCTTCGTGCAATTGCTCGAAAATCACCCCTGGTTCGAGGTCGCTGCGCTAACCGGCTCAGAACGCTCCATTGGGCAGACCTACGCCGAAGCCTGCCGTTGGGTACTGCCAGGCAACATCCCCGCCTACGCGCGCGAGATGGTCATCGTCCCCTCCGCGCCGGGTTTCGACGCCCAACTGGCCTTCTCGGCCCTGCCCAGCGACCAGGCCAAAAGCATCGAACCGCAACTGGCCCAGGCGGGCTACGCGGTCTGCTCCAACGCCTCCAGCCACCGCATGTGGGACGACGTGCCGCTGCTCATCCCCGAAGTCAACCCCGACCACACCGCGCTGATTGAAATTCAGCGCCAAAAACGCGGCTGGGGCGGGCTGATTGTCACCAACCCCAACTGCACCAGCACCGGCCTGACCATCGCCTTCCGCGCCCTGCACGACGCCTTCGGCATCCGGCGCGCCTTCGTCGTCTCGATGCAGGCCCTTTCTGGCGCGGGCTACCCCGGCGTGGCCTCGCTCGACATCCTCGACAACGTTATCCCCTACATCGGCGGCGAGGAAGAAAAGGTCGAGGAAGAGCCGCGCAAAATGCTCGGCAAATTTAACGGCGCAGGCATCGATTTCGCCCCCTTCCGGCTCTCGGCGCACACCAACCGCGTGGCCGTCTCTGACGGGCATCTGGTTGTCACTTCGGTGGAATTTGACCGGGATGTCTCCCCGCAACAGGCCGCCGAGGCGCTGACGGCTTTCTCGGCCCCGCCGGTCGTTGCCGGGCTGCCCTCCGCGCCCAGGCCTGTCATCGTGCTTCGGACAGAGGCCGACCGCCCCCAGCCGCGCCGCGACCGCGACGAGGGGCACGGCATGGCCAGCGTCGTCGGACGCCTGCGCCCCGACCCGCTCTTCCACATCAAATTCGTCAACCTGTCGCACAACACCATCCGCGGCGCGGCCGGCGGGGCAATTTTGAATGGCGAGTTGCTGGTGGCGCAAGGCCTGGTTGGGTAAATGGCAAGCCGGGTGTCACTGCAAGGCGCTCCATGCCGAAGCAGCCTCCCGTTTAAGTTAAGGAGAGCAGCCTGCCAGACAGGCATCAGCGATTAAGCGGAGATTGCTTCAGGCGGAAGAATCCGCCTGAAGCAATCACATCCAGCAACTTTAGAAAGAGGTTGCCCAAAAAGTGGGGTGAAATGTTATTTCGCTCTGGCGCTGAGCAATTGACCGCCGTACGGAATCAGCCCTACCAGCGGATGCGGCACATACGGCTCTTCCAGATAGGCCATCTCTTCTGGCGATAATTTTACCGACAACGCCTCGACCGCCGTTTCCAGGTGCGAGAGTTTGGTCGCCCCAATCACCGGCGCGACGACGGGAGTTTTTTGCAGCAACCAGGCCAGGGCAATATGAGCGCGCGGGACGCCGTGCTTTGCGGCAATTTCGGCAACCCGCTCGATAATGACTTTGTCTGACCCGGCGGTGGCGTCATATTTCTGTTTGGCAACCGGGTCTGTCTCAAGGCGCTGGGTGCTCTCCGACCAATCCCGCGCCAGCCGCCCGGAAGCCAGCGGACTATACGGAGTCGCCGCGATGCCTTCTTCGGCGCAGAGCGGCAGCATTTCGCGCTCGTCCTCCCGATAGATGAGATTGTAGTGATTTTGCATTGAGACAAAGCGCGTCCAGCCGTGCTTTTCGGCTACATGCAGCGCTTTTTGGAACTGCCAGGCATACATGGCCGAAGCGCCAATGTAGCGGGCTTTCCCGGCCCGGACAACATCGTGCAGGGCTTCCATCGTCTCTTCAATTGGAGTGTTGTAATCCCAACGGTGGATGATGTACAGGTCAACATAATCCATGCCGAGGCGCTTCAGGCTGTGGTCAATCTGACTCAGGATATGCTTGCGCGAAAGACCGCCGCCGTTCGGCTTCTTGTTCATCGGCACAAAGACTTTGGTGGCAACCACCACTTCGTCGCGGTTGGCGTAGTCTTTCAGGGCGCGCCCGAGAATTTCTTCACTATTGCCATAGGCGTAAGCATTGGCCGTATCGAAGAAATTCACCCCCAAATCGAGCGCCCGTTTGATAATCACGCGGCTGTCTTCTTCATTGAGCGCCCATGAATTATGAACCCAGCCTTCGGCAGAGCCAAAACTCATGCAGCCCAGGCAAATTGGGGATACATCCAATCCGGTTTTTCCAAGTTTTACGTATTCCATTTTCAAATCTCCTTTGCTTGAATTTCTTTTACTCTTCCATCTGAACGATTTCTTTTTCCCTGGTCAAAATTGCCTTTTCATACACCTCGATTTTGTGATTGAGCAAATCAAGCGTTTTCTGCATTTCGGCAATACGCGATGCCAGCAAATCACGCTGCTCGACCAGGATTTCCTTGCGGGCTTCGATGGTGCTGTCGCCCTGCTCGATGAGTTGCATGTAATCAATCAGCACCTCGATAGGCAGTCCCGCGCTCCTCATACACCTGATAAACTCGACCCGCCGAATATCGAGTTCGCTGAAATCCCGAATCCCGTTTTCGGTGCGGGTGACGGTCGGTAACAGACCAATCCGCTCGTAATAGCGCAGGGTATCGGGCGAAAGGCCAAATTTTTCACTGACTTCTGCAATTTTCATAGTTCACCTCGTTAAAAACAGTGTATCACCTGGAGGTGACTCCAGGTCAAGAGATCCCCTGAATATTCTCAAAACTGACATCCCCCGAAAGGCTGCAACGCTTCTGCAATGAAAGCCGGGAACACCTGCACAGGGTTGAACATCTATGCCATGTTCAACCATTTTTCCTGTTTCTTACCTGGAGGTTTTCTCATGAAAAGCAAGTCTTTGTTCCAACTGTTCGCGCTTATCGCCCTGCTGCTGAGCGCATTTGCCCCAGCCAGTCAGGTGTTTGCGGCTTCATCTTGCGGAACCGGCTACACCGTCGTCAAAGGCGATACGCTTGCAAAAATCGCCAGCCGCTGTGACACCACCGTCTCAGCCCTGCGGCGGGCCAATCCTGAAATTGGCAACGGCGATTTAATTTACCCGGGTCAATACCTGTACCTGCCCGGAGCGCTGATCAAAGGCAGCGGCGGCACCGATACCTACATCATCGCTCGCGGCGACACCCTGCGCGCCCTGGCAACCCGCTTCAACACCACGGTTGATAACCTGATGAAACTCAACCCGGATATCAAGGATGCCAACAAGATTTATGAAGGCCAGCGCCTGGTTGTGCCCGCTTCGGGCAGCGGCGGAAACCCGCCCTCAACCCCCGCGCCAACCGGCAAGTCGTACACCGTCCAGAAAGGTGACACGCTCAAAAAAATCGCCACCTGGACCAACACCACCGTCGAGGCCATCCTGAAAGTCAACCCGCAAATCAAAAACGCCGACCTGATTTACGTCGGCCAGGTCATCAGCCTGCCCGACTCGGTCACCACCTACACGGTGCAGAGCGGAGATACGCTCAAGAAAATCGCCGCCCGCTTCAACACCACGCTCGATAAAATCCTGGCGCTCAACCCTGGCATTACCAATCCCGACAAAATCTACGTCGGCCAGGTCATCAAAATCTACTAAACCCTGCATCGAACAGAGCCATCCCGGCAGCCAAACGGGATGGCTCTGTTTTATTTCCGAACAGGCCTGGGTATAATCAGGCCCGCCATGACCAGCATTCTTTTCAACAAACCCTACGGGGTGCTCTCGCAATTTACCGATGAAGGCACCGGCCACCCAACCCTGAAAGCCTACATCCCCCTACCGGGTGTCTATGCCGCCGGGCGGTTAGACCGCGACTCGGAGGGACTGCTCCTGCTCACGGATGATGGCGGACTGATCAAGCGCATCAGCGACCCGGCCAGCCATGTCGAAAAGACCTATCTGGCCCTGGTGGAAGGCGACCCAACCCCCGAGCGGCTGGATACGCTCCGAAAAGGCGTCACCCTGTCTGGCAGCGGATACCGCACCCGCCCCTGCCAGGCGCGGATCGTTCCAGACCCGGGCCTGCCGCCGCGCACTAAACCGGTCACACCGCATGGGCCAACCGCCTGGCTCGAAATCAAAATCAGTGAAGGCAAAAAACGCCAGGTACGCCTGATGACCGCCGCCGTTGGGCTGTTCACCCTGCGCCTGGTGCGCGTGGCGATTGGCCCGCTGCAACTCGAGGGCCTCGAACCCGGTCAGTGGCGGCCCCTGACCCCCGCAGAAGAACGCCTGCTGAAGACCCGCTGAACATTCAACAGCGTTCTACGGCAAAGTCGCCATCTACCGCTGGGCCCACGCTCACTGAACATACCGGCTCCGAATCCCTGGTAGAGACCAGTTCAACCCGGGCACTTGCTTGCGGGTTTTCTTGCGGCTTATCTTCTTGGTAAAATAAAACCAGCCAAAAAAAGGAGAGAAAATGTCTGCATTACCCGTTTCGCAAGAAAAGCGCGTTTACGACAACATTCTGGGAGCCATCGGCAAGACCCCCCTTGTCCGGCTGGGACGCATCGCCCACGAACTCAAGACCCCGCTCTACGCCAAACTCGAATTTCTCAACCCGGGCGGCTCGGTCAAAGACCGGGTCGGGCTAAACATCATTGAGCAAGCCGAAAAACGCGGCGAACTCAAACCCGGCGGCACCGTCGTCGAAGCCACCAGCGGCAACACCGGCGTCGGGTTGGCCATTGCCGCCGCGCTCAAGGGCTACAAGACCATCTTTGTTATGCCCGACAAAATGTCCAACGAGAAAATCCAACTCCTGCGCGCTTACGGTGCCAAAGTCGTTATCACCCCCACCGCCGTTGCGCCCGAAGACCCGCGCTCGTACTACGAAGTCGCCAAACGCTTTGCGCGTGAAACCCCCAACGCCATTCTCGCCAACCAATACCACAACCCCGACAACCCCGCCACCCACGTCGCCAGCACTGGCCCCGAAATCTGGGAGCAGACCGATGGGCGCGTGACCGATGTCATCATCGGCATGGGCACGGGCGGAACCATCAGCGGGGTGGGGCGCTAAAAAAAAAAAAAAAACCCCAACATCCAAATTGTCGGCG
>CAZNCT010000114.1:0-12769 GCA_964571615.1 uncultured Anaerolinea sp. | reverse complement strand
CACCGATTTTTCGCTTTCAATCAAGTTTCTTGATCCCAAATGTACGGTAGCAAAGCCAATTTTATCCTCCTGTGGCTCGAAAACCCGCAGGAATCTATGGAGTTTTGATGACAACCGAATTTACTGACCTTAACCTGCACCCCGAACTGGTGCGGGCTGTTACCGAGCGCGGCTATGCCGCCCCGACGCCGATTCAGGCGGCTATGATTCCGGTCATGCTGACCGGCGCCGATGTGGTCGGCCAGGCGCAAACCGGAACCGGTAAGACAGCCGCTTTTGCCCTCCCCCTTTTGCACAATCTTGAACCGAATGGACAGCATGTCCAGGCGCTGGTGCTGGCCCCGACCCGCGAACTGGCCTTGCAAGTGGCCGAGTCGATTAGCGATTATGGGCAGTTCCGCAACGTGCGCGTGCTGGCTGTCTATGGCGGTGCGGCGTATGGCCCGCAACTCAATCAACTGCGGCGCGGTGTTGATGTTGTGGTTGGCACCCCGGGCCGTCTGATGGATTTGATGCGCCGTGGTGCGCTTGATATTCACCAGGTTCGCACCGTCGTGCTGGACGAAGCCGATGAAATGCTCTCGATGGGCTTCATTGAAGATATCGAGACCATCCTGGCCGAAACCCCTGCCGAGCGCCAGACGGCTCTCTTTTCTGCGACCATGCCTGCTGAAATTCGCCGCCTGGCCGAAAAGTACATGCGCGACCCGCAATCGGTAGTGATTGAGCGCAACCAGGTGACCAGCGCGGCGATTGAACAGCGTTATTATTTTGTCAACCTGGGCGAAAAGACCGCCGCTCTGACCCGCCTGTTTGAAATTGAAGAGATTACCAGCGCGTTGATTTTTGTCCATACCCGGGTGGAAACCGGTGACCTGGCGAATGAATTGACCCTGCGTGGTTATCCATCTGAAGCCCTGAATGGCGATTTGAGCCAGGATGCCCGCGAACGTACCCTGAACCGTTTTCGCCAGGGACAGATTAAGGTGCTGGTGGCGACCGATGTCGCTGCCCGCGGCCTGGATATTGACGATATTTCGCACGTTTTCAACTACGAATTGCCGCACGACCCCGAAATTTACGTCCATCGCATTGGGCGTACCGGTCGGGCGGGCAAGACCGGGGTTGCCATTAGCCTGGTTGCCCCGCGTGAAAAGCGCCGCCTGCGCCAGGTGGAAGCCCTGACGCGCCAGAAGTTGAAAGAAGCGCCGGTGCCAAGCGAACAGGATATTCGCGCATTTCGTGAGTCAAAATTGATGAATCAGTTTCGGGTCTGGCTGGCGCGTGGACGCTGCAAGGCCGAACGCGCCCTGGCCGAGCAACTGGTGGCTGAAGGGCACGACCCGCTCGAAATTGCGGCAGTGGCGATGAAAATTGTCCGCGCTGAGGAAAAACAGCGCCCGATTGCGGCGGTTAACCCCGTGGAGGAGCCAAAAGCCCGGGTCTTTGAGCGGCCTTTTGAGCGCGCTGACCGGCCTCGGGGCGGACGCGCCGAGCACCATTCTGCCGGGCCGGGCGGGCGTTTCAACGACCATCCTGCCAGCCGTGTGTCTCACGAACCGGGCATGGTGCGCCTGAGCATCCGCCTGGGCAAAGAGCATGGGATTCGCCCGAATGACATCGTAGGCGCAATTGCCGCCCATGCCGATATTCCGGGCGCAGTGATTGGCAAAATCACCATTCACGAAAAACGTTCGCTGGTGGATATCCCCGAGCAGTTGGTGGGCAAAGTGCTGGCCAAAGCCGCCGATGCCCAAATTCGCAAGCAGCCGCTGGGCTTGCAAAAAGCCTGAAGGCAGCCGTAGAAAAGAAAAAGGTAGAAAGTGCTGAGCCGCTTTCTACCTTTTTCTTTTTATCCCTTGAGCAACTTCCAGACCATGCCGGGCTTGAGCATTTCGCCGGGTGAGACAATTCCGGCCAGGATGCCCGCCATGGCGGCCCCAAACTCGGGGTATTTGGCGCAGGCCTGAATGGTGCGGTCCACCATCCAGGGAAAGGTCAGGGCGTTACGGGCCAACTGCGAGATTTTGTGCAGGCCGTCGAAGTGTTTGTGGAAGGCTTCGCCGTATGCGGCCAGCCCGCTGGCCGAGACATCCCCTTTTTGCAGGGCTTCGATGGCATAACGGGCGGCGATTTCGGCGCTTTGCATGGCCGGGCCAATCCCTTCACCGGTCATGGGGTGTCCGGTTCCGGCGGCGTCACCGACCAGCATCAGGTTGTCGGCATAAGGGCGCACGTGTTCGGCGTCGTCGCGGTAGGGATGCCCGGCTACCGGCCCAACCGGTTCGGCATTTTTGAGCGCTTCGCGCGCATACGGGTTCTGGCTGATGAAGGTTGCCAGGCGCTCCTGAATGTTGGCTTTCAGGCGCTGCTGGTCTTTGCGGAACATGCCTGTGCCGACCACGGCCAGGCCATCGTTCAGGTGGAAGATGAACCCGTAGGCGGGCAGGACGGATTTTTCCCAATGCAGTTCAAACAGCCCTGGCTCACCGGCCACGTTGCGGTAATACTGGCGCAGGGCCAGGCCGTCTGCCGGGCCAGGAACCATGCCCTGCCGGCTGGTGAAGGCGGAAATACTGCCGTCAGCGGCAATTACCAGCCGGGCTGTCAGGCTGACGGGTTGCTTGCCCGCCAGCCCGCTGACACGCACAATCTCGGAACTGAAACGTTCCATTTCCAGCAGCCGCACGCCCTCGCGCAGGCGCGCCCCGGCGGCAACAGCGTGCTGTACCAGGGCATGGTCAAACTCGCGGCGCGGAATCAAATAATTGGGGTGGGCTGAAAACTGGTTGGGGAAAGGGATAAAGGCTACCGAGCCATTCGGCGAACTGAGCCGGTAGCCGATGTTGCGGGCATAGCCTTTCAACTCGGCCCATTGGCGCAGGCCCATCTGGTCTAGCACACCCACCGCACCCGGGCAGATGCTATCGCCGCATGATTTGTCGCGTGGGAAGGTGGCCTGGTCTACCAGAAGCACATCTACCCCGGCGCGGGCCAGAAAGTAGGCGGTTGTGGCTCCGGCTGGCCCGGCTCCAACAACTATAACGCTGGCGTCAATGTTTTCGGTCATGCTTCCCCGTTTCTTCAGCCGTAACGCTGCATAAAGCGCTCAATGCGCCGCAGGGCTTCTTCGATTTTTTCATAGGCGGTGGCGTATGAACAGCGCACAAAGCCTTGCCCGCCCAGGCCGAAGGCGTTGCCCGGCACGACCGCGACATGCTCTTCGTGCAAGAGCTTTTCGGCAAAGGTTTCATCATCCATGCCGCTGGCGCTAATTTTGGGGAAGGCGTAAAACGCGCCGCGCGGCTCAAACGTATCGAGGCCCAGGCGGTTCAGCCCGCCGACAATCAGTTTGCGGCGGCGGTCATATTCGGCCACCATTTCGGCGACATGCGGCTCTCCGCTCTTCAGGGCCTCGATGGCCGCATCTTGCGCGGTGGTCGGCGCAGACATGATGGTGTACTGGTGAATGCGCACCAGCCCGGCGATGATTTCTGCTGGGGCAGCGGCATAACCGATGCGCCAGCCGGTCATGGCGTGGCTTTTGGAAAACCCGCCCAAGAGCACGGTACGGCGCTTGATGCTTTCGCCCAGGGCCGGGAAGCAGACATGCTGAAAGCCATAGACCAGGCGGTCATAGATTTCATCTGAGACCACCATCAGGTCAAATTCTTCGGCAATTTTGGCAATCTCAACCAGTATCTCACGCTCGGCCACGGCCCCGGTGGGGTTGCTGGGATAGCCAATGAAGATGGCTTTGGTGCGCGGGGTAATGGCCTTGCGGATGTCATCGGGGTCTACCGCAAAGTTGTTCTCGCGGCGGCTCGGAATTTCCACCGGCACACCCCCGGCCAGATAGACCTCCGCCTGGTACGAGACAAAACACGGGGTCGGGATGATGACTTCATCGCCGGGGTCGAGCAGGGCCGTAAAGGTCAGGTAAAGAGCCTCCGAAACCCCAACCGTGGCGATGATTTCGGTGGCCGGGTCATATTTGACCTGGTACAGGCGCATCAGGTTTTCGGCAATCGCCTGGCGCAGTTCTATTTTGCCCGAATTGGAGGTGTAATGGGTCTCCCCTGCCTGCAACGAGCGGATGCCCGCATTAAGAATGGGCTTGGGGGTGGTGAAATCAGGTTCGCCGATGCCCAGGGAGATGACATCTTTCATGGTGGCGGCAATATCGAAAAACTTGCGAATGCCGCTCGGTTTCAGGTTGGCGGCTCGTTTTGAGAGATAACTCTTCTGAATATTGGCCTGCATGAATCCTCCAGAGGGGTGTAAGTGGGGTACCGGTTTGATTGTACAAGTCTGCTGCCCAAAATGGCAGGGCAGGATGTCACTTTTTGGGGCGATAGAAATTCACTAAAACTGAATGCTGCTGTTGTCGCCAATGTTCACGGTGCGGGCGCGGCCCTCAACCCGGGCCTGCCTGCCGATAAACGAGGCCTGCAAAACGGATTGCACAGCCACCGCGCCATCGTCAAGAATGCTGTTGTGGATGACGCAATCCTCCACCTCGCAACCGGCGCCAATCGAAACGTGCGGCCCAATGACAGCCCGCTCGACTCGCGCGCTCGGGTGAATGAAAACCGGCGGGATCACCTTCACCCCGCTGCGCAGTTCCGCATCGGCAGAGTTGTCGCGTCCATGCTCGAGCATGTAAATGTTTGTCTCCAGCGTGGCCTGAATGGTGCCCGTATCGAGCCAGACATCTACTTTTTCGGGGCGCATTTGTGCGCCGTGCTCGAGCATAATGTTAATGGCATCTGCCAGAAAATATTCACCCTTCAGTTGCACGTTGCGCTTAATTTGTTCGTCAATGGCGGCTACCAGGTCTTCACCTTTTTTGAAGAAGTAACAGCCAACCAGCACCAGGTTGTTTTCAAGCGTTTGCGGTTTTTCAATCAGGCGCGAGATTCTCCCGGCAGCATCGACCTCGGCCACCCCAAAGCGGCGCGGGTCGGGGACAGGTTTGACCCAGGCAACGCCATCCAGGGCTTCGCTGGCGATAAAACTGAAATCGGTTTCGATGAGCGTATCCGAAAAGACCATAATTGTTGGCCCGTGCAGCGAGTGGCGCGCCAGCCAGAGCGCGTGCGATTGGCCCTTCATTTCTTCCTGCACCACATAACTGGCCTTAATCTGCGGGTAATTCTTCTTGACATAAATCGGAATTTGCTCGCCCAGGTACGGCCCAATGATGAAGATGTACTCGACCTCCATATCGCTGGGCAGGCTGTCGAACATGGCCATCATGTGGTCAAACGAAGTCCGCCCGGCCACGCTGACCAGCGGCTTGGGCTTGCTCCAGGTGTGCGGGCGCATGCGCGTCCCCCATCCGGCCATCGGGATGACGATTTTCAGGGTTTGGGTCAAGGTATCCTCCACAAGGTTTTGGGGACACGGATTACGCAGATTTCACGGAACTTCACGTTTTTTTTAAGAAAAATCCGCGTAAATCCGTCAAATCCGTGTCCAAAAAAAATCATTTCAAAATGGTCAAGTGCGCCAGGGTGGCCGAAACGCGCTTAAACCCGACGCTTTCAAAGGCAGCTTCAACAATTTCATCATTTTGCTGAATGCGGCTGTCGAGCACAATGCCTTCTCCCCAGGTGGGATGACTGATGCGCATCCCGGCCCGAAATTTGGGTTCGATGACCGGGGCCGGGTGTTTGGGGGCGGGCAAGGTCCACGTATCGCGGCGCGGATTGTAGCCTGTGCCGCCGCTTCGAGGTTTGCTGCTGCCTGCGCGGTTTTTTCCGTTTAACAACTCAGCCGGAATATCTTCCAAAAACCGTGACGGAATCGTGCTTTCGGCGTAGCCGCGTCCGCCGCGTTGCAGGGCGCGGACGAGGTAGAGCGCCTCCTTAGCACGGGTCATACCGACGTAGAACAGACGCCGTTCTTCTTCCATCTGCTCTGGCTCGTCAAACGAGCGGCTGTGTGGCAGGGTGCCGTCATCCAGCCCGACGATGAAGACCGCGCCGAACTCCAGTCCCTTGGCGGCGTGCAGGGTTAGCAGGGTGGGCACGTTTTGGTTTTCGCTCAGGGTGTCCTGGTCTGAAATCAGGGCTACGTTTTCGAGGAATTCTGCCAGGGTGCGGCTCTGGTATTCTTCGGCCAGGCGGCGCAGTTCGAGCACGTTTTCCCAGCGTTCGCGGCCTTCTTCGGTACCGTCATCGAGGTGATCTTTGTAGTTTACATCGGCCAAAATTTTGTCAAACAGTTCGGGCACGGTAAATGCCATGGCAACCCCGCGCCAGGCCGAAAGCGTGGCCCCGAAATCGGCCAGGGGCAGGGCGGCGCGTCCGCTAAACTGGGCAAAATAAGGTGAGTCTGATCCGCGGGCCAGGTCGAGCAGGATGGCGCCAGGGCTGAGTCCGGCTGTTCGGGCAACGGTGTGCAGTGTCAGCAGAGATTTTTCCCCAATTCCGCGCGGCGGGACGTTGATGACCCGGTCGAGCGAGACTTCATCAGCGGGGTTGTGAACCAGGCGCAGGAAGGCAATCACATCCTTGACTTCGCGGCGGCCATAGAAGCGCTGCGCCCCAACCAGTTTGTAGGGCAGGCGGGCGGCCAGAAAGGCTTCTTCAAGCAGGCGCGATTGGGCGTTGGTGCGGTACATCACGGCGCATTCGCCAGGCTCGAACCGTTTGCTGGCGACCAGTTGGGCGATGGTATCGACCACGAAACTGGCTTCGCCGTAATCGTCGAGGGCTTCGTAGTAGTTGATGCGCTCGCCCTGGCCGAGTTCGGTAAAGAGTTTTTTCTTGCGCCGATTGCGGGCCTTATCAATGACAGCCATGGCGGCGTCGAGGATGGTTTGTTTGGAGCGGTAGTTTTGCTCTAAAAGGATGACCTGCGCGCCGGGGAAATCCTGCTCGAAGCGTTGAATGTTGCGGTAATCGGCGCCGCGCCACGCATAAATCGATTGGTCGCCATCGCCCACGCAGAAGAGATTGCCGTGCGCCGAGGAAAGGTGCTTGATGAGCGCGTATTGGGCCTGGTTGGTGTCCTGGAATTCATCGACCAGCACGTGCCTGAAGCGCTGGGCGTACTTGTCGCGCACATCGGGAAATTCTGCCAGCAGGTTAGCGGTCATCAAGAGCAGGTCGTCAAAATCAACTGCGTTCGAGTCGCGCAAGAGTTCCTGGTAGCGCTTGTAAATGCGCTTGACGGCTTCATCGCGGTAAGTGATGACCGGGAAGTGGTCGGGGTCTATCAGTTCGTTTTTGGCGCGGCTGATGGCGGCATGGACAACCACCGGGCGATAGAGTTTGTCGTTCAGGTTGAGTTCTTTGATGGCGCGTTTGACAATGCTCTGCTGGTCGTCGGCGTCGAAGATGACAAAATCGGACGAGACCGGCAGTTTGTCGGCTTCGCGGCGCAGCAGGCGGGCGCAAATGGAGTGAAATGTGCCCAGGAACAGGCCGCTGGTCATCTCCGGGCCAAGCAGGTCGGCCACGCGGTGTCCCATCTCGCTGGCGGCCTTGTTGGTGAAGGTGACGGCCATCATCTGGTACGGACGCACGCCTTCGTAGGCAATCAGGTATGCAATCCGTTGAGTCAGCACACGCGTCTTGCCAGAACCAGGCCCGGCCATGACGAGAATCGGCCCATCCCCGGCGGTGACGGCCTGGCGTTGGGCGGGGTTGAGTTTGTCGAGAAAATCCATGGAGGTAATTGGGAATTGGTAATCTTGTAAAGCAAAATCGGGAACTGGATTGTACCTTAATCTGTTCTATAACCCTGTTCCCTGACTTGCTGTATTTCCAGGTTGGAAAAGTCGGACACGGAGTTGGCGGAGTTCCACGGAGTTTTTTGTCAATCTCCGCGTTGGTCCGTCTGCTCCGTGTCTCAGTAGAGTTTTCTGTTCAGGCGGCAGGTTGGTTAAGTACCTGTACCCACGCACCAACCACTCATAACTGTGATGTGCAGTTCGGGCAGCGTGTGGCTTTGATGGAAATTTCGGTAAAGCAGAACGGGCATTCTTTGGTGGTTGGTTCTGCCGGGGCAGGGGCGGGTTCTTGCTTCTTGGCTTTGTTGGCGGCTTTGACAATCAGGAAGATAACAAAAGCGATGATGACAAAGTCCACCACGGTTTGCACAAACGCGCCCCATTTGACCACAGCGTTGCCGACGGTCAGAGACAACTCGGCGAAGTTGATGCCTCCCATCAGCAGGCCGATGATGGGCATGAGAATATCATTGACCATGGAGCCAACAATCTTCCCAAAAGCGCCGCCGATAATCACACCGACAGCCAGGTCAATGACGTTGCCGCGCATGGCGAAATCACGAAATTCCTTGAGCATAAACCATCCTCCTGAAAAATTTAGGGTTTTCCCGTTACCCGGGGCAGAATAAACCGATTGATGACTTCAAAAATGCGGTTCGGGAACCACATGAACCCCGATGGGGCCATGGTTCGATACTCGGTATAGGGCCGCTGGTCGAGCATCATGCACAGGTACAGATTGCGGTCCACCTCGCGGAAGAGACAATACAAAGACTGACCACTCTTGAAGCGCACTGTGACCACGTTTAGCCGCAGGCTGGTGGTGGTGTCTTCAAAAAAAACCGGGTCTGGATAAGTGCGCAGGTCGTCAGACCAGGAAATGGTGTACTCAGAACTGGTATTCTTAATCGCACTGCGATACCCGGTCAGCGCTAGTGGCAGGGCTTCGCTCTGTCCGCTTTGAATGGAGAGCACCAGCGTGTTCATGCGCCGCATCATCTGACGGGCATTGTCTGAATACAGTGAAAACGACCCGACCAGCATTGCCAGAACCGTCCAGGTTAACAGGTTTCTCAAGCGCGGCCAGGTGAGCCATTTCGTCTGGCCTTCGGCTGGCAGAAGTTCCTGACTGCTCAGGCGCAGGAATAAATTGAAAGGCAGGAAGAGCACAAGCAGGGGCAGAAAGGCGAACGTCAGCAAGAACAGGGCCGAAAGCAGTCGTTCGGCTGATGTCAGCGAGTCGATGACGCCGTTCAGCGCCACCCCCAGCGCCGCCGCCAGCGAAGCCAGTACTGCACCGCGAAACATTTCATGGGGAAGGTTAACCAGAAACCCGAGCGCCGCCGCCACCCCCAGCGCCCAGCCAGTGATGCTCAGCGCATCCCCAAATTCGTAATGAATCGGAATATCCAGAATGGCGATTTTGTTGATATTGGCTGATACCAATCCATACACCAGGCCAACCCAGGCCCCCAGGCCAAGCCCTATCAGGCTGCGCGGTAGGAGAGATGATTTCATCGCCAATTCCTTTGTTGAAAAATCTTACTCAATTCGGGCGCAGAGTTGAAATGCGCCATCAGACCTGAACAGGCAAGCCACCGTTTCGCCGCTTTCAAACCGGGCGGTGACCGCGCTCATGCCGACATTTATTGCCGCCAGACTTTCACTGCCTGTTCCAAGCGGAAAGAACCGGATGTCGTCACTCCAGGCCAGGCTGTAATTGGGGCTGGCGTTTTCAACGGTATCGGCAATGTTTTCAAAAAAATAAGGCAGGTTGGCTTTGTCTCCGCTTTGTGTTTTTTCAATCACATCTTGCATTCGTTTCAGCATGGTTTGTGCATCTCGCGGGTAAGCCGAAAAACTGCCAACCAGCAAAGCCAGGCCAAGTAGGGCCATGACGCCTCTAAATTTCTTCCACGCTGGCTGTATCGGCTGCTCCTGGTTTTGAATCAGGTTGGCTGACCAGCGCAACAGTGCGCTGAGCGGCAGGAACAGGATGACCATTGGCAGAAAGGTATAAGCCGTCAGCAGGGCGGTTGTTGCAATGGCTTCGGGGGTTGCTCCTTGCAGGCCCGCAGCCACCATGCCAATCGTTGATGCTACTGCCGCCAGCAACATACCTCGGGAGGATGAATCGGGCAGGCAGGCCAGCAAGCCCAGCAAGGCCACGATTAATCCGGCCCGCAGCATGGCCGTAATCGCCTCGCTGGCCTGATAATAAATATGAAATTGTGCGTACAAGAGCGGGTTGATGTGTTCACTTACCAATGCGTAGGCCAATCCGGTGGCAAATCCAATCACCAGCCCGGTCATGGCCCTGAGTAATCTGTTTTTCATTATTTTGACCTCAATGTCAGAAGCGTTATCCGCAATTATACTTCACCCTGCCATGGGCATTTTTCGAGGCCGCTCAAGGCGCTTTTCTTGTGTTATATTGTGCCAATCGTCTATTTTGAATGTAAATTGCGAGGAGTATCGTTATGCGCCAGCGTGTCACCATTTTTATTGTGCTTTTGGTTGCGGCCCTGTTGGCAGGCTGTAATGCCCCGGCGGTTACACCCGAAACCCTGGCAACCCAGACCCTTCCGGCTTCTTCGCCGGTCAGCCCAACGCCAACCCTGCCCGAGGTCAGCCCGATTCAATCCAAATACCTGACCATTTGCCTTGGTCAGGAGCCAAACACTCTTTATCCGTATGGCAATCCCAACCTGGCGGCGCGTAGTGTGCTCGAGGCTCTTTATGATGGCCCCATAGATGTCTTTCTGGATGGCTATCAGCCCGTCATTCTTGAAGATATTCCCAGCCTCGAAAATGGGGATGCGCAGGTGGTACCCGTCAAAGCCAAGCGTGGCGACCTGGTGGTCAATACCGATGATGAGGTGGTCCTGCTCGATGCCGGGGTTAGTTTCTTCCCGGCGGGCTGCCGCGACCTGGCCTGTTCGCAGCGCTACAGCGGCAGCGGCGAAGTCGAGATGGATCAGATGGTGGTCACGTTTCGTATGAAGCCCGAAGTGTTGTGGTCGGATGGGCAGCCTGTCACCGCTCAAGATTCCCTGTTTGCCTTCCGCATCGATTCGGACTCTGCGACCCCCAACTCAAAATACCTGGTTGACCGCACGCAGAACTACGAACAATTGGATGACCTGAGCGTGCAGTGGTGGGGCCGCCCTGGCTTCCTGGACCCGACTTTTGCCGATAATTTTTGGAGCCCGCTTCCTTTCCACGCCTGGGGCCGTTTCTCTGCCGCCGAACTGGCTCGTGAAAACCTCGAAGCGCGCCCGCCTCTTGGCTGGGGGCCTTACGTCTTTGAGAATTGGACGCGCGGCGAATCCATCCGCCTGCGCCGCAATCCTGGCTACTTCCGTGCCGAAGAAAAATTACCCGCCTTCGAAATTCTAACCTTCCGTTTTTTACGCGATAACGAGAGCGGCCTGGGCGCCCTGGCCGCCGGAGAGTGTGACGTTCTCGACTCCAGCCTGCGCCTGGATAGCCAGCTGGAACTGGTGCTGGAGTTTGAATCTCGCAAGGCCCTCAAGGCCCTCATTACCGAAGGCTCTCTCAGCGAACGCCTCGATTTCGGCATTCTGCCGGCTTCTTATGATGACGGCATTGGCCTGACCGACCGCCCCAACCTGTTTGCCGATGTGCGCACCCGTCAGGCGGTTGCCTACTGCCTCAATCGCCAAAAAGTTGTCGATGATGTCCTCCTGGGGCTGTCTTTCGTCCCAGATACGTTTGTGCCCAAGGCGCACCCGGTCTACAATTCTGGGGTCACGGCTTATCCCTTTGATGCCAACAAAGGCATCGCACTGCTTGAAGAAGTGGGCTGGCTCGATGCCGACAAAAACCCCGCCACGCCTCGCCTGGCCAGCCAGGTGAACGGTGTGCCCGACAACACCCCGCTGCAGGTCACTTACCTGACCTCCGATGCCTTACAGCGCAGGCAGGCCGCCGAAATTTTATCGGCCTCGTTGCGCGAGTGCGGCATTGGCGTTAACGTCCAGCATCTTTCGGTCAATGACCTGTATGCCCCAGGGCCGGGCGGGCCGCTCTTTGGCCGCCAGTTTGACCTGGCCGCCTATGCAGTTGGGTCAATTGGGCCTGAGCCTGCCTGTGCTCCTTATACTGAGTCTCAAATCCCGACCTCAGCCAACAACTGGCTTGGGCTGAATGTTATGGGGTATCGCAACCCCGACTTTGATACACTCTGTCAGAAAGCACAGCGCGTTTTGCCAGGTGAGAGCAATTACAGCTCTAATTACAGCCAGTTGCAGACCATTTTTGCCAATGACCTGCCCTCTATTCCGCTGTATGCTCGTTTGCGGGTGGCTGCCGCCCGACCTGATTTGTGCAATTTTAGCCTGACCCCCAACGCGCTTTTTGACTTATGGAATCTGGAAGAATGGGATACCAGCCCGGCTTGTGCTGTTCCGTAAGCGTTTACGCGCTGCCAGACGACCAAAAATCACCCGTCAGGGCCGCCTTGAAAAGACCTTTTTCTTGACTTCATAAAACCCTTGTGCTATAGTAATGCTCTAAGTCTTTCCTAATAGTTCGGATGCTGTCCGACAGGAAAAATCCTCTGAGAAGGAGGTGATTAACGGCAAGATACTGCATTAACCCGTGTTAGTTTGTTGTATCCCAAACCCCCCGTTCTAAATTTCTCAGGAGGAGAAATACAATGCTTAAGAATCGCTTGATGTACGTTTTGGGCCTGCTCGTGGTTGCCAGCATGGTTCTGGCTGCCTGCGGTCCGCAGACCCTGGTCGAGACCAAGGTCGTCGAAGTTGAAAAGCAGGTCGAAGTTGAAAAGACCGTCGTGGTTGAAGTTGAAAAGGAAGCAGAACCCTTCACCACCCCGCACCCCATTCTGGGCGATTTGCGTGTTCGCCAGGCGATTGCCTACTGCACCAATAAACTGGACCTGATCAAGTCCGTTTACCCGCTCGTTCCCGAAGAGCAGCAGAAAGAACTGATCATGAACACCTTCATCCCGACCGTCCAGTGGGCGTATGCCGGCGATGAAAA
>CAZNCT010000113.1:0-12942 GCA_964571615.1 uncultured Anaerolinea sp. | reverse complement strand
AACTGCCGAAAACAAGCGTCAGGTTGTCGCCGCCCTGCCATTAGACCGGATTTTGATTGAAACCGACGCCCCCTTTCTCGCCCCAGTTCCAGAGCGAGGACAACGCAATGAACCTGCTTTTGTGCGCTATATTGCTGATAAAATTGGGGAAATCCAAAATATAGACCCGCAGAAAGTCGCGCAAATCACCTCCGCCAATGCGGCGCGGCTTTTCTGCTGGGGAGGCAACGTTTGAGCACGGTCTCTTTTTTCTCAACTGTCCAAGACAAAATCGAATTGGTTGAAAAACGAATGCGCGCCCAGGTGGATGAAAAAAGCCATCCAGACCTGAACGCGGCCCTTGACCACCTGCTGGCCTCGGGCGGAAAGCGCATCCGCCCGGCCATGGGCTTTCTCGTCGGAGAAATGTTCGGCGCGCCCGAAGAAAAACTGGTCACCCTGGGCGCAGCGGTCGAAATGCTGCACACCGCCACCCTGGTTCACGATGATTTGATTGACGGCTCACTCCTGCGGCGCGGTTCGCCGACCCTCAACGCGCGCTGGTCTCCAGCCGCAACAGTGCTGACGGGCGACTTTCTATTTGCGCGAGCCGCCAAACTGGCGGCTGAAGCCGAAAACCTGGCGCTGATGAAGCTATTTGCCGAAACCCTGGCCATCATTGTCAATGGTGAACTGACCCAATTGTTTGCCGCGCGTGGTTCGATTTCACGCGAAAACTACTATCAACGCATTTACGCCAAAACCGCATCCCTGTTCGAAATGTCATCGCGCGCAGCGGCCATGGTCAGCCCTGCCAGCGAAGATGAAATAGAAACCATGCGCATCTTTGGTTACGAGACCGGCATGGCCTTCCACCTTGTGGACGATGTCCTTGACTTCACCGGTGACCAGGTCGCCGTAGGCAAACCAGTTGGCTCCGACCTTCTGCAGGGCCTGGTGACGCTCCCGGCCCTGTATTATGTCGAAGACAACCCGACAGATGACGACGTGCGTCTGCTGAAAGACGGCGGCTGGGGCAATCGTGAGCGAATGGAAAGGCTGGTGCAATCCATTCGCGCCAGCAACGCTATCGAAAACGCCGTTCAGGAAGCCCGACAGCGGGTCGAACGCGCTTTGGGCGCCCTGGCAGGCTTCCGGCCATCTCCGGCCCAAATGGCGCTGGCCGACCTGGCGCGTTACATCATCAACCGCAACTTCTAAAGCCTTTCAGAAATGCCGATTGGGCGCTCAAGGAAGGCCCGCGGGCCTCGTGGTATAATCTCACGATGATTTTTCCAGGCCGCGCGCCCGGTTTTCTTTTCCCTGCTATCATCTTCTTTTTTCTCCAGGAGTAAGTTGTGGCTTTCAATCCGCTGGATTGGATACTCAGTCTTTTTTCTCTCGACATCGGCATCGACCTGGGCACCGCCAACACCCTGGTCTTTGTGCGCAATAAAGGGATTGTCATCAACGAGCCATCCTGGGTGGCCGTTGAAAAACGCACCCGCACCCCCATGGCCATTGGCCTGAAGGCCAAAGAAATGATGGGCCGCACATCGGGCAATGTGATTGCCGTGCGCCCGGTGCGCGATGGCGTTATTTCAGAATTTAACATCACCAAAGACATGCTCAGTTACTTTATTGGTCAGGTACATGAGCAAAGCATTGTGCCGTTCTCGCGCCCCCGGGTGGTGATTGGCATCCCCGCTGGCGTCACCGAGGTGGAAAAACGAGCCGTCTACGACGCCGCCATGTCGGCAGGCGCGCGTGATGCGCACCTGATTGAAGAACCTGTCGCGGCGGCGCTGGGCGCAGGTCTGCCTGTGGCCGATGTCAAAGGCTCGATGGTGGTCGATATCGGCGGCGGCACAACCGAGGTCGCCGTTATGTCCATGGGCGGCGTGATTGTCGCCCGGTCTTTGCGCGTGGCTGGCGATGAGATGGATCAAGACATCGTCCAGTACATCCGCGCCAAGTACAACCTGCTCATCGGCGAGGGCGTTGCCGAACAGGTTAAGATGAAGATTGGCTCGGCCTACCCCCTGCCGCAAGAAAAGACCATGGAAGTGCGCGGGCGCAACCTGGTAACCGGTTTGCCCGAATCCATCGAAGTCTCCTCGGTCGAAATCCGCGATGCGCTCTCGGGGTCGGTGCAAGTCATTCTTGATACCATCCGCGATGCGCTGGATGAAGTCCCGCCCGAAGTGGTAGCCGACCTGATGGACACCGGCATTTGCCTGGCAGGCGGCGGCGCATTGTTACAGGGCCTCGATGAACGGCTTTCCGATGAGTTAAACCTGCGCGTCTGGCAGGCCGAAGACCCGTTGACCTGCGTAGCGCGCGGCGCGGGTGTGGTGCTGAGTGATTTTGAAAACATGCGTCATTACCTGGTCAGCCTCGAGCGCGGCAGCACCCGCCACCGCGTTGGTTAACTGAAACGCACAGCACTGCTGTTGCGCCTGCACGTTTAGAAATTTGCTATGAAAGATTCTTTTTCAGGTTCCGTGCAAACGGCCATTCTCTTTCTGGTAGTGGCCGGTATTCTGGCGCTTGCACTTGGGGGCTACTTAAATATTTTCTCAACCGGCTTGAATACCACCCTGGTATCCATCCAGTCCTGGTTATCAATCCGCTTTGTCACCATCCAGGAATTTTTCACGCTGCCGGGTGATGCCGCCAGTCTGCGGGCCCAAAACGCCCAACTCAAAGATGAGAATGCGCGCCTGCAGGCCCAAATCTTGCAATATCAGCGCCAGGTGGATGAAATTCAGTCGCTGGCGCAACTGCTAAAGTTCTCACGTTCACGGCCTGAAAACCTGTACACAGCCGCCTCGGTTATTGGACGTGACCCCAGCCCCTTCCTTCATTATGTCATTATCGACCGCGGCTCAGCCGATGGCATTCGGCGCGGCATGCCGGTTGTTACCGACCAGGGCCTGGTTGGGCGCGTGGATGCAGTTATCAGCAATGCGTCCCGTGTACAATTGATTACAGACCCGGCCTCAGCAGTCAATGTGCGCCTTGAGCGCACCGGTCGCGATGTGGTGCTGGTAGGCTCAGTCTCTGGCGACCTGTTCCTCGACCTGGTCGCCCAAGATGTAAACATCGAAACCGGCGACCTGCTGCTGACTTCGGGTCTGGGCGGCGCATATCCGCCAGATTTGCTGGTCGGGCAGGTGCTGAATATCCGCAAACGCGATAGCGACATCTTCCAACAAGCCTCTGTGCAGCCGGTAGTAGATTTTGCTGCGCTCAAAATTGTGCTGGTGATTACCGACTTCCGTCCGGTCGATATTTCGCCGCTCATTCCCACGCCCTGATTTCATGAAAAACCTGGTTGTTTTTCCGCTGATGATTTTAATTTTCATCGTGCAATCGGTGATTTTAAGCCGTCTCCCATTATTGTCTGGTACAGTAGATTTACCCCTGCTCTTCCTGGCCGCCTGGGCCTTGCAAGAGCGGGTCGAAATGGCCTGGTCATGGGCCATCGCGGCGGGGTTGTTTGCGGCTTTCTTTTCGGCCATGCCCCCAATCGTCTATTTCATCGGTTACCTGCTGGTTGTGCTGATTGCGCGTTTCATCCTGCGACAGGTCTGGCAATTGCCCATTCTGGCCATGTTTACCGTAAGTTTTCTAGGAACTGTTCTGATTCACCTGATATCTTTCGTTGTATTGCGCTTGAACGGGTCGCCCCTTGCGCTAGACGAAGTCTTAACCTTAATTACCCTACCCACCCTGTTTCTAAACTTTTTACTGGCTATCCCTGTACACTCTTTGATGCGTGATTTAGCAATATGGGTTTATCCCTCGGAGGATTTTCTATGAGTACCAACGTATTGCCCCGGGCTGCCCTGCAACCCTGGCGCGCCTGGGTTTTATATGGCGCATTCTTTCTGGCAATGCTGGTGGTCGTTGTACGCCTGTTTAGCCTGACAGTACTGGAATTTGATTTACGAAAAGCGCAGGCCGATGAAAATCGTACCCGCGTTATTAACGACCCCGCTCCGCGCGGCATTATCTACGACCGCAACGGAACCATCCTGGCCCGCAATGTTGCCTCATACAACATTGTCATCACCCCAGCCTACCTGCCCGACAACCTGGCCGATGTGCAGGAAATTTACCGCCAACTTTCAGAATTGACCGGCGTGCCAGTCAACAATGGCACGGTTGAAGAAGCCAAACTTTTTGCAGCCTGCGTGCCTGGCCCTGGCATTGCGCAACTGGTTGACCTGGGCGCATCAAACTCGCCCTACAGCCCGGTTCCAATTCAATGTAACGTCAAAGAAGAGACCGCCATGCTGGTGCGTGAAAAAGCCATTGACTGGCCCGGCGTAGCGGTGCAAATTGAGCCAGTGCGCGATTACCCAACCGGAGCGCTTACCTCGACCTTTATCGGGTTTCTTGGCCCAATCCCGGCGGCCCAGGCCGATTTTTACGAATCGCTCGGGTTCGTCGTCCGGCGCGATAAAGTAGGCTATTCGGGCATCGAAGCCTACTTCCAGGACATCCTGGCCGGGAAAAACGGCCAGCGTGTGGTTGAAATTGATGTGGCCGGCCAAGAACTCCGCAACCTTGAGGCGCCAATTGCGCCAATTGCTGGGCGAAACCTGACCCTGACAATTGATACGCGCCTGCAAAAAGCCACTGAAGCCGGTATCATCCGTGAAATCAACGGCTGGAACAACTACCTGGGCCGCATCAACATTTCGAGCGGCGTTATTGTAGCCATGAACCCCAAAACCGGCGAAATTCTGGCGATGGTGTCTTATCCCACTTACGAGAACAACCGCCTGGCGCGCTTTATTCCGGCTTATTACTACAACCAGCTGGCCGAAGACCCGCGCAAGCCCTTGCTCAATCACGCCGTTTCGGATGAATATCCCCCAGGTTCGGTCTTTAAACTGACCACCGCCATGGGAGCGCTGAATGAAGGGGTTGTGACCCCCAGCACCATCATTCAAACGCCAGGCGTTCTGGTATTAACCGAATCTTTCTCGCCCAACGACCCTGGCTTTGAGCGCCAGTTTGTGGACTGGATTTACAACCGGCGCGGCGTGCTAAACCCGGGCGGGTTTGGTAGTCTCGACTTTGTGCACTGCATTGCTTATTCAAGCAATGTCTGTCTGTATAAGTTGGGCGGTGGTTACAAAGACGAAATTCCAAACGGCCTCGAAATTGACCGCCTGGTTGAGTATGCCCGCGCCCTGGGCTACGGACAGGTTTCAGGCATCGAATTGCTCGGTGAGGCCGATGGTCTCATCCCTACCCGGCAGTGGAAACGCATCAATCGAGGCGAAAACTGGTCAACGGGTGATACCTATATTGCCTCAGTGGGCCAGGGGTATGTGCTTGTTACGCCCTTGCAGGTGCTTATGTCTGCCGCAACGATTGCCAATAACGGTAAGTTAATGAAACCAACCCTGCTGCGTGAAATAACAGACAACGAAGGCCGGGTACTCGAATTTTGGGAAAATGCCGACGGTTCTTTCTCGCAAACCCCGCTGGATGAAAACAGCCGCCGCATCTCGCCCTTTACCCCAACCATGCGCTGGGATATTACGGTTGACCCGATTATTAAAGACTATGTTTGCGAAGGCGGGTTTTGCTCTGAAACCGGCTTATACAAAAGCGTTCAACCGTTTGTGGTACAAAAAGTACAGGAGGGCATGCGCCTGGCGGTTATCGACCCGCAAGGTACCCTGCGTGATATTTTCGCAGGCGTATCGTATGCCCCGGCTGGCAAAACCGGTACTGCCGAATATTGCGACAACGTGGCGCAGGCCGCCAATCGCTGTCAATTTGGCGCCTGGCCAACCCATTCGTGGACGGTAGCCTACGCACCCTTTGACGACCCCGAAATTGCCGTGGTGGCCTTTGCATACAACGGCGGCGAAGGCGCCAGTGTGGCAGGCCCAATGGTCAAACTGGTGATGGACGCTTACTTTGAACTCAAGGCAATTGACCTGGCCCAGCAAGGCGGACGGCCTTGAGACAGGCACTTGTCAGCAATTTAACAGAGATGACCCCGTCTGGCCTATGCTATAATCACGCCCAATTATGAGCGATACGACCCTGGTACAGATAAAAGGGATTAAGGATGGCTTACTGGTCACCCTGGGAGATGCCGCCTGGCCTGTGCTCCAGGAGGCGCTCTTGAGGCGCGTGGAGCAACAGGCTTCTTTCTTCCAGGGTGCGCGCCTGGTACTGGATGTCGGCAATCAGGTGCTCAAAACCGCCGAATTATCCTCGTTGCGCGATACGCTCTCAGAACATGGCATCATGCTCTGGGCCGTCTTGTCTGAATCACCAGTCACCGAAAACACCGCACAAATTCTTGGTCTGGCTACCCGCATCCACAAACCCCGCCCGGCTGAGATTCAGACCGCCAAAGGGATTGACCACGAATCGGCCCTGTGGATAGAACGCACTCTGCGCTCAGGTGTTCGCATCGAATACCCCGGCAACGTGGTGGTGGTCGGGGATGTCAACCCAGGCGCAGAAATCATCGCCGGAGGCAGTGTAATTGTCTGGGGACGGTTACGCGGTGTTGTCCATGCCGGAGCGCAAGGCAACCGCGAGGCCACCGTACGGGCGCTTGATTTATCCCCGACCCAATTGAGAATTGCAAATGAAATCGCCGTCGCGCCAGCGCGACGAGGCACGCCCAAACCCGAAATTGTGCACCTGCGCGACGGCCGCTTACAAGCCGAGCCCTGGTCGCCAGGTTAGGAGAAGGAATGGCAGGAAAAGTTATCACCATTACATCGGGAAAAGGCGGGGTTGGTAAAACCACCGCTGTCGCCAACCTGGCCGTTACCCTGGCTGCGGATGGCAAAAAAGTCGTCTGTATTGACGGTGATATCGGCCTGCGCAATTTGGACGTGGTCATGGGCCTCGAGAACCGAATCGTCTACGACCTGGTCGATGTGGTCGAAGGCCGCTGCAAAACCCGCCAGGCCATGATTCGCGACAAGCGCATGCCCGAACTCTTTCTCATCCCCGCTGCTCAAACGCGTGATAAAAACGCGGTCTCACCGAGCGATATGGTACGGCTGTGCAACGAACTGCGCCAGGAAACCGACTGGATTTTGATTGACTCCCCGGCAGGCATTGAGCGTGGGTTTCGCAATGCAATTGCGCCCGCCGACCGGGTCTTGATTGTTACCAATCCCGAAATGTCAGCCGTGCGTGATGCCGACCGGGTGGTGGGTTTGCTGGAAGCCGAAGAAAAAGGAGCGCCCTCCCTGATTGTCAACCGCCTGAACCCGGCGATGGTTAAACGCGGCGACATGCTCTCTGTGGATGATGTTTACGACTTATTGCGCATTGATGTCATCGGGATTGTGCCAGAAGACGAAAATGTGATTGTCGCATCGAACCGCGGCGTGCCCCTGGCAATGGAAGCCAAAAGCCGGGCCGGACAGGCCTTTCGCAACATCGCCCGCCGCCTGAACGGCGAACAGGTTCCGTTTATGGAACTGGAATCGCAAGGCCTGTGGGAGCGCCTGGCGCGCCTGGCAGGGAGGAAATAAGCCATGTCGTCTTTTTTTGACCTATTCAAGAACAAAAAAAGCGCCTCCAGCGCCAAAGAACGCCTGCAGTTGGTTCTCATTCACGACCGGGTTGATTTAAGTCCGGCCATTCTTGAATCGCTCAAAGAAGAACTGCTCGCTGTGATTTCAAAACACATTGAAATTGACCCATCCAGTGTGCACGTCGAACTGGCCTCCGAAGGGCGTAGTCAGCGGCTGGTCGCCGATATTCCCTTGAAACCAGCCTCCAGGCGGCGAACGGGATAATTTTTCGGGCAAATTCAGCCTGAAAGCAATAGGATAGAATGGTTCGCGGAGGCTTTTGGCGTTATTTTGACTTCTCACTGGTGGGGGCAATGACCATCCTGGTGATTTTTGGCATTGCCATGATTCGTTCAGCGATTGCTGGAAATATTGAGCTGACCACTACCACGCCCCTGGTTGACCGCCAAATTATCTTTGCCATTGCCGGATTTGTGGCCCTCCTGCTGGTTGCCTCAGTGGACTACCGCACCTGGGGCTCACTCAGTTTGCAGTTATACATCGGCATCATCATCGTCTTGTTTGCTTTGAATATCATCGGCGCGGCGCTGTTTGGTTCAGCGCGCTGGTTCCGAACCACCCTGGTCTTCATTCAGCCATCTGAGTTTGCCAAAATTGTCATGATTCTGGTCATGGCCGATTTCTTTGCTAAACGCCTGCACCTGATGAGCGACCCCAAATGGACCATACGCAGCTTCTTCATGATGATGGGCATCACCATTTGGGTTTTGCTGCAACCCAACCTGAGCACCTCCATTGTGCTTATCGTCCTATGGTTTGTCCTGCTCTGGATTGCGGGGCTGCCAGTGAAGCACCTGATTGCGTATGCCCTGACCGGGCTGGCAATTATTTCAATCAGTTTTCCACTGCTGGTCGAATTTGGCGTTCTGCAAGAATATCAACTCCGGCGCATCACCAATTTCATTGCGCCAGATCCAAATGCCCGCTATGGCGACATTTACAACATCCAACAAGCGCTGATTTCAATTGGCTCGGGCGGCTGGTTCGGTCAGGGATACGGACAAGGTACCCAGGTGCAATTGCGCTTCCTGAAAGTACGCTGGTCCGACTTCATCTTTTCAACCACCGCGCATGAATTGGGTTTCGTGGGCGCCTTCCTGCTCATCCTGCTGATGGCTTTCATTGTCTATCGCTGTCTGTGGGCCGCCAGGGTAGCGCCAGATGCCTACGGTGCGCTGATTAGCTACGGCGTAGCAACGTTACTGGCTTTCCAGGCACTGGTTAACCTGGGCGTCAATCTCAATCTGATGCCCGCTACCGGCCTGACCCTGCCTTTTGTCAGCTATGGCGGCAGTTCTCTGGTTGCTAACATGATTGCAATTGGCCTGGTCGAAAGCGTCATCATGCGCCGCAAAGTCATCGAATCTTAATCTCCTGGAGGTTATTTTTATGGATTTATCTCCCGTGCGGGTGCGCTTTGCGCCCTCGCCCACCGGGCGGATGCACCTCGGCAGCGCCCGCACCGCTCTCTACGATTATCTCCTGGCCCGCCGCACCGGCGGCAAATTTATCCTGCGTATCGAAGATACCGACCGCAAGCGATTTGTTGAAGGCGCTGAACAGGAATTGCTCGACGGCCTGCGCTGGCTCGGGATTGAATACGACGAAGGCCCCGACATCGGCGGCCCCTATGGCCCTTACCGCCAGACCGAACGCCGCCACATCTACCAGAAATGGGCCGACGAACTGCTCAATCGTGGACATGCTTTTTATTGCTTCTGCACTCCTGAGCGCCTCGAAAAAGTGCGCCAGGAACAGATGAAAAACAAACAAAATCCACGCTACGACGGCACCTGCCGCAACCTGAGCCTGGACGAAGCCCGCCAGCGCGCCGCCGCCGGTGAAAAGCATGTCATCCGCTTCAAGATGCCTTATGAAGGCGAGACCAAAGCGATTGACCTGCTGCGCGGCGAAATCACCTGGCAAAACAAAGAGCTGGATGACGCCGTGCTGATCAAATCGGACGGGTTGCCAACCTATCACCTGGCGGCCATGGCCGATGACTATGAAATGAAAATTACCCATGTCATTCGCGGCTCAGAATGGCTCTCGACCTTTCCCCTGCACGTCAACATTGTCCGCGCGCTCGAGTGGCCCGAACCGCAGTGGATTCACCTGTCGGTTTTCCTGAAACCGAGCGGCAAAGGAAAAATGTCGAAGCGCGAGGCCGCCGAAGCCATCAAAGACGGCTACTCAATTTTTGTCAAAGACCTGAAAGACCTGGGCTACACCCCCGAAGGTGTCTTGAACTGGATTGTCCTAATGGGCTGGGGAGTCGCGGAGGATGACGTGATGACCCTGGACGAAATGATACAGCGCTTCAGCACCGACAACCTGAATCCATCCCCGGCGGCCATCAATTTTGCCAAACTCGACCATTTCAACGGCACTCACATCCGCCTGATGCAGGCCGAAGACCTTGCCGGGCGAATTAAGCCCTTCTTTGAGCGTGAAGGCTTTGTGGTCGATGACGCCAAACTGCTCAAAATCGTGCCGCTGATTCGTGAACGGCTGGTCACGCTGGATGACTGCATCCCATTTGCGGGCTTCTTCTTCAAGGACGAGGTTTCACCCAACCCACAAGACCTGGTGGCCAAAGACCTGACCCCGGCCCAATCTGCCGATGTGGCCCGCAAGGCGCTTGCCATCCTCGAATCCCTGCCCGAAATGAGCCACGCAGCCGCCGAGCCGCCGCTGCGTGCGCTGGTTGAAGAAGCCGGGCTGCATCCGAACCAGGTCTTTGGCATCCTGCGTGTGGCGGTAACAGGCCAGAAAGTCAGCCCGCCGCTGTTTGAGAGCATGGAAATCATTGGACGCGAAACCGTGCTGGCCCGAATCCGCCAGGCAATAGACATCTTGAGCGGCATGTAAAACAAATCTGAATCAAAAAAAGAAGGTTGCCTGCAATCCCAGGGCAACCTTCTTTTGATGCTTTCTCACCAGGTTTTGATTCGTTTCGGCGTAATTTTGATTAACAGATTTTCTTCAGAGTCCAGCCAGCTTTGCGGGTCAGGCGCCAGAACTCCCTGCGGGCCAAGGTATTTGATGTAAACGCGCTCAATACGGGCGCGGGTCTCGCCGCGCGGCACGCTGACCAGTTCGGCTGTGCCCTCTATCATCACAGCCGAGACCTGTCCCTGGCCTTGCTCGACATCAATCACAATCGCGCATTTAGGATTGCGCTCCAAATCACCAATTTTGCGGGTCGAGCGGTACGAACTGACCCAGACGGCGTCATCTTCCCACAAAAACCAGACCGGCACAACATGCGGCTGGGCATCCAGAGAAGCAGTCGCCAGCCGCGCCAACAGCGGGCGGGACAAAAATTCTTGCACTTCGGGGGTAATTTCTGGGGTCATGTTTATTCCTTCGTTCTGCATTATAGCACGCCACAAAAGCCCGTTTCCAACCGACTTCGCTCGCGCAAGATAGAGTCTACAGGATTACCGCCTCCTTATAAGACCAAAACATCCTGGCATTTACTCCGCCGCTTGCCGCGCAGACCGTTCTCCGCCCGGCAAACACTTTCACCTCAATCACCAGGCGCGGCGCGGCATGGACCAAACCAGGAAAATAAGCCCGCGCATTCGGCTTGAAAGTAGCTCATAAATACAGTAAGATAAGGTTGTAAAGTTAAATCGAGGCTCCTATGACAAACTACAACCTTCAATTTATTACTGATGAAAACGGCAACAAAACCAGCGTTGTCATTCCGATTAATCTTTGGCGCGAAATTGAATCCGAACGCGAAACCGCTTACCTGCTCAAAAGCAAAACCATGAAAAAACGTCTGATAGAAGCAAAAAAGCGCGCAGACGGGATCTCGCTGGAGCAAGTTCGTGAAAAACTTGGAATTTGACCCGGCGGCCTTCGATGACCTGGCCTGGTGGATTGAAAAAGACCGTAAAATTGCCCTGCGGATTATGAAATTAATCGAGGATGTTCAACGAAATCCTTTTGAAGGCCTGGGCAAGCCGGAACCCCTGAAACATCAACTGAAGGGCTGTTGGTCAAGACGCATTGATGATGAACACCGGCTTGTCTATCAAGTGCTGGAAGAAAAAATCCGCATTTTGGCCTGCCGGTATCACTACTAAAATAACAAAGCTCTCCGCCAAAAACGGAGGGCTTCTTGATTATTTCGCCGCCTGCCGCGCGGACTTTCCACCCGATAGAACCTGCCTAAAACCTGCCAAGCCTTAAGAAGGCCTGCGCCATCCGTTAATTTTCCGGTTAAAATTCTTTTGACATTCCGTATTCATCACTCCACATTCATCATTTCCTCTGGAGCATCCCTTGCTTACCCAAACCTCCCTCGCCAGCGACTTTCGCGCCCTGGGCATGACCAGCGGCGACACGATTTTCGTCCATTCGGCCTATTCGACCCTCTCGCGCGCCCCCGGCGGCGTAGAGGGCGGCCCACAAACCGTCATCGAAGCCATCCTCGAGGTCATCGGCCCCGAAGGCACGCTCATCATGCCGACCTTCAACTACGACTTCCTGCGCGGCACGCCCTGGGATATGCGCACCACGCCCTCGCAGATGGGCGTGCTGACCGAAATTGTGCGGACAGACCCGCGCGCAAAGCGCATGTTCCACCCCATCTACTCGATGGCCGCCATCGGCAAACACGCCGACGAACTGGCCGCGCACCGCTCCAATGACTGCTTCGGCGAAACCACCATCTTCAGCAAATTCCGCGAGTGGGACGCCAAAATCCTGATTCTCGGCCTGCCCTACAGCAAATCCATCACCTTTTTGCACCACTGCGAGCAAATGGCGGGCGTTGATTACCGCTTCCTGAAAGAATTCAAAGGCACGGCCATTGACCTGCAAGGCAAACCGCACGAGGTAGCCGTCACCATGTTCGTGCGCGACGTGGAGCGCGGCGTGGTGCTGGATTTTGAACCCATCGGCGCGCTGCTCGATAGCCAGGTGGTCAGCAAACGCACCATCGGCCTGGGCGAATGCCGCCTGATGAAGTGCAACGATGTCTTCCGCGTGGCTGTGCAGGCCATGAAAGACCATCCCGGCCCCGGCCTGACCTACGTCATCGAGACTCCCGACCGCGCCAAAGACTGGATTCCGCCCATGAAGCCGATTTCCTCGCTGCGGGATGTATTGGGGGAGATTCTGCCCCTGCACCGCACCCTCGCTTCAGACGGCATGGATGCCGCCCTGGAGATTATCGGCTCGTACCTGCCGGAAACTGCCCATTACAAAATCGAAACCTACGCCCCTCTCACGCCGGTCTGGACCTGGTACGTGCCGGAGCGTTACGTTGTCCATGAAGCCTACCTCGAAACGGAGGACGGCCAGCGGATTGTGGATTTCAAAGACAACCCCCTGCACCTGGTCTCCTACT
>CAZNCT010000112.1:11335-12955 GCA_964571615.1 uncultured Anaerolinea sp. | reverse complement strand
CAAATGAAATGGTACCGGGAATACTTCCCAATACCGTCGCTAGCATGAACCAGCGCAAGTCGATGTTCAGCAAGCCCGAAAAGTAACTGACCAGGTCATAGGGCAGGAACAGGAAGCGCAAGACCATTGTTGTCTGGAAACTCTCGTGGCGCAGGCGGTCGGCATAGCGGCCGACCGTTTTGTTTTGCTCGATATTTCTCAGGAAGCTGCTACCGAAAAAACGCCCAATCAGGTAAGCCACCAAGGTGGAGAGATTGCTTGCGACCAGGGCGTAAGCAATGCCCTGAACCGGGCCATAAAGATAGGTGGCAGTCATCGTCACCAGCGTGGCGGGGAACAGGAACACCGGTCGAATCATGTACACCAGCACATAAATCGGGAATCCATACGGGCTTTCAGAGACAAAACGTACCAGCGCTTGCATGGTTTGCATAGGCGTCAGGTTATTGGCAGAGGTGTACCACCAGTAGCCTACTAAAAGCAATACCCAGGCAATCAAGGCAATTTGTTTGCTGAAATCGCGCGAATCGGTTTTCATTGTTAATGCACTCGAATAATGTCGGTTTCGCTAAACAGCGGTGGAACCACAAGCCCCATCATTTCATACAGTTCCGGTGGAACGCTGATATCTGCCAGGTAAAGTTCGCCCACATAGGGCGCGGATTCGCGTATAAGCAACCCGGTTTTGGGTAGAGCCAAAGTCAGGGTCGCGACGGCGCGGATGGTGGGTGGATGCGCCTGCCCGGAGGTGGTATCCAACCCCGAAGGGGTATCCAGGCTGAGGGTGGGGATGTGCTGTTTATTTGCCCATTCAATCAGGGCCGCCGTTTCGCCACGAGGCGCGCCGCTCAGGCTGTAGCCAATCAATGCGTCAAGAATCAAGTCGCAGTCTGGCAGGGGTACTGCGCCCGGTTGGCACAGGCAAACGCCCATGCGTTGAAGGATGTCGCGTTGATGAGCAGGGACGCCCCGATAGTCTTCGGCGGGTTTGGTGATGACAACCGTCACCTGCGCGCCCCAGTTATGCAAACGCCGTGCCGCTACCAGTCCCCCGCCGCCGTTGCCGCCTGTCCCAGCCAGGACGGTTACGCGCTTGCCGCGTGGGTTTCCAGCCAAAAATCGCTCACGCGCCAGATGAGCCAGGTTGCGCCCGGCGTTTTCCATCATTTGAATCAACTCAATGTGATAGTCTTCCATCATGGCGCGGTCGACTTCTATCATTTGTTGGGTCGGAATAGCAGGAATTTGTAACATGAGATACTCCACTTTTAGAATACAGATGGGGTTGATATGCAAATGCTTACCTGTGCGTTTATAATCGTGTTCATGGCTGAACGCACCAACACCGATTGGCTGGATGATTTACGCGCCAATGATGCCCGCGCGCTGGATGACTTGCGCGACCTGCTTGCCAGCCGTTTGCCTATCATTTTATCTACCAAAATCCCTCCAGACAGCCCCGATTTCTCAAAAATAGTAGAGACAACAACTCAATATACTCTGGTCTATGTCCAAGACCACCTGCATAACTATGACGGTAAGAGCGCTTTTACAACCTGGGTACTCAAAATCGCCGTGAGGTTGGGCCTATTGGAAATCCGCCAAATCAAGTTTCAATCG
>CAZNCT010000112.1:4698-11325 GCA_964571615.1 uncultured Anaerolinea sp. | reverse complement strand
TTATCCAGTGCGGTCTCTGCCCAAGACACCCTCGATTTTCCATGCCATCCTGGCTTTTAGTCCGTTTCTGAAACGATTACATACCATTTTCCGCGAAGAATTGACCGAAAACCAGCGTACCGCCATTCGGGCAATGGTGATGTACCGGATGCCGAAGGAAGAAGTGGCGCGCTATTTGGGACTGGAGCGGTTCGACTACTTCAAAATGATCCACGATGCCCGCCTGCGCCTGAAGCGCCGCTTTGAACTGGATGGATGGTTCTCAAAAAAAGATAGAGAGTGACGTATAATCCAGCCCATGAATCAACGTACCAATGAACAATGGCTTGCCGATTTGCGTGCAGAAGGCGATCTTCGTGATCCTGCCCTGGCCGATTTACGCGATTTGATCTTGCGCGGTCTGCCTTATGCATTGGCCGGAAAACTTGACCCCAGCAGCCCTGAGTTTGAAGCCCTGGCGGAGGAAGTTGCCCAGGAAACCCTTTTGCGCGTTCTGGATCATCTGGATTCCTTTGAAGGACGCTCGGCGTTTGTTACCTGGGTGCATAAGATCGCGGTACGGCAGGCGCTTGGCGAACTGCGCCGGCGTCGCTGGCGAAATGTTCCCCTTCCCGAAATGGAAATGAGCGACAACCCGGACGCTGCCCCGCGCGAAATGGCAGATGACCAACCCAGTCCTGAAATGATGGCTGAACGCAATGACCTGATGACCCGCATTAATCGCATCATCATGGAAGAATTGACCGAAAAACAACGCCTTGCGCTGATGACCGTTGGTATGCAGGGGATGCCGCTCGAAGAAGCCGCTGAAAAAATGGGTATGAATCGCAACGCCCTGTATAAACTGATGCACGATGCCCGCTTGCGTTTGAAACACCGCATGGAAGCCGAGGGTATGGCGCCACATGAAGTTCTTGCATCCTTTGCAGAAATGTAGGGGTAAGAGAATGGAAGATAAAGACTTCTATAAAGCAGAAGGTTATTAAGGTATGAATCTCTTCGAAATAATCAAACGCCTGTTTTCCAAAAAACCGCAGTTACCGCTGGCGGACGATATGGTCACGCAAACAAGTGACCCGCAGATGGCCTTAAAAATCCTTGGTATGCTGGAAAAAACGCAGGAAGAAGAACTCACCTGCGATGATGTTTTTGCCTTGCTCGATCAATTCACTGAAATGGCGGCCCGCGGCGAAGATGTGGCCGAATTAATGCCCCTGGTCAAGCTACACCTTGATATTTGCGGTGATTGCCGTGAAGAATACGAAGCATTGCTGAATGTGATCCAACATCCTGCCTGATCATCTCGCACAAAAAGGTTTTCTTTATGGCAAATACAATTGAAATCACGTTGGAAAAACTCAAGCAGACTGAAAATCCAGTAGATTTTTCGTCTGTCTTATCTGAATTGGAACAAGTACTACCTGCTGATCTGCTTGTCCGGGCAGATGCCTTGCTCACCGCCGGGGAAACTCTCAACGCGAAAGGTCAATATCAGGACGGGCTTCGCATTCTTGAATCTGCATTCCAACAAGCAAAAAAATGCCAGAACCTGGGTCGGCAGGCACTTGCGCTGGGCCTGGCGGCCGATATTTACCGCGCTCAGGGTGATTTTCGCAGCGCGCTCGGTAAACTAACCGAAGCCCGCGCCATCCTGGGAGAAAACCCACAAACAGACAAAGATGTTTCTGCCCGACTGTATATTTTGAGCGGGTTGAATAACATGTCGATCGGTGATTACGATTCTGCCCGGCGTGATTTTTACGAAGCCCACCAGCTTTACAACCAACTTGGCGATATTCGTGGGCGGGCGCTTGCGGCCAATCGTCTTGGGACCATTTCTACCATGAACGCCCAATATGGCGAGGCGGAGAAATATCTGCAAGAAAGTTTGCGGATTGCCAAAGAACTGAGCGACTGCCATGCAATGGCCGGGGCTTTACTCAATCTGGGAGAGATTCAACGTTTGCAGGAAAACCCGAATGCAGCGCGCCCGCTCTATTATGAAGCCAGCGCCCTGTTTGCTGCGCTGGGATTGCACCGCGGTATGTGTATCGCAGAGAACAACCTGGGGCATATTCATGCTCAAATGCAGGATTTTTCCACTGCCAAATACCATTACACCCGCGCGGTGGAGTGCGCCAAAATCGCCGATTTGATCCCGGACATGCTTGATACGCTGGCTGGTTTGACATTTGTCCTGATTGCACGCGAGGAATACGAGCAAGCTGCTTTCTGCATTGCCTATACTCTCAGTCATCCGGCACACTTGCAGGAAACAGAACAATTCCTGGAGCCTGCACAGGAAGTTGTCAGCCAGCACACCCGCTTCAAGAGTGAATTGCCATCACCAGAGCAACTCTCACGAGTTGTGGAAGAAATACTAACCAAGATTTTTTAGCCTGTGGTGCATGCAAAATCGCCGTCTTACTCAAAAGGCGGCGATTTTGCATGCAGGGCAAATTACTCGGACAGGAAAGCTTTGATTTCCCGCGCCACCTGTTGCGGTGTATCAAGCGGCAGGAAGTGTGCGCCATCCTCGATGAATACCAATTTGCAACCCGGGATGGTATCGCGCAAGCGTGTGACCTGGCTTTCCGGGATATATGGGTCGCGCCGCCCTTGGACAACAAACGTCGGGACGCGAATCGAAGCGATGATGGCCGGGTAATCGGCGAACATATGGAAGGGTCGTCCCCAGCGTAGAGCGCGCAGCAGTGCGGCGCTGCCATCCGTGCCATTGAACCCGCCAGAGATAGCTTTCAAAACCTCGGGGGTCAGGTTGTCTTTGTGAACCATGCCCTGCGCCATGCCAATCCGAAACAGGAGCGGCTTGATAACTGTCACCAGCGCCTCGCCCAGCCTTGGCAGGCGCACCAATTTGACAATGAACGGCTCAACAAAATCGGGATAGACTGGCGGACTCATCAATACCAGCTTGTCGACATGTACGGCATATTTGCCCATGTAATCAACTGCCACCGATGAACCCAGATCGTGCGCCACCAGCGCAAACTTTTCCAACCCCAGGTGAGCGCGCAGTTCGTCGAGGGTGTCGGCGCGTTCCTTATGATTGGTGGCCCGTGCGATTTTCTCAGATTCACCATAGTCGAGCAGGTCAAACGTGATCAAACGCCACTCAGCGGGTAATTTCGCCAATACCGGGATCCAGAGTTCTTTCGAGGTGGGCAGGCCGTGCATGAAAATCACCGGTAGCCCTGTGCCGTTGTTATCTGTAAAAGCAACTTTTCCACGCGTGGATGTGAAAAATTGGGTTTTGCTCATCATCTCTGCTCTCAAGGCTGGTAAATGCGCGTTTCCGGGCGAAAAGCTGCCCACGAAAACCAGAAATGATTGATGGCAGGCAATTCGGTCAGTTGTGCTCCTTGTAGTGTACCCGAAACCGCCCGGCCAAGAATATCCCATTCGCTGCCGGTTTCTTTGTCTCGGAAAACGCCATCGGCGACTTCAAAAGTCAGGAGCTGCCCGTCCACTTCGGCGGAATAGGCAACAGCCGCGCCAACATCGCGGCCATCTGGGATTTGGGCAGAATCCAGCGCGGAGGCTGTTCCTTCAGCCCAGAAAACCACCAGCCGTTGCCCGCCAACCGTGTCGTTGATCGCTCCCAGGCTGGAGAGGATTTCATACGGGTAGGCTACTGCTTCCCCGCCCAGATCAAGGGTCAGCACGCGGGCCATCGGGACAAGTTGCCCCGGCGTTTCCTTCCCACGATACAGGAAAGGCGACTGGTTAACATCATCATAGCCGAGATAGGGATTACGCCCATAATTACGACTGAAGCCGGTCTCGCGCGAAAGCACCGTGCCGTTGGGGTAGACAGCCTTGAAGTCCGCCCATGAGACGATGGATGCCGGGTAAAAAGGCAGTTGCGCCCCAGCGTACTCACCGGCGATGGCGTCGCCGGTAGCCTGCTGCCACCAGGTTTCGGTCTGGCGGTCGTACATGATCAGGTTGCTATAGCGCAGGCGTCCGGTCGTGCCAAAGTCAAAGGTTTGGCCGTCGAAGACGCGCTCAAAAGCAATGGCGGTATTGCAGAGCGGGCAAAACGTGACCAGCAAAGGTTTATCGCCCAGGGTATCGTTGACGATTTCGTGCCACATTAAAATCTGAATGGGATAGGCGCGGGCTTCGCCGCCGACCCGCACCAGCACGATAGGCTCGACGGGTTCAAGCCACTCATCCGCTTCGCTCACACTGATGGTTTGCGGGTTGTCTATGGCTGGAATCCCGTCTTTGGGCGGACCGCCGGAAAGAACCTCGCTGTAGGGGATGGTGTGTTTACTGAAATCGGTCTTGAACTCGGATTCTGCCCCGGTGGGCGGGGGTTCATATTCCAAGATGGTGTGGGATGCAACTGGAGCGGTATTCACTGACGGGATGGGGGGGGGCGTGGATGTTGGAGTCTGCTCCGGGGAACAGGCAGGCAAAAACAGGGTGGCAAGCAGCAGGGTAACGATAAGGGGTGGATTCAGGTTCGGGTTCATGATTCAGTCTCCTTTGAGAATCCAGATGTCTTTTGTCCACTTTTTATTACTGCAAGGTTGGCCTGGTAAGAATCTGGCGGCTCTGGGTATCCTAATCAGTAAGACAACGTTTTTTTACCCAAAGGAGATAAAATGGCTACAACAAGTTTTTCACTCAGTAAGTTGAACCTGCGCGCGGTTGGGCTGGGCGCAATTGCGGGCATCATCGGCGGCATCCCATTTGGAATGATGATGGGCATGATGGGAATGTTGCCAATGGTCGGAATGCTGGTGCGTGTGGAGGATGCTGTGGTTGGGTTTGGCGTCCACATGGTCATTAGCATTGTCACTGGCGCAATGTACGGCTTTTTCGGGCCTTTTCTGCCGAAAAATTGGGGCGCGGCATTTGTGGCAGGGATGGTTTATGGTGTTGCTTGGTGGATCTTGGGCGCACTGATTTTGATGCCCGTCCTGCTCGGAATGCCGCAGATGGTGTTTATGATTGGCGAGATGCAGTGGTACAGCCTGATGGGTCACATCATTTTTGGGCTGGGGATTTCACTCTCCTTCCTGCCGATGTACCGTAAAATGAACTAAACTTGCACTTCTCCTTCCTTTAACGGGCAGCACGTCTGATGACGTGCTGCCCAAAAGACTTTCCTTGAAAGGATTTATCCGATGAGCGACCCTCGGCTGACCCCTGAAATTATCACCCTGTATGGCACCGGCTGGTGCCCAGATTGCAAGCGCTCGAAGCAGTTTTTTGGCGAACAACGTGTGCAGTATAACTATGTGGACATTGACCAGGATGCCGACTCTATGGCATTTGTGGAAATGGTCAACAAGGGCTTTCGTAGTATCCCGACCATTGTTTTTCCAGATGGCGGCATACTGGTAGAACCATCCAATGCGCAGTTGGCTGAGAAACTGGGAATGAATACCCGCGCCAAGCGGACGTTTTACGATGCCATCATCATTGGCAGCGGCCCGACCGGGTTAACCGCGGCGCTTTACCTGGCACGCGAAGGTGTGGAAACGCTGGTTATCGAAAAAGCCGGACTGGGCGGGCAGGCGGGAATCACTCAAACACTGGATAATTTCCCCGGATTCGATGAAGGTATTCCCGGCGCAGAATTTGCAGCGAGGCTGACCCGCCAGGCGCAAAAATTCGGAGCGGAGATTTTGCAGGCGCAGGATGTGACAGATATTAACCAGGATGGGCAATACTTGTGTGTGCGCACCGCCGATGGTTCGGAATATGGCGCGAAAGCGGTATTGCTCGCAACCGGCGCACACTATCGCCGCCTGGGAATCCCAGGCGAGGATGATTTGGTTGGTGCGAATGTCCATTTCTGCGCCACCTGCGATGGGGCGTTTTACAAAGGAAAGAAAGTGCTGGTAGTGGGCGGCGGCAATAGCGGCTTCGAGGAAGGTCTGTTTCTGACCAGGTTTGCCAGCCAGGTGGATATTGTCGAATTCCTGCCGCAGGTGAAAGCCAGCAAGATATTGCAAGACAAAGTAGCAGAGAAAGAGAATATGTCGGTCACGGTCAACCATGCTGTGAAGGAGATGCGTGTTAAGAAAAACCAATTGGATGCCGTGATTGTGGAAGACCGCGCCACTGGCGACCAAAAAGAGTGGCATTACGATGGTGTGTTTGTGTTTATCGGTTTTTCCCCTAACAGCGATTTGGCCAAAGGCAAAGCAGACCTTGACCAGTGGGGTTCGGTGGTCACGGACAAGACCCTCATGACTTCAATTCCTGGCTTGTTTGCGGCGGGCGACGTGCGCGCTGGCTCTACCAAACAGGCGGCCTCGGCGGCGGGGGAAGGGGCAACTGCGGCGCTTATGATTCGGCAATATCTCTCAGGAAAATAAAATGAAAATTGAGCTGCTTTACTTTGATGGCTGCCCATCATGGCAATCCGGGCTGGAAAATCTAAAAGCTGCCTTGAGCGTTGGAGGAATAGATGCTCCGGTGGATCTGGTTAAGGTGCTCGACGATGCTGACGCGGCCGAGAAACATTTTCTTGGTTCGCCTTCCTTCCGCGTAAACGGTGTGGATTTGTGGGATGAGCAACGCGAATCTTATTCACTGAGTTGCCGGGTGTATGTCACGCCGCAAGGGATGAAGGGCAATCCTAGC
>CAZNCT010000112.1:0-4688 GCA_964571615.1 uncultured Anaerolinea sp. | reverse complement strand
TGCTGAGAGAAAAGCTGCTGTTAATTCAGAACCAACGCTTTGCCAAAACTTAAAAATGATATTGATCCCGCTGAACGTACGTAATTTTTTCCGATGATTCACTTATATTTGGCGCATTCGCAGGCCTGTAGAATCAGCCACAATGGTAAATGGTGTAATCGATGGATATGAGCCAGCCTTGGATACATCTGAATGGGGGCAATCTGACCGATGCAATGTGTTGCACAACTGGTTATCAGGCATCCAAGAGAGCGCCATCTTGTTAAAGGCGCTCTCTTGGATCAACAACCTAACTGATTTCATAGATCCAAAGACGTTCCAGTGAATCGCCCGGAAAACCAGCTTGGGATTCCCATACTATTGATAATTCCAAATCGAAATATAACCCGGAGTTTAAGATCGACACTTCATTGTGAATCGTCTTTTTAGGTAATGCCCACAATGGATTTGTATTTCCCATTCGCATCAGTTTGTTTTTATGACCACGATGCATCCTGCGAATTTCTCCCGGTGAGACAGGAGAAAATGCCAGTTTTTTCCCGTCTTTTGAAATACAAACCAGTACCTGTGGATTGTTGAATGATTCGCTCACTGACAAATCAAGGTTTTCGCCATAGACTTTGGCAGCAATCTGATTTAGCCAGGCCACTGGGTCACCCACCTTCACTTCCCGCGCCAGTTTCTCACGCTTCAACCGCAAATCCTGCATCGCCCATTGCGCAGTCTGTTCCCGAATTCCATCAATGGCCTTACGCTGGCGTTCATTGCCGGCGCTGATCAGCGCGCCGAAGAAAATTACCGCGCCCAAAACGAGTATCGCAAATACAGCATCCATTTCCTTATTCTCCTTGATTTTTCATGATTTGATTGAATGTTTCTTTCATGCACGCCAAAGCGCGCGGCCGGCCATCCGCAACAGCAGCGGAAGCCAAAGCCAGCATCATCCCCAACAATCCCACCACCGGCCAGAACGAAAGTGATTTGTCAGGCTGTTCCAGCACAGGCTCCAAGGTGGGCTGAGTGGTTGGTACGGTCGTTGGCATTACAATCTGGGTGGGCGTAACCACCTTTGTTGGTGTAGATGTTTTATTAGCCACGGTCGGGCTTGGGGATGGCGGTACGACAGGCGTTGTTGTTACCGTTGCGCCTGCCACAAAGGGGATAACAATCACGCCCTTATCAGACGCCTCATTACCATAACCATCCCAGGCTTCCACCACCACTTCATATTCGCCAGATGGCGCAAGCGTGCCGTCTCCAAACCTGCGGTTCCAGGCAATACTCCCCGGCAGATTACGCGACGAATATTCCTGCACCACAGCCGGCCAGCGCCCCAAGGGATCGCGGATGGTAACGCGCACGCCATCCACCGGAACATCGCCGTTCTCCCGCACGGAAACCGACCCAGACTCCCAGATATGCCAACGTTCCTGTACATCCACCAATGGGGGATGATTGGCGACGAGAATGGTCACGGCGGTTCCGGGCGACTGCACATTGCCGGCGATGTCCCTGGCGCGAACAATCACAGGGTAGGAACCATTCGGAAGTGTTGGGGTGTACCAGTCATAGCGCCAAATCTCGTTTACAAGAGTCAGCGCCTGCCAGGTCTTGCCGTTGTCGAGAGAAAGTTCCACTCCGGCGACGCCCGAACCGACATCGGATACCTTCCCGCCCAGGCGAACAACGCCCCTGCCCGATGTGATTGAGCCTGGCGCGGGCATAATGAAGGTGGCTACTGGCGGGATGGTATCGATGTGCACTGCCATTACGCGCAGGGATACATTGCCGGCCTTGTCAGTCACACGCCCTTCAAGGCCATGAGCACCATCTTCCGTGATGGAGACTGTGCTTCCGACCACCCAATCCCGCCCGTCCAGCCGATATTCCACCAGCGCCACCCCGGAGCCGGCATCTTCCACCATAAGGGAGACCGTCACGGCCGAGCGGAAGTAATCCCCGCCGCCTTTTGTGCCTGACGCAGTCATGGTCAGAATGGGTTGGGTGGTATCCACCCGCACCGTCTGAACAGGAGACAAGGCGCTCCAGCCAGCCAGGTCAACCACCCTGGCCTGTACCTGGTAAATACCGTCCTTAAGGGAAACGGTGCCCGGCTGCCATGCGCCGCCGTTTATGCTGACCTCGACCGCCGCCACCCCTGAAATGTCATCGCTTCCCATCCCGGAAACATTCGCGGCTGAAACATACCAGCCACCTACGCCAACAATTCCATCCTTTTGCACCACGGCCTTTGGAAGCGAGGCATCATACTTCCAGGGCAGGCTGCCAGAAGCTGCACGCCCGGACGATGAAGTGGCCGTGAACTCAGCCATGCCACTCCCTTCCGGCAGGTTCACAATGCAGGAAGCCCCGCAGGAAATGGGCACATTCCCGGCATGCCCGGAAATGACGAGGGGAAATCCTTGCGGGTCGGAGGCGCTCAAGACCAACTGCGCCCCATCCATACACCAGCCATCCCGGCCCCAGCGCGAACAGGAAAGCGTCCCGGAAACCGTCGGTGGGAGCGGCGTGGGGGTGGGCGTGGCCGTATTGGTTGGTGTTGGTGTGAAGGTAGGCGTTGAGGTGAAGGTCGCGGTGGGAGTGAAAGTTGGCGTAAATGTTTGGGTACGCGTCAACGTAAAGGTTGGCGTAACCGTTGGCGTTCGTGTCGGGGTCGAGGTGGGTGTTTTGGTTGGCGGCAATGGCGTGGGTGTATCCGGGTCCGGCTCAGGCGTTTCGCAGTTGCAAGCCTCATACCGCAGGCAACAACCCAGACACTTGCCGGCGTTGTAATCGGCCTGACTGCACAGGGAACACGGGGCAGGTACCCACCAGGTGCAGCACTGATCACAATTGACGCCGCCGGCACTCACTGCCGCCACCAGCGGGCTGCATGGCGCAACCAGGTTGGGCAGGGCCCATAACACCCCGATGGCCAAAGCCACGGAAAGCACCAATCCCTGACGGGCAAAACCATGTCGGCGCGCCAGGATGCGCAGGAAACCCAGCCCCAGCCCGGTCAGGCTCAAAACCAGGATGGACAGGAAAAGCGACCAAGGACTCTCGCCCAATGGCAACTGGTAGCCAAACGACAGCCAGCCGACTCCGCCCAGGATAAACAGACAAAAAAAAAAAAAAATGGAGAATGCTTGTTTTCTCATGGAATAAGATCCCTGATAATCAAAAGGATGAACGGCCAGGCCAGAATCAGGGCGACAGAAATTCCCAGCGCCAACCAGAAGACAGTGTAGCGATTCATTGCCGGCCCAACCTGGCCGCCCGCCAGCAGGCCATCGCCCAGGCTGCTTCCGGACTGGACAGGACAATTTCGCGCGGCAATAATCCATCCCGCATGACAAAAGCCTTGCTCCAATCCTCGGACAGGTACAGCCAGGCCAGGCCACCACTTGCCGGTTGGACAAAGACCAGGCGACGCCCGGCGGCGTCAAAGTAACCCACATAGGCGCCAGCGGGGATTGGAGGCAGCGTGCCCGGTTCACTTGCCCTGCGTTCGATGCACAACAAAACAGACATGAAACACTATTCCTTTCCTTTGAAACCCAGCCGTCGGTGGCTTTCATCGTAGGCCTGCTCCCGTTCGGCGGTCAGCTGGCCGGATCTGGCGCTCTTTTCCTTCAAGGCAGCGTCCAGGAGCGCCCGGCTGGAAGGCGGCAGCAGGTCGGACAGCGCGCGCACGCCGCGCTTCTGCCAGTCTTCGGCCAGGACATAATCCTTTGGGTGGGCTTCGATCACTGCCCGGATCAAGGCCTGGACGCGGATGTGATCGGCCCGGGCCAGCGGTTCCACCCGGGCAAAAGTCGGGGGCTGCCACTGCCCGCCCATGCGCGCCCGCAGCCAGCAGTGCAGGGAAGGAAGGTCGAGGGTGGTTGCGCCATAGCGGACCGTGGAACTCAAGGTGGCGCGGATCAGGTCGGCGTCTTCGGGGTCGGGGGAGAAGAACGCCTGGGTGGAGGTGTTGGCCAGCAGGGCCTGCACCACGGATTCCATGCCTTCCATCTGGCGCAGCATGGAGAGCGACTGCGCCAGCACGAACATGCGCGCCCCGAACTTGGCGCCTTCCGCCAGCATCGATTCCAGGCGCATCCCGGAACCCACTTCCTGGGCTTCATCCACGATGAAGTAAAAAGGGATGGGATGGGTCATGGTGACTTTGCGGAAGGCGGCATCGAAAACGTTGTAGACCACGCCGGCGGTCAGGCGCGATCCTTCGCGGCCCATCGTGCCGGATGGCAGCTTCAAGACCACCCAGGCGCGCTCCCTGACCCAGCTTTCCATGTCGACAAAGCGACTCTGGTGCATGGCAGCAAACAGCCAGGGAGACAACTCCAGCGCCATCACTTTGGACAGGATCGGGGAGACCACTTCGGTGATCCAACCCTGAGCCCAGTTGCCGCCATTCCCACCGACCTGCCCAAGCAGGGCATCCAGGGCAATCGTGCCGACGCGCTCCGCCGGGTCCAATTCGGCCATCGCTTCCTTGCGCCAGGCCGGGTTGTAGGCTACAAAAACCACATGCAGCAGGCCCATGCGTTTGTTGGGATGGGACAGATTCCAGGCATGCGCCAGCTTGAACAGGCCCAACAAAGCAGCCTGCATACGCGGCCCCCAGTAGTCGTCCCAGATGCGCCGCCCGATCTGGACGATGGCGTTGCCGGCCCAGGTGAAAT
>CAZNCT010000111.1:244-13121 GCA_964571615.1 uncultured Anaerolinea sp. | reverse complement strand
CCAGCCGCTCATCACTTCGTCGGAGATGAGCAGGATGCCGTATTTGTCGCAGATTTCGCGCACACGCGGCCAGTAATCATCCGGCGGGACGATGAGGCCGTTTGAGCCGACCACGCCCTCCATGATGATGGCGGCGATTTTATCGGGGCCTTCGTACTGGATGACTTCTTCGAGGTGCTTGATGCACTCGCGCTGGCAGGATTCCTTCTTCTGCCCAAACGGACAGCGGTAACAATGCGGGTCGAGGAAGTGAACGCCGCCGGGCATGGCCGGTTCCACCGCCAGGCGGCGGTAGTCGCCGGTCAGGGCAATGGAGCCATGCGTTGCGCCATGATACGAGCGGTAGCGGGCCAAAATTTTGTGCCGCCCGGTGTAAAAACGAGCAATTTTGATGGCGTTTTCGTTGGCTTCGGCCCCGCCCAGGGCAAAAAAGGTCTTTTTCAGGTTGCCGGGGGTCACTTCGGCCAGTTTTTTGCCCAGCCGGGCGCGGACTTCGGTGGTGTTGCCGGGGTGAACGAAGCACAATTCCGCCGCCTGCTCCTGAATGGCCTTCACCACCGCCGGGTGCTGGTGGCCGATGTTGGTGTTCATCAACTGCGACGAGAAGTCAATGTAACGCTTCCCGTCCGTATCCCAAAAATAAATCCCTTCCGCCTTGCCAACCGGAATGGGATTCACCTGACCTTGAACAGACCACGAAAAGAAGGTGTATTCTTTGCTCAGGTCAATGATTTCTTGTGTAGATAGATGGGTCATACATCCTCAACATGCAGGGGCGCAGCGTTTCTGCGCCCCTGCAAAAGAAAATCTATTTTTTACAAGCCTTGACCGCCTCGCGGAAAACGGTCAGGGTGTCGTCAATATCCTGGTCGCTATGGGCATAACACATGAACCAGGGTTCACGCGCGTCATGGTCAGGCATGACTCCGCGCTCAATCAGCGCATCGACAATATCCAGGTATAAACCGTGGTCACTCTCGTTCCAGGTGCGCTGGTTAGTAACTTTTTCAACCCCAATCGCATACGAGAACATCGCCGGGTATCCGTTCATGCAGTGGGGCAGGCCTTCTTCGGTCAGAATCTGGCTGATGCCTTCCATTAAGCGTTTGCCGCGCGTCTCAATCGTCTGGAGAATTGGTTTTTCCTTGAGCATCTTGAGCGTGGCCCAGGCCCCGGCTACCCCGGGTTTGTTGTTGGTATAAGTCCCCCCCTGAGCCACCCCGTGACCGATAATTCGCATGACCTTTTCTTTGCCGCCAAAAGCCGCCGCCGGATAGCCATTGCCCATCGCCTTGGCATAAGTCATCAGGTCTGGTTTCAGGTTGTAATAAGCCTGTGCGCCGCCATTCCCAATCCGAAAACCGGTTTTGACTTCATCGAGAATAAACAGTGCCCCGTATTGCTCGCATTTCTGCTGAATAAGTTCCAAAAAGCCCGGCTCGGGCAGGATGGCGCCGCAATTACCCTGACACGGCTCGGTAATAACTGCCGCAATCAGATGCCCATACGAGAACATCGTGCGCTCAAAGGCTTCCTTGTCGTTGAAGGGCAGGGTGATGATGAGATTGCCCATCGGGCGCGGAATACCCGACGAAGCCGGAATCGGAATGGGCGAACGAGGGTTGCCGTAGGCCTCTGCGGGCGCATAAGTGCTCCAGAGCGTGTGGTCATGGAAACCGTGATAATTGCCCTCAAACTTCAGAATGATCTCCCGCCCGGTGTAAGCCCGCGCCACGCGAATCGCGTGCATGGTCGCCTCGGTGCCAGAACAGGCCAGCCGCACCAGCTCGAGCCCCGGAACCATCTCAATCATCATCTCTTCAACTTCAATTTCGAGTTCACCGGTCATCGCAAACAAAACGCCCTTGCGAATTTCTTCGGCGACCTTATCATCGACCTCGTCTATGGCGTGACCCAAAATAATCGGGCCAAAAGCCATGCGATAATCGATATATTTGTTGTCATCCATGTCCCACAAATAGCCGTTCTTGGCTTTCTTGACGTAAGGCGTAATCCCCTCTCCCCAATAACGGAAGTTGGAATTGACCCCCAACGGGGTGACTTTATAAGCCCTCTTTTGAAGGGCCTGGTTGTTGCTGAAGTTTCTCATCAGGTTTTCTCCTTTTGGGATTGGTTTTTACAAATCTCGCTCAACAATTTCCGCAGGAATTCGCCACTGATACACGTCCTTCAGCACCAAAGGCACAATGGATGTAGTCGTCTTGCGTACCCCGGGCGCCTTGCCTATCACCTCCGTAACAAAGCGGTACACCTCCGCTGTATCGCGCGCAATAATTTGCACACTGACATCAGTTTCCCCAATCGAACAGGCAACATAACTGATATTTTCCAACTCTGCCATGTGCCGCGCGACTTCCATAATCGAATCGGCCTCGCACTCCAGCCAGACATCGGCCACCACCGACAACCCAATGGATTTGGGATTGACCACCGCGCTAACCCGCATAACCCCCTGTTCAATCATGCGGTCAATCCGGTAACGAACAGCCCGCTCAGAAATATTGCCTATCTGTCGGGCAATTTCGGCGGCGTGCATGCGGCCATCATCCATCAAAAGATTAATAATTTTCCAATCAATGTTGTCGATTTTATACATAAAATGCCCACAATCTTTTCCGTTTCTGACAAAATATTACATCTCTCTTTCCGATTAGTCAATCGAAATGGTTGGAATCGGAAGACTTTAGACTTTTATCGAACAAACCAGTTGACGATTATCTTTTTTGCGGTATAATCAAACTTCGGCATTATCCCCGTTATTTCCAGGAGAAACCTATGAGCAATACAGCGGCAGAAACCATTACCCCGGAAGTTGGCTTGCAGCCCAAGACCAAACTGACCGGTAAAGTAGTAAAAACAACACTCGCGGGGGCGATTGTAGATGTAGGACAAGCAGTACCCGGAATTGTACATATCTCACAACTACAGGCCGAGCCGGTCAAGCGGGTCGAAGATGTTGTCCAGGTTGGGCAAGATGTCACTGTTTGGGTGCGCAAAGCCAAAGCGGACCGAATCGAGCTGACCATGATCGAACCCCTGGGCCTCGAATGGCGCGAACTGAAACCCGAAACCGTTGTCAAGGGCAAAGTTGTCCGCCTTGAAACCTATGGCGCTTTTGTTGAAATCGGCGCAGAACGCCCGGGCCTGGTACACATCAGCGAAATGGCTCATGGGTATGTCAAAACTCCGCAGGAAGTCGTCAAAGAAGGCGATGAAGTGGATGTCATGGTGCTGGAAGTTGACCGCAAAAAGAAGCAAATCCGCCTGAGCATGAAAGCCCTGCAGCCCAAGCCCGAAGAAGTTGTCCGCGAAGAACCGGCCCCTCGTGCTGAGCGCGCTGAGCGCGGCGAACGCCCCGAGCGCGGCCCGCGTGGTGACAAAGGCGAACGCGGCGAACGCAAACGCACGCCTCGCGGCAAACCAGCCAACAAACAGCCTCGCGTTGAACACTTTGAGATGGAAAAAGAACCCTCCGAACCCGAACTGACCGCCTTCGAACTGGCCTGGCAGGCCGCCCTCGACCGCTCTAAGGCCGAAAAAGCCGCCAAAGTCAAGAAGAATAAGGCCTCCAGCCAGGATCACGAAGAGATTTTTGACCGCACCCTGAAAAACCGGCTGCCCACCGCGTAAACAAGGCCTGCACAGGTTCAAATCCCCTGCCAGTACAGGCGGGGGATTTTTGAATGTTGACAAAGAAAATCAAAGTTGATAAGATATATCCAATTTAGAGAAGGAGACGCGAATGTTTCAACAAACGAATACCCAACTGGTCTCGCTAACCGAAAGCGCTACCGATGCGATTCGGAACATTTTGTCTGAACGAAACCTGGAAGGTTACGCTCTGCGGGTTTATGTGAGTGGCGGCGGCTGCTGCGGCGCGCAGTTCAACATGGCTCTTGATAACACTATCCGTGAGAATGACACAACCTACGAAAATAACGGTATCAAAGTGGTTGTAGATGATGTGTCTTTAGAGTATGTGCGCGGCGCCAAAATTGACTTTGTGAACGACCCAATGCGCGGCGCGGGCTTTCTGGTAGATAGCCCCAATAGCGGCGGCTCTTGTGGTTGCGGTTCACAGGGCCACAGCCACTCCGAATCGGATGAGGGCGGATGTGGGTGCGGCGGCGGTTCGTGCGGCTGCGCGAATTAGCCAGCATTAGAGAGATAAACAAAAAAGGCTGTCCGGCACTTCGGACAGCCTTTCTCTTTTCCAAACAGCATAAAGCATTCGAGATGCTCAACGCCCGCGCAAAAATGAAATCAGGGTTCCAAATCCGCCAATCAGAGTTAGCAAGATAATCACCAGGCCCATCGGAACAACCGTGCGGGCGGCAGGTTCACTTTCATAAACCGGAACCACCAAAGGCGCCGGGGCAGTAAAAGTAGGCAAGCGCGTTGGGGTAAAGTCGGTCACAAACGCTGCTGCCTGGGTGGGGTTAATGGTCGCGGTGGTCGCTGGCGTGGGTGTCGGCGGCGGTTCTACAATTTTCAAAAAAGCGTTCGGAGGCGAAATGGAAACCAGCTGGGCGTAGACCCAGCCAACGTTTCCGGGAACGCCCGGGTATTCAATCTGAATCCAATCTCCGCCTGGTGAGCGCCCCAATGCGGGCGCGGTTTGCTGCCAGAGCAAAACGCCAATCGCCGGGTACCAATACGAACTCGGCCCCGAGCGAACATTGATTTGCTCAGGGTAAGTCACCGTAATAAACGTCCCAATGGGTGTTCCCGTCACAGTCGGCACAGAACCGGTCGGCTGCTGGGCTGAAACTTTTGCAGCGGGCTGCGCGTTAAATAAAACAACAGCCCCAAAAAATGTGAGCAGCGCAAACAACATTGCGCGAGAGCGAAAAACCATTTTTCACCTGTTTCTCGAAATTTTAACAAAGATGATTATAATCTAAACTATGGACAAGCGAATTTTCTACGGCGAGATTACCCCAAACGATTTTGCAGAAGCCTTGGCGGCTAATTTTAACCGCGGCAATCTGCGCACGCAGTCTGTTGGCGACCCACATAACCTGAAGGTGCAAATTGCAACCCTGCGCCAGGCATCAAGCGGCGGACAAACTGCCCTGACCGTTCATTTACAAACGGTTGAAGACGGCGTTATGATTATGGTCGGCCAGCAAGCCTGGCTGGGAGTAGCCGCCAGCCTGGGCCAATCTGCAATTGCGACCCTGATGAACCCGTGGAATTTGCTCAACCGTCTCGACGATATTGCCCAGGATATTGAAAGCCTGAAACTGGTTGAAAACGTCTGGGCTGTTATCGAAAAAACGGCCCGGGCGCGCGGCGCCAGCCAGCAAATCTCAGCCCGGCTGCGACGCTTGACTTGTGAGTACTGCCACACGGCGAACAAGCCTGGGGCGCCTTCCTGCATCGCTTGTGGAGCCCCGCTTGGCAAAGCGCAACCGCGCACCTGCCCAACCTGCGGTTTTGTCGTCATCGCTGGTGAAGCCTCTTGCCCGCAATGCCAAAGGCCCATCCCAAGATAGTCCGTAAGGCCCATTGCCAACCACGACACCAGGTTGTACAATGAAAGAAATTTCAGCGTAAACCTTCGGGGATTCGAGATGAGTATTACACTTAGCGACATTGAGCAACGGATTGAAAACCTGATAGAAGTGCACTTAATCAAACTCTTGCCTGGTTCAATCTGGCAAGATCGAATTGCGTATCGTCTGACCGAGGCGCTGAAGGCCAACCTGGCCACCAACGGCCTGGATAATCCCCTCAACCACAACTTTACACTGGTTGTTAACCCGTCTTTGCTGGCTCAGTGGCAAAAAGACCCGCGCCTGATGGATGGGCTTACAAAAATTTTCCGTCTGGCCACTGGCGAGGCCGGGGTTCAGTTCAGCATTGCGCCAACCATCTCACTGGCATCTGATGAACGCGTTCCGGTGGATGATATTGAAGTTCGCGTGGATGGCAAAAACATCGCGGAAACCCAAAACACGGCAACATCCCCAGGGAATGCCGATGAAAGCCAGCCGGCTTTGCGAACTGCCTTCCTGATTGTTGGCGGAACAAAAGTCTTTACGCTCGACCAGATGGTGGTCAACATTGGCCGCCGATTAGACAACCAGGTTGTGATTGACGACCCGCGGGTTTCGCGTTATCACGCCCAAATCCGCTATGTGCGCGGGAAATTTGTCATTTTTGACCTGAACTCTACCGGTGGTACTTACGTCAACGGCCAGCGCACCAGCCAAAGCGTGCTTTATCCTGGCGATGTAATTTCATTGGCGGGCCTGCCGGTTATCTTTGGTCAGGACAACCCGCCACAAGGCCTGTCGGGCGGTGATACGGCTCCGATCTCAACGCATGCCAGTGAGCGCAGTACGGCCACCCTGAAAACAATTCCCCTGAACGACAAAAACGATCATCCTGATAAATGAGTGCGCCAATTCTCCTGGGCCTGCGATTGCTGGCAGTTGTCCTGCTATATGCTTTTGTGGGGCTGGCTTTGTATTTAATGTGGCGAACCTTGCAAAATCAAGTCGGCCTGCTGGCCCAGAAAAACAAGAAGCCCCTGCAAGTCATTCTGCTTGATGGCGAAAGAGAACAAACCATCGACATCGAAACCGAAGAGGCGTTTATTGGCCGGGCGCCCGAGTGCCAGGTCTATCTGGATAATACAACCGTCTCGGCGCGCCATGCCAGGTTATTTTTTCGGCACGGGCACTGGTGGGTCGAAGATGCTGGCTCGAGAAACGGCACACTGCTGAATGATATTCCCGTCACCATGGCGACCATCCTGACCGACGGCGACACCCTCGTTTGCGGCAATGCAATCATCAACATCCTGTTACCAGGCTAAAACAAGGAGCAAAAAATGACAAATGCGCTAGACTTCGCTGTGATTGGCGGCTCGGGGCTTTATCATATGCCGGGCCTGAGCGATACCCGCGAGTATTTTCCTGATACGCCCTTTGGCAAGCCCAGCTCGCCGATTATCACCGGGCTGCTTGAAAATAGACGGGTTGCCTTTCTGGCCAGACACGGGATCGGTCACTTTATTACGCCGACCGAGGTGAATTATCGCGCCAACATCTACGCACTAAAAAGCCTGGGGGCAAACAAAATCGTCAGCATCAGCGCCTGCGGCTCTTTGCGCGAAGACTATGCCCCGGGTCACATCATCGTCCCCGATCAAATCTTCGACCACACCACCAGCCGGGCGCGCAGTTTCTTTGGCGAGGGATTGGTCGCCCACGTTGGCGTCGCCGACCCGTTCTGCCCTGATTTGTCGAACATGGTTTATCGGGCTGTCAAAGAAAGCGGCGCCACCGCGCACTATGGCGGCACACTGATTACGATTGAAGGCCCGCGCTTTTCAACCAAAGCCGAATCAAACACTTACCGCGCCTGGGGAATGTCGATTATCGGCATGACCGCCTCGCCAGAAGCCTTTCTGGCCCGCGAGGCAGAAATCTGCTACGCAACCATGGCGCACGTCACTGACTACGACGTCTGGCACGTCAGCGCCGAGCCGGTGACGGTGGAAATGGTGATTAGAACCCTGAATCACAATACCGCCACAGCGCAAGAAGCGTTGCGAATTTTAGCCCGCTCGTTGGGCGCACCAGAGACATGCGCCTGCCAATCGGCACTTTCCACCGCGCTAATTACCAACCCGGCGGCCATCCCGGCAGAGACACGCGCCAAACTCAGCCTGCTGGTTGATAAATACATTCGTTAAATCTCTGTCTCAGGCCGCTTGCAAATCAACTATCTTCCTCCTTCGCAAATCCAAGGCCGCCTGCTTGCCCTGGCAATCGGTTTTGTGCTGGTGATGGGACTGGCTCTCAGCCTATCGCCCGCCGCGAGAGCCCAGAGCTGGCAGGTGGATTACAGGCTGGCTCACTGGCCGGGAGTCTTGCTATGGCTCATGCTCAGCCTGCTGGCCCACCATCAGGTCAAAAAATATCTGCCCGATAGCGACCCCTACTTGCTGCCGATTGCCAGCCTGCTCAGCGGCTGGGGATTGCTGAGCATCTGGCGCCTGACTGACGATTTTGGCCTGCGCCAGGCAGCCTGGACTGCGGTTGGCTACGCCATCCTGATTTTGGGGCTGCGGCGGCCAGCAATTCTCCATTTTCTAGAAAAATATAAATATCTCTGGCTCACCAGCGGCTTACTGCTGACCGCCGCTACCTTTGTGCTGGGGGCCAACCCTGGCGGCGCAGGGCCACGCCTGTGGCTGGGATGCTGTGGCATCTACCTGCAACCCTCTGAACCGCTCAAACTCCTGCTGGTGATTTATCTGGCCGGATATTTTGCCAAACGCATCCCCATCAACGGAAAATTCATTCCCCTGCTGGCCCCAACCCTGCTGTTAACTGGCATCGCCCTGGGCATTTTGCTTGTCCAGCGCGACCTGGGAACCGCCTCCATTTTTGTTTTTCTCTATGCTGCCGTTGTCTATCTTGCCTCGGGCAAGCGGCGCATTTTGCTGACCAGCGCCTTCCTGTTACTCTTGTTCGCTCTGGCAGGATATTTTTTCGTCACGGTGATTCAACAAAGACTACTCACCTGGCTCAACCCCTGGCTAGACCCTTCAGGACAATCGTATCAGATTATTCAGTCGCTGCTGGCAATCGCCAACGGCGGCCTGCTCGGGCGCGGAATTGGCATGGGCTCCCCCGGCCTGGTGCCTGTGGCCCACTCTGATTTTATTTACGCTGCCCTGGCCGAGGAAACAGGTCTGATTGGTAGTTTTGGGCTGTTTAGCCTGATTGCCATATTGACTACGCGCATATTTTTAGTTGCCATCCGGGCCGAAACCCAGTTCGAACGCTTGCTGGCGGCAGGACTAGGCACCTACATTGGCGTACAAAGCATCGTTATCCTGGGGGGCAATTTGCGCCTGTTGCCGCTCACTGGCGTGACCCTGCCATTTGTTTCTTACGGAGGCTCGTCACTGGTCACCTCTTTTCTGGCATTACTATTTTTACTGTTGATTAGCAACCGCAACGAGCGCGACCCAGCCCCCCTGCCAGCAGCCTCGCCTTATCTGACTGTTCCCGCCCTGATTGGTACCGGCCTGCTGGCCCTTTCTCTGACCAGCGGCTGGTGGAGCATCATACGGGCCGCAGATTTGCTGGCGCGTTACGACAATCCGCGCCGCTCGATTGCCGATCGCTATGTGCTGCGCGGAAGTTTGCTTGACCGGCGCAATACCCCAATTGCCTACTCGAGCGGTGAACCAGGGAACTATCAGCGCATTTACGCCTACCCTGACCTGGCCCCGGTCATCGGTTATACACACAACGTCTATGGGCAGGCTGGTCTGGAGGCCGCGCTGGATAATTACCTGCGCGGGCAATCGGGCTATCCGACCCGGGTGCTCTGGTGGCAGCACTTGCTAACCGGATACCCGCCCCCCGGGCTGGACGTGCGCCTGAGCATTGACCTGTCACTGCAAGCAAGCGCCGATCAATTGCTTGGCGAAGCCCCCGGGGCCCTGGCCCTGGTAAACGCAGAAACCGGCGAAGTGCTGGCAATGGCCTCTCACCCGAGCTTCGACCCCAACCGTTTAGACGAATTGGGGGCGCAACTGCTCAACGCGCCTAATTCACCACTCTTCAATCGGGCCAGCCAGGGCAGATACCCCCCAGGAAGCGTCATTGGGCCTTTTCTGCTGGCGCAATGGCTCGAGACAGGCAACGAATTGCCTAATTTGCCGACGGAACTCTTGCAAAACCCAGGCCTGCCCACAAAGCGTTGCGCGACCTTGCCTGGCCCAGAGCCAGGATGGATTGCGGCCATCTCTTCGGGATGCCCACAACCGCTTGGGATTTTGCAAGCCGAACTGGGGAGTGATGCGCTCGGCCTGCTCATCAGGCTGGGGATGCTGCGCCCCAGCGAAAAGGTCGAAAATGCCCGCATCTCGCCCCTGAACATGGCCCTGGCAGCCGCCAGCCTGAGCAACCAGGGCATTTTGCCCGCCAGCCAGATTTCACTGGCGGTAAACACCCCCACGCAAGGCTGGGCGGTGCTTCCAAACCCGGGCAGCAGCCAGAGAATTTTCAGCGCTGAGTCGGCCCGGCAAACCAGCGACCTGCTTCAGTTTGACGGAGGCGCTTTCTGGGAAAGTACCGGCAGAAGCCTGTCAGGCCAGGGCGTTCAAGTCTGGTACATTGGCGGCACCATCAGCGAATGGCAGGGAACACCGCTTGGACTGGCCGTCATTCTCGAGCAGGATAATCCCCTGCTGGTACGCGCCATCGGACGGAAAATGCTGCAAATTGCCACTTCGCCGGGCCAGCCTTAAGCATCCCGGCGCAGGTAAGAAAGTTGTTAGAACCCGCCCAAATAGTTTGACATCAAACTATTTGGGCTTTATAATTTTAGATAACCAGAAAGATAAAGTTTCGACCATTGAGGTGTCGTATGACAAAAATTCGTGAGATTGAACAAATTATTGAACCGCAGTATGTGATTGAGGGGGCCGGCGTTTTGTTACGGCGTTCGTTTGCCCCGCGAGTATCAAACCTGTTTGACCCATTTCTCTTGTTTGACCACTTTGCTTTCAATGACCCCATCGAAGGCCCGATTCGCGGGTTTCCAACTCATCCGCACCGCGGCATTGAAACTGTGACGTACATGCTCGATGGTCTCGTACGGCATCGCGACAGCCTGGGCAACCAGGGTGAGATTGGGCCGGGCGCGGTGCAATGGATGACCAGCGGACGCGGTATTTTGCACGAGGAAATGCCCCGCCGCGGCGAAAACGGCGTGATTTATGGCTTTCAATTGTGGGTCAACCTGCCTGCGGCGCTAAAAATGTCGCAGCCGCGCTACCAGGAAATCAGCGGTGCAACCATCCCTGTTTATGAAGCAGAAGGGCTTTCGGTGCGCGTGGTGGCCGGAGAATACGAAGGCGTGCAAGGGCCAGCCACAGAAATCGCGGCCCAACCCATCTATATGGATGTTCGGCTTGCGCCCGGGAAGACTTTCGAAATGGACATCCCTGCCGGGCATACCGTGCTGGCCTATGTCTTTGAAGGACAGGCGCTTTTTGAGAGCAGCAATGGCGGTATCAGCGTGCCCTCGGTGCACATGCTGAAATTTGGCGATGGAGACCGTTTCAAAATTGAAGCCGCCCCCGACAATTCACTGCGATTTATGCTGATTGCCGGAGCGCCCTTCAAGGAACCAATTGCGCCTTATGGCCCGTTTGTGATGAACACGCAAGAGGAAATCCGCCAGGCGCTGACCGACCTGCGAAACGGAACATTCGTCAAAGAAATTGCTTGACAGCCAGCCGAAGCCGGTTATAATTGGCTCTCGCTTGCGCTGGTGCTGGAATTGGCAGACAGGCATGGTTGAGGGCCATGTGCCGCAAGGCGTGGAGGTTCAAGTCCTCTCCAGCGCACACAAGAAACCCAATGAGCAGGTATATGCCTGCTCATTTGCTTTAAAATTTGATGAAATATGGGGGAATTTGGCGCTCGATACGATATACTTAGAAAACATCCATTCCAGAATGGGGAATATTTACCGCACCCATGCCAGAAACAGCCTCAACACTGATTGCGCCGCTTGGAAGCAAAGCTCAGTTGATTACGCTGGGATTGGATTGCTTGTGTCAGCAGGGGGAAATTCCAAAAGAGGTGCTTGTTCTGCATACCCGCGCAGGGCGGGCCGAAACCGCAACCGCGCTAGAACGCCTGGGGCTTGACCTGCCCCAATCCTATCCCGGGCTCAATTTTCGCACCCTTGAATTAACATCCCCCGATAACAAGCCTCTTGAGGATGTAACCAGCCCGGAAGAGGTTGAAGCGGCTTTTCATGCCTTGTATGCTCAGGTGCGGGCCGCCAAACTGCGCGAGCGCAAGGTTCACCTGCTCATCTCTGGCGGGCGGCGCACGCTGACGGTGTTCGGCATGGCGGTGGCGCAAATGCTCTTTGATGACGAAGACCGGCTGTGGCATCTGGCTTCGCACCCGGCGCTGGAGGCCTCCGGGCGGCTCCATGCCGAAGCGGGAGAATGGGCACGGCTGATTCCGATTCCCGTCATCGCCTGGGGGCGGCTCTCACCGGTATTCGACTCGCTCCGCGACGTGACCGACCCCTTGCAGGCCGCCCGCCGCCTGGCCGATTTGCGCCTGCGCGAACAGTGGGACGCGGCGCGCATCTTCCTGCTGACCAAAGTCAGCCCGGCGGAGCGTGAGGTGTTGGACCGCCTGGCCGGGGCCGGGCAGACTCAGACCGAAATCGCCGGGCAGTTGGGCGTTTCGCCGCGCACGGTGGAGGGACACCTGCGCTCGGCTTACCGCAAGGCTGCCGACCATTGGGATTTGGAAGACGTGAATCAGGCGCAACTGGTACGCTTGCTGGCGCCGTTTTACCACTGGAGCAGGAGAGATTTGTGATTGGAGATTGAAGATTGATGATTGATGATTGCAATCTACAATCTACAATCAAAACGCGGGTTTTCCCGCATGACGGCAAGGAGCGGGTTTGGTAAGATTTGTAATTATGGGCTGTTGATTGCGGATTTTTGATTGCCGATTTTCGATTTTGGATTGAAGAGGAGGCTGCATGGAAGAAAAAGTTTTGATGGCTGCGCTGGCGGGTCTGCTGCATGATGTGGGGAAGGTGGAGCAGCGGGCAAAGAATGACCCCTGGAATCCGCCTGACGATGTAAAAGACAGCGGTCAGCCGGTTCACGCGGCATGGAGCATTCGCGTGTCACAATTATTGCCGCAAAAATATCGGGCGGCGGCGCTGGCGGGGGGCTATCATCACCAGCCGGAGAAATCGCCCGCGCAGGAGCAGTTTTTGAGCAAACTGGTAGCGCTGGCGGATAAGTTGAGCGCGGGTGAACGCTCCGATATGCCCA
>CAZNCT010000111.1:0-234 GCA_964571615.1 uncultured Anaerolinea sp. | reverse complement strand
CGAGTACAAGGCTAAAAATCCGCCTATTCAACTGGTCTCCATTTTTGACCGCCTGAGTTTTGGCGGACACAAGCGCGCCGCCGAACACTACCTGCCGCTTGCGCCGCTTGCGCTTCAAACCATTGGCGCTTACATCCAATCCGATAAAAAGCCTGCCGTGCTTGCCGATGCCCGCAAGGGTTACGATGATTTGCGCGATGCGCTCGAAACGGCGCTCAAACAAGACAGCGCGGG
>CAZNCT010000110.1:0-13216 GCA_964571615.1 uncultured Anaerolinea sp. | reverse complement strand
CTGGTAGATGGCAGCCGCTTCCGCGAGTTTAAGGCCCGCTATGGCACAACGCTGGTGACAGGTTTTGCCCGCATTCACGGCTACCCGGTGGGCATTATTGCCAATAACGGTGTCCTGTTCAGCGAATCGGCGCTCAAGGCCACTCATTTCATTGAACTGTGCGAACAGCGCAACATTCCGCTGCTGTTTTTGCAGAACATCACCGGTTTCATGGTAGGCCGCGAGGCAGAAAATCGCGGCATTGCCCGCGATGGCGCCAAAATGGTTCATGCCGTTGCGACCACCCGCGTCCCCAAATTGACGATCATCATCGGTGGCTCGTTTGGGGCGGGCAATTACGGCATGTGTGGCCGCGCCTATAACCCGCGTTTTTTGTGGATGTGGCCGAATGCCCGCATTAGCGTGATGGGCGGCGAACAGGCCGCCAATGTTTTGCTGACCGTCAAACAGGGCCAGCTGGCGCGCGAAGGCAAACCCCCGCTCGACGAGGCCGAAGCCGAGTCCTTCAGGCGCCCCATTCTGGAAAAATACGAAAGCGAGGGCAACCCTTACCACGCCACCGCCCGCCTGTGGGATGACGGCGTGATTGACCCGCTCGATACGCGCCAGGTCTTGGGCCTGGCCCTCTCGGTTGTGCTGAATGCACCCAGGGCCGAGGGCGGATTTGGCGTTTTCAGGATGTGAGCATGTTTACCAAAGTCCTGGTTGCCAATCGCGGCGAAATTGCCATTCGGATTATGCGCGCCTGCCGCGAGCTGGGCATTCGCACGGTCGCCATCTGTTCGGATGCCGACCGCGAGGCCCTGCACACCCGTTTTGCCGATGAATTTGTGGAAATCGGGGCGGCGGCCCCGCGAGAATCGTATCTGGACATCTCGAAGGTGATTCAGGCTGCCAAAGCAACCGGCGCGGAAGCCATCCACCCGGGGTATGGATTCCTGTCCGAGAAGGCTGCCTTTGCCGGGGCGGTTGCCGCTGCCGGGCTGGTGTTTATCGGCCCACCTGCGGCCGCCATCGGCGCGATGGGCGACAAGGCCGAATCGAAGGCGACGATGAAGGCCGCGGGGGTGCCAACCGTCCCTGGCGCGGAGGGGCTTTCGACGCCCCAGGAGTTCCTGGCCGCGGCGGAAGAAATTGGCTATCCCGTCCTGGTCAAAGCGGCGGCGGGTGGCGGCGGCAAAGGCATGCGCCTGGTACGTTCAGCCGCAGAAATGCCCGAAGCGCTCGAGGCCGCCCGGCGCGAATCATTGAATGCCTTTGGCGATGAGCGTTTGCTGGTCGAAAAATACATCGAAAACGCTCATCACATCGAATTTCAGGTGTTTGGCGACCAGCACGGCAACCTGGTGCACCTGTTTGAGCGCGAGTGCTCGGTGCAGCGCCGCCACCAGAAAATTATTGAAGAAAGTCCCTCGCCCCTGCTGACCCCCGAACTGCGCGAACGGATGGGCGCAGCGGCGGTTGCGGCGGCGCGGGCGGTGGGCTACTTCAACGCCGGGACGGTGGAATTCATCTTTGACCCGCTCAGCGCCAATTTCTATTTTCTTGAAATGAATACCCGCTTGCAGGTTGAACATCCCGTCACCGAGGCCGTGACCGGGCTTGATTTGGCCCAGTGGCAAATTCGCGTTGCGGCGGGCGAGCCTTTCCCTTACCGTCAGCAAGACCTGGCCCAGCGCGGGCACGCCATCGAGTGCCGCCTGTATGCCGAAGACCCGGCGGGTGGATTTTTGCCCTCGACCGGCAAGGTTTTGCAGTTCATCGAACCGCGCGGGCCGGGCATCCGCACCGATGCCGGGATTGCCGCAGGCGCGCAGGTCAGCCATTTTTACGACCCGCTGCTGGCCAAAATCATTGTCTGGGCCGAAAACCGCCCGGCGGCCATCCGACGGATGCGGGCAGCCCTGCGCGAAACCGTTTTGCATGGCGTTACCAGCAACCTCGATTTTTTGCAGTCCATTTTGGCCCGGCCCGAGTTTGAGGCGGGCAAGATTCATACCCGCTGGGTCGAGACGGAATTTGATTGGCAGCCCGCCCAGCCGCCCCTCGAGGCCCTGGCGGCTGCGGGCCTGGCCGAGATGCTTTCGTTAGCGCTCAAGCCGCCTGGCGCCAGCGAGCCTGGGCCAGAGCCTTATAGTCCGTGGAAAAGTGGCAACGGGTTTCGGGTATAATCGCCCGCATGTCGCTTTCTTTGCAAGAAGTTGAACACATTGCCCGCCTGGCCCGCCTGGAGTTGAGCGAGGAAGCCAAAGAACGCTACCGCGTGCAACTTTCGGCCATTCTTGAGCATGTCGCCCAGTTGCAAAAACTGGATACGGCCAGCATCCCGCCGACGACTTCGGTCTTTGGCGGCGATAGCCCCCTGCGCGCCGACCAGCCCCGCCCTGGCCTGCCAACCGAAGCCCTGCTTGCCAACGCGCCAGAGCAGGAAAAATCCCAGTTTAAAATTCCACCGGTGTTTGAATAAATCTTTGGAGTCCAAAGTCTCCAGACTTTGGGCTTTTCTCCAACATCGGGAGATGTTGGCCTCCTGACCCATGAACTTAACCGACCTTTCCCTCCCCGAAGCCCAGGCCCTGCTGCAAAAGGGCGAAATCTCCAGCCGCGAACTGACCCAGGCGGCCCTGGAGCAGATTGCCGCGCTGGATGGGACCATTCACGCCTTTTTGCATCTTGACCCGGATGGAGCGCTCAAACAGGCAGATTGGGCAGATGCAAAACTGGCCGAATTACGGAAGACGGATTTGCCTGTTTCTGCGCCTGCTGCTTTACTGGGCATTCCGCTGGCGGTCAAGGACGTGCTGGCGGTTGAGGGGATGCCCTGCACCTGTGGCTCGAAAATTCTCGAGGGCTACCGTCCGCCTTTTACGGCGACGGCGGTGCAAAAACTGAAGGATGCCGGGATGGTGATTCTTGGCAAGACCAACACCGATGAATTTGCGATGGGCTCGAGCACCGAAAACTCGGCCTATGGCGTGACGCGCAACCCCTGGAATTTGGAGCACGTCCCCGGCGGGTCGTCGGGAGGCTCGGCGGCGGCGGTGGCGGCGCGCATGGCGCCGCTGGCGCTGGGGTCTGATACGGGCGGCAGTGTGCGCCAACCGGCTTCGTTCTGCGGCGTGACCGGGCTGAAGCCGACCTACGGGCGCGTCTCGCGCTATGGGCTGGTGGCTTATGGCTCGTCGCTGGATAGCGTTGGGGCCTTTGGTCGTTCGGCGCAGGAGGTGGGAGAACTGTTCGCGGCGATGGCCGGACATGACCCGCTGGATGCGACCTCGCAGAAGGTCCCGCTTCCGGCGCTGGATTGGCGCTTAGACGGTGAAAAGCCGCTGGGCGGAGTCCGAATCGGGGTGCCGAAGGAGTATTTCATTAACGGTATCCAGGCCGAGGTGGAGAGCGCCGTGCGAAACGCCATCGCGCAGATGGAAAGCCTGGGCGCGGAGATCAAACCCGTCAGCCTGCCGCACACCGAATTCGCGCTTCCGGTCTATTACCTGATTGCCCCGGCGGAGGCCTCGGCCAACCTGGCGCGCTTCGACGGCATTCGCTATGGGCCGCGGGTGACGGGGCAGACGATGTGGGATGTCTTTACCAAAACGCGCGGCGCGAAGTTTGGCGAGGAAGTGCAGCGCCGGATTATGCTGGGGACGTATGCGCTTTCGGCGGGCTATTACGATGCCTTTTACGGGCAGGCGCAAAAGGTGCGCACGCTCATCAAGCGCGATTTTGAGCAGGTTTTTGAGCAGGTTGATGCAATTGCCTGCCCGGTTGCGCCGACGACGGCTTTCAAGATTGGTTCGCACGGCGAAGACCCGCTGGCAATGTACCTGGAGGATGTCTTTACCCTGCCCGCCAACCTGGCGGGGGTGCCGGGGTTGGCGTTCCCGGTCGGGTTTGATGGGGCCGGGCTGCCGATTGGGATGCAGTTGATGGGCCCGCATTTTGGCGAGGCCGGGCTGCTGCGCATGGCGCACGCCTACCAGCAGGCGACGGATTGGCATTTGAAAAAAGCAAGCGGAGCCCAAAGTTTGTAACTTTGGATGTCAAAAATCGGGAGATTTTTGACTCCGAGAATAAAGGAGTACTTATGAACATTTTTGTTACCGGCGGCGCCGGGTATATCGGTTCGGCCACCGCGGATGCGCTCATCCAGGCGGGGCATAACGTGACGGTTTATGATTCGCTCATCACCGGGCATCGCGAGGCGGTTCCGGCGGGGGCGGCGTTCATTCAGGGCGATTTGGCCGATAGCCATTCGCTGGCACTGGCGCTGACCAGCCAGAAGTTCGACGCGGTGATGCACTTTGCGGCCTTTATTGAGGCGGGCGAGAGCATGAAAGACCCGGGCAAGTTCTTCCGCAACAACCTGGTCAATTCGCTTTCGCTGATTGATATGGCCGTGCGGGCCGGGGTGAAGCGCTTTGTGCTTTCCTCGACGGCGGCGGTGTATCAATCGAGCGAGGAGCCGCTCAGCGAAGAATCGCCGCTTGGGCCGACCAACACCTACGGCTATACCAAACTGGCGGTCGAGCAGTCGCTCGATTGGTACAGGCAGATTCACGGACTGCACTTTGCCGCCCTGCGCTATTTCAATGCCTGCGGCGCGCGTCCCGGGCATGGCGAGGCGCATCAGCCCGAGTCGCACCTGATTCCGCGTGTCATTCAGGTGGCGCTGGGGCAGGCCGAGGCGGCTTATATTTTCGGCACCGATTACCCAACCCCAGACGGCACCTGCATTCGTGATTACATCCACATTTTGGATTTGGTCTCGGCGCATTTGCTGGCGCTGGAGGCCTTGGGCGAACACGATAAACTGGTTTACAACGTTGGCTCGGGCAACGGTTATTCGGTGCGCGAAGTCATCGAGGCCACCAAACAGGTCAGTGGCGTGGATATCAAGGTCGTCGAAGCCCCGCGGCGTCCTGGCGACCCGGCCCGGCTGGTGGCTTCATCCGAAAAAATTCGGCGCGAGTTGGGCTGGAAGCCGCAGCACGACAACCTGCATGATATTCTCGGCTCGGCCTGGCAGTGGCATAAAAATAACCCCAAGGGGTATGCCTAATTGTTCCTGATAACTTTCCTCGTTGTCCTGCTTGGCTGGTTGTTTTCGCTGGCGCTGCATGAGTTTTCGCACGCGCTGGCGGCATACCGCGGCGGGGATTATACGGTTCGGGACAAAGGCTACCTGACGTTTGACATCCGCAAGTACACGCACCCGGTTTTTTCGTTCCTGGTGCCGATGCTCTTCCTCTTGATGGGCGGCATCGGTTTGCCGGGCGGGGCAGTCTATATCGAGACCTGGCGGCTGCGTTCGCGCTGGTGGCAGACGGCCGTTTCACTGGCGGGGCCGCTCTCGAACCTGGTGATTGCCGTTTTGCTGGCACTTCTCTTGCGGGTGGATGGCGTGGCGCGTTCTCCGCTGGGGCCTGGGCTGGGTTTTCTGGCCTTTTTGCAGGTGACCGCCACGCTTTTCAACCTGATCCCGATTCCGCCCTTTGACGGTTTCGGCGCGCTCAGGCCGCATCTGGAACCCTCCCTGCGGGCGAAGATGGAAGCGTTTGGGCGCTACTCGCTGTGGGTGGTCATCCTGCTGTTCTGGTTTGTGCCGGGGGTCAGCAGCGCGTTTTGGGGATTAGTGCGCGCGGTGGCGCTTTTGCTGGACATTCCGCTGGAATTGGCCGGGCAGGGCATGAGCGAGTTTATGTTCTGGCGGTGATTTCTTCTAACTCGCGGTAAATTACCCAATGCCCTTTGCGGTCGTCGGCGCTTTTGATTTCGCGGTCGTAGTAGATGTCAAAAATTTGTCCTGATTGCACCCGCACCCGAAAAAAGAAGCGCCCCACGCCAAGCGAACCGCGCCCGGCGGCGGTTGCGGCGTGTTCGGGGCGCATGTTGCGGGCGGCGCGTCCGCGGCGGGTGAAGTCGCTCCACTCGGCCAGCGATTCAAGAATCGGGTAGTCGGCGCCGCGCCAGGTAAAACGCTGCTGGCAGGGCGGAGTCTTTTCAAAAGTCGGCGGCGAATCCCACGCGACCGTAATCGGCTCATCTAAAAAGTGAATGGGGGTCAATTCGGGCACGGCGCTCAGGCCTGTTTTGGAATTTTGCCCAATTGCCCGGGGGTGAAGTTGTCTGGCACCGAGGCGGGGCCTTCGGCGAAACTGGCGCGAATGCCTTGCAGACAGTCCTGCCAGAAATCGCGCGCCGCGCTGAATTTGTCGGCTCTGAAGCGCTCGAGCCAGGCGCCCAGTTGCGGGTCGCGCAGGCCGTCGGCTTCCCATTGGGCCAGGAAACCCATTACCAGGTCTATCACCCTTTCGCTTTCCCAAAAAACGATTTTTTCGGCCTCGCGCTCAAAGATTTCACGCGACAGGTTGAACTGATGGGCTTTGTAATCAACCTTCAGACCGTAATGGGCTTGCAAAATTTCATCGGTGATGACTTCAGACCATTTGCGGTGAAAACGGCAGATGCCGCTGTTTTCGTTGAACAACTCATAGGTCATGCGTTCAACGTTTTTGCGGCCCAAAGTCTCGGGCGGAACGAAATCGACCCCGTAATAGACAAAATATTTGCCCATCATCGGCATCGGGCTGAGCATGCCCGGCACCCAATACTGGTTGGGAACCATGCAGCCTTGCTCGCCATGACTGACAAACACGGCCCGGTCAATGCTGCGGATGCCGCGCTGGCGGTCGAGTTCGTGGGCGGCGGCGCGTATTCCCTGGCGGAAGATGGCCGCCTTTGGCTCGAACAGAATGGCCCGGGCGACCTCGATGGCGTATTGGGCGTTGGTCAGGCTGTCTTTGACCAGGTCGAAATCTGCCGGGTTATCGGCGTAGGTGAAACGTAACTGCCTGGCGGGCGGAAAGCCAAATTCTTCCGGGTCAATCAGGCCGTCAGCAACCAGTTCCATAATCCAGGCCAGGGTTCCGCCGCTCTGGATGGAGTCGAAGCCCATTGCGTCGATGAAGTCGTTGAGTATTTCTGCCGCGCGCTGGTCGAAGACGCCGACTTGCGGCCCAAGCACATGATACGGCTCGTAATCTTTTTTGTAGGGGCCGTTGAGTTTCTTGCAGACCACCGCGCAGGGTTCGCCGCAATGCTGGAACTGTCGGGGTTTGATGGTCTCTTCGTTGAACTGGGCCAGGTAGTGCTTCAGGATGAAGTTTTCGTGCTGGCGCAGGCGCGATTCGACGCTATGGTAGATGGAGCGATAGTTGAAGCTCAAGATGCGCTCGTTCAGGTCGCGCATGTTGACGCCAAAGGTGCCGCCGGTTTCAAACTCGGGCACATAGCGGTACTTTTCGGTCATCGCCAGGTCGGTCTGGATGGTTTTCTTGCCGAAATGCTCGAGGAAGTAGCGGTCAATTTCCGCTGAATCGCGCAGGTCGGGGTCTTCCCACTCGCCGCCAAAGACAATCCCCGCGATGTTGTGGTACTGGAACAGGCGGCTGCCCAGGCCGCCGCGCCCGGCCCAATCGACAACCGCGGTGAAGCGTCCCTTGCGCACCGGGCTGGAGCCGATTGCGCCTTCGTTGGTGTATTTCGCCGCCGGGCCAACCGCGCAAATGCGAATTTTATCGGGCGGGTATTCGTCGGCGTAGCGGTCGAACAGGGCTTGTTGCAGGGCAAAAAATCCGCTCAGGGGTGCGCCCTCGGGGTTGGCATAACTGGCCCAGAGCGCTTCGGCGTTGATGGGTTCGAGCCGGACGTGGATTTCGCCCGCCTTGTGGTTGAGCAGTACCACGCTCGGTTCGGCGGCCCGTCCGCGCAGGGCAACGTAGGTAACGCCGACGCCGTGAAAGGTGTAGGCCGCTCCGCCGATGCTTGAAAGGTAAAATCCCTCCCATTGCGGGCTCCAGGCCCCAAAGACCAGCCGCCGCGAGCCGGGGATGGAACTTCCGGCCAGCAGGCCTTCGCCAAAGGTGAAACTATCGGGGTAGGTGTTGAAACGGTGCCAGGCGTAATCTGCCGGGCCGAGTAATTTATCATCCAGCGGGCGCAGGTACCAGTTGCCGTTGTTGAGATGAACCGTTAATTCGCGTTGGTTAATGGGGTACATCATAAAATCTCCTTGAACACGCTGAATATTTTACCTGTCTCTGGCCTGCTGGGGGCATATCTCTGTCCCCGAATTGTTTTTCTGCCCGGGCATCGCCTGGGCGCGGAACGCCCGGGTTTTGGCCTGAATCTGGTCAAGGTTGCTGTAAGGGAAGTAAAATCAGGCCTATGGAAAAAATTCGTACTGTCTTTATGGGTTCTCCCGATTTTGCCGTGCCGACCCTGCGCGCTTTGGCCGCTGATGAGCGTTATCACCTGGTGGGGGTGGTGACCCAGCCCGACCGGCCCGCCGGGCGCGGCAACAAACTGACCCCGCCGCCTGTCAAAGTAGCGGCGGATGAACTCGGGCTGGCTGTCATCCAGCCCCAAAAATTGCGCCAGCCCGAGGCCATGTCTCAACTCAGGGACTGGAGCCCGGATTTGATTGTGGTAGCCGCTTTTGGGCAAATCCTGCGCCCCGAGGTGCTCGACCTGCCGCGCTTTGGCTGCATCAATGTCCACGCGTCGCTGCTGCCCCGCTGGCGTGGGGCGGCGCCCATTCAGGCCTGCATCCTGGCCGGGGACGAAGAGAGCGGCGTGACCATCATGAAGATGGATCCTGGCATTGATACCGGCCCGATGCTCTCACAGCGCGCCCTGCGCCTGGCGGATGACGAGACCGGCGGTTCGCTTTTTGAACGCATCTCGGCCCTGGGCGCCGATTTGCTGCTCGAAACCCTGCCGCCTTATCTCAACGGTGAACTTGTCCCCCAGCCCCAGCCCGCCGAAGGGGCTACCTATGCCCCGATGCTGAAGAAGGAAGACGGTCTGCTCGATTTCAACCAGAGCGCCATTCAGCTGGAGCGCCGGGTGCGCGCCATGAGTCCCTGGCCGGGAGCGTTTTTTGAGTGGCAGGGCGCGCCGCTCAAAATCCACCGGGCGCATGTGACCGGCGGCAAAGCCGGGGTGGGCCAGTTGCTGATTGTGGATGGCTGTCCTGCCGTTGGCACAGCCGAAGGAATTCTTGTCTTTGACGAATTGCAACCCGCCGGGAAAAAATCGATGCCGGGCAAGGCTTTCCTTGCTGGCGGGCGGGAATGGGAAAACAAACCATAATCTTTTGAGGAGATTTCCATGTCCAGATACATCGCCTCCATCGACCAGGGAACCACCAGCACCCGTTTCATCCTGTTTGACCACAGCGGCAACATTGTCGCTGTCGAACAGCGCGAACACACCCAGATTTACCCCAAACCGGGCTGGGTTGAACACGACCCGCTCGAAATCTGGATGCGCACCCAGGAGGTCATCAGCGCCGGGTTGGCCAAAGCCGGCGCCAATGCCAGTGAGATTGCCGCGCTGGGCATCACCAATCAGCGCGAGACCACCATCGTCTGGGATCGGGTCAGCGGCCAGCCGGTCTATAACGCCATTGTCTGGCAGGACACCCGCACCGATGAGATTTGCAACGCCCTGGCTGCCGAAGGCGGGCAAGATCGCTTGCGGCCCAAAACCGGCCTGCCGCTGGCGACTTATTTTTCTGGCCCGAAAATCAAGTGGATTTTGGACAACGTCCCCGGCGCACGCGCGCGGGCCGAAAAAGGCGAACTGATTTTTGGTAACATTGACACCTGGCTGATCTGGAACCTGACCGGCGTGCATGTGACTGACGTGACCAACGCCGGGCGCACCCTGTTGATGAACCTGGAAAGCCTGGACTGGGACGAGGAAATCCTGGCCCTGCTCGACATCCCCCGCGCCATGCTGCCGCAAATCCGCTCCTCGTCCGAGGTGTATGGCAGCGCCCGCGCCCCGCTGGGCGGTGTTCCGGTGGCCGGAGACCTGGGCGACCAGCATGCCGCGCTTTTTGGTCAGACTTGCTTCCTGCCAGGCGAGGCCAAGAACACCTATGGCACCGGCTGTTTTATGCTCTTGAACACCGGCACCCGGCCGGTTGAATCGAAAAACGGCTTGCTGACCACGCTGGGCTACAAAATTGGTGACCAGCCGGCAGTGTATGCCCTCGAAGGCTCGATTGCCATCACCGGTGCGCTGGTGCAGTGGCTGCGCGACAACCTGGGGCTGATTGAAAAATCGGCGGACGTGGAGACGCTCGCCCGCACCGTTAGCGACAACGGCGGCATTTACTTTGTCCCGGCTTTTAGCGGGCTTTTTGCCCCCTACTGGCGCTCCGATGCGCGCGGGGCCATCGTCGGGCTGACGCGCTTTGTCAATAAGGGCCACATTGCCCGCGCCGCGCTCGAGGCGACGGCTTACCAGACCCGCGAAGTGCTCGATGCGATGGAAAAGGATTCGGGCGTCAAACTGACCGCCCTCAAAGTGGATGGCGGCATGGTTTTCAACGAAACGCTGATGCAGTTCCAGTCTGACCTGTTGGGTGTGCCGGTCATCCGCCCGAAGGTGGCGGAGACCACCGCCCTGGGCGCAGCCTACGCTGCCGGGCTGGCGGTCGGGTTCTGGAAAGATTTTGACGAACTGCGCGCCAACTGGGGTCTCGATAAAGCCTGGTCTCCGCAAATGGAAACTGAACAGCGCTTCAGCCTGTACGCCGGTTGGAAGAAGGCCGTCACCCGCACGTTCGATTGGGTCTGAGTCGGATAGGGAAGGGAAAATGCCCAAATTATCCTTGCGTTTTCTGGCTGTTTGCGCCTTTTTCTTGTTGGGACTGACGGCCTGCAACCTGCCCCAGGCCACCCAGCCCTCCTCAGACGCGGTGTTCACTGCTGCGGCCCAAACTGTCGAGGCCCAACTGACGGCGGCCAGCACCCTGGCGCCGCCCGCCAGCCCCACGCCGCAATTGCCAACCTCCACGCCACCGCCGCCGACGGCTACCCTGCCGCCGACAGCCACTGCCAGCGCCACCCCGCTCTGCGACCTGGCCCGTTTTGAAGCCGACATCACCATTCCCGATGGCACCGAGATGCTGCCAGACCAGGCCTATACCAAAACCTGGCGGCTGCGCAACATGGGCACCTGCACCTGGACGAGCGGCTACCAACTAATTTTTGACAGTGGCGAAGTGATGGGCGGCCCGGCCACCCAACCCCTGGCGGGTAATGTGCCCCCCGGCGCGCAGGTGGATTTGTCTGTGGCCCTGAAATCTCCAGCCAACCCGGGCACGTATCGCGGTTACTGGCGTTTGCGCAACCCGGCGGGGGTTCTGATACCGGTCTTGAACGGATACCAGGGCACCTCGTTTTTTGTCGAAATCAAGGTGGTTCTGCCAACCGCCACCCCAACGCTCACGTTCACGCCCACAGCCACTTTTACGCCGACAGCGACCCAAACGCCCACTCCATGAGTGGGCGTCTTTTTATCAGGGGCCTGCGCTTTCTGCTTTCTTCAGGAACATGACAGTGCGCTCAAATTCGACCACAATTGTTCCATCGGGTTTGCGGCCCCGGTGTTTCAGTCGCACAATGCCCACTTCGGGCCGGGAGGCCGATTCGCGTTTTTCGAGCACTTCGCTTTCGGCATAAACGGTATCACCGTGAAAGAGCGGGTGCGGGTGGCGCACCTGGTCATAACCCAGGTTGGCGACAATCGTTCCTTCGGTCAGGTCGCTAACCGTCAGGCCAGTAACCAGGCCCAGGGTAAATAAGCCATTGACAATCCGCTGCCCAAACTGGGTGCGCGCTGCAAAGTCTTCGTTGGTGTGCAGCGGCTGGGTGTTCATGGTCAGCATGGAGAACAGGGTATTGTCCATTTCTGTGACGGTGCGCCCCAGCGTGTGCTGGAACACCTGTCCGACTTGCAGGTCTTCGTAGTATTTACCGGGCATGGTTATTCCTCGTTTAGAAATTTTTCGCGCTCGGCAGAGGGCACCTGGGCGGTGAAGTCGAGACGAAGCGGGGTGAGCGATACCTGGCGTTTGTAAAGCAGGGTATAGGCGTCGCTATCTTCGGGGTCGTTGGCCGGGTTGAAACGTACTTCGTAACCGACCTGGCCGCGCTGGCGCCAGTCCGTGCGTTTGGGCCTGGTTGGCTGAAAATAGCGCTGAAGCGAGAGCCGCGTCCAGACGATTGGGGTGTCGGGCGTCGCATCGGAGGGCACATCCAGTTTGAGCAGGTCTGCGCCGGGCGGCAACCCGCGTTTCAGCAGCCGGGCGGCCACCCGCGCAGTGAAATGCGCAGCGGCAGAAAAATCCACATCCTGCGAATATGAAAGGTGATGTTCTTTGTCGGTTTCCAGCGAGACCGCCAGGGATGGGATGTTGTGCGAGGCCGCCTCCATGGCTGCCCCGATGGTGCCTGAAATTGTCACGCCGCTGGCTACATTTTCACCGTAGTTGATGCCAGAGACAACCAGGTCGGGTTTGACCGGCAGAATTTCCAAAAGGGCGTGTAAAACCGCCTGGGCGGGCGTCCCACCGACGGCGTAAACGGTCCAGTCCTGGTTGTTAACGCGCACGATTTCTTGCTCAATGATTCCATCTGAACTGATGGGCAGACTGCGGCCCATGCCCGAAGATTGCTCACGCGGCGCGGCCACGGTGACATAGCCCAGAGCCGAAAGGGCCTCGGCGGCGGCCCACAGGCCCGGAGAACGGATGCCATCGTCGTTGGTCAGGAGAATTTGTCGTTTGCTTGTTTTTTGACTCATACGGCCTCCATCGCGAATTTTACCTTTTTGTGACCGAAAACGAAAAGCGGTAACGGTTGAAGAACCGTTACCGCTTCGCAGCGCCCTCGGACGGACTCGAACCGCCGGCCTATTGCTCCGCAAGCAAGCGCTCTATCCACTGAGCTACGAGGGCATTTGCGAAGAGAGATTTTACATCAAAGAGCTGCTCTGGTCAAGGATGGATTTTGAAATTTTGAATTATCAATTGGAAACATCTGACCAAAAACAAAAGAGCCGTCCACACAACGTGGACGGCATCCAGGTGGTGATCGACCAGGGACTTGAACCCTGAACCCACTGATTAAGAGCAAGACAGATTTTTGTTCGTGCCGCACATCTGGCGGTTGCTTTGTCCAGCTTCTCTATATATGGGGGTATTTAAAGTCTATTTAGTGCAAAAAGACTGCTCAGAAAAGATGTGTTGCACCGATTTGCACTGTTTTCAAATTTATTTAGAAAATGACCACTTCCATTATGTCTTGTTAGATGAGCGTCTGGCCTCATCTCGTCTTTGCATTTCCAGTAACACCTG
>CAZNCT010000109.1:3511-13426 GCA_964571615.1 uncultured Anaerolinea sp. | reverse complement strand
GCCACTTTACCCCCTGCGCCATCCCCAACGGCTGCGTGGGCGACCCCTGGTACGAATTCAACCCCGAAGAAGGCCGCAAACTGCTGGCCGAAGCCGGATACCCCGATGGATTCCAGACCAAAATCTATTACCGCGATGTGGTGCGCGGCTACCTGCCACAGGTTGCCAATGTGGCCCAGGATGTCCAGGCTCAGTTGAAAGAAAACCTGAACATTGACGCCGAAATCGTCGTGATGGAATCGGGCGCGTTCATCGAAGCCTCGACCACCGGCAAGTTGGATGGTCTGTACTTCCTCGGTTGGGGTGCAGATTACCCGCACATCACCAACTTCCTCGACTTCCACTTTGGCGCGACCAACCCGCAGTTTGGCACTCCCTTCCCCGAAATCTATGAAAAACTGAACCAGGGCGCCCAAATTGCCGACCCGAAACAGGCTGAACCCATCTACGTCGCCGCCAACAACGCCATCCGCGAACTGGTGCCGATGATTGCCGTCGCACACGGCGGTTCTGGCACAGCCTACCGCGCCGATGTCACCAATCCGCAGGCCAGCCCGCTGACCAACGAGCAGTTCGCCGTCTCCAACCCCGGCGGACGTGATGTCTTCGTCTTCATGCAGAATGCCGAACCCATCAGCCTGTTCTGCGCTGATGAAACCGACGGCGAATCGCTGCGCGCCTGCGACCAGGTCATGGAAGCCCTCTACGGCTACGAAGTTAATGGCACCGCGGTTGTGCCCATGCTGGCCGAAGCCTGCACCCCCAACGCCGACCTGACCGTCTGGACCTGCACCCTGCGCCAGGGTGTCAAATTCCACGATGGCACCGGCTTCGACGCGAATGATGTCGTCGCGACCTTCACCATGGGTCTCGATGCTTCCTCGCCCCTGCACAAAGGCAACACCAACACCTGGGAATACTACGATTACCTGTGGGGTCTGATGAACGTCCCCGCTTCTGAGTAATCGCATACGTTCTTCCCCTGCAACACAAACGGGATGGCGGCAGGCCCGCCATCCCGTTTTCACAAAAAAGGAGCCGCCCGCCCATGATGCTGCAATACATCTTGCGCCGTTTGTTTGCCGCCATCCCTGTCCTTTTTGGCATCCTGCTGGTGACGTTTATGCTGGCGCGCATGATTCCCGGCGACCCTTGCCGCGCCCTGCTGGGTGAGAAAGCGACCAAGGCCACCTGCGACCGCTTCATGGAAGAAAAAGGCCTCAACCGGCCCATCCATGAGCAGTTCGTTTACTACATGCGCGATATTGCCCGGGGCGATTTTGGCAACTCACTGCGTTTCAGCCAGCCCGTCACGCGCCTGCTGGTAGAGCGCCTGCCCACCACAGTGGAACTTAGTTTTGCGGCCCTGCTTGTCAGCATGCTGGTTGGCATTCCGCTTGGCATCCTTTCTGCCGTGCGCCACAACTCATGGATAGACGTACTGACCATGGTCTGGGCCAACATTGGCATCTCAATGCCGGTCTTCTGGCTGGGCCTGATGCTGGCCTACGTCTTTTCCCTGTTACTGAGAGATACCCCCTTCTGGCTGCCGCCCTCGGGGCGTGTCAGCGCGGGCATGGACACGACCGCCTTCTACACCGTCTGGGGGCTGGCCCTGCCCGAAAACAGCCTGCTGCGCGGCCTGGCTGAGTTTCTAGGCCGCCTGAACATTCTCAACGCCCTGCTAACCGGCAACTGGGAACTTCTGCGCGATGCCGTGCGCCACCTGATTTTGCCCGCCCTGGCGCTTGGCACCATCCCAATGGCCCTGATAGCGCGCATGACCCGCTCCTCGATGCTCGAAGTGCTTGGGCAAGACTACGTCCGCACCGCCCGCGCCAAAGGGGTACGCTCCTTCCAGGTCATCATGAAACACGCCTTCCGCAACGCGCTCTTGCCCCTGATTACCGTCATTGGCCTTTCGCTGGGCACTTTGCTGGGCGGCGCCGTGCTGACCGAAACCATTTTTGGCCTTTCGGGCGTAGGGCGCATTCTCTACGATGCCATTACCGCCCGCGATTACGCCATTGTGCAGGGTTTTACCGTTGTGATAGCGGTTTTCTTCGTTGTCCTCAACCTGATTGTGGACATTTCTTACGCCTACATCGACCCGCGCATTCGATTGAATTAGCCATGAGCCAATCACCTGCCCCCACCATTGCAAAATTGGATGCCGAGGCCATCTCGCTCGACTCGGTCAGCCTGTGGCGAATCACCTGGCGGCGCCTGTTCCGGCGCAAATCTTCGCTGGTTGGCATCGGAATCATCGTACTGCTCGTACTGATTGCCCTGACCGCCGAATGGCTTGCGCCCTACGCCCCCCTGCAAGTGCTGATTGGCATCGAAGATGTCAAAATGCGCCAGGCGCCCTGTATTCACCTGCTCGGCTGTCCGCAAGACCAGCCCCAACACATTATGGGCATTGATGGCAATGTCCGCGACCAGTTTAGCCGCCTGCTCTTTGGCACCCGCCTGAGTCTGATTGTCGGTTTTTCCACCGTCACTTTTGCCATCGCCATCGGCACCGTACTGGGCGCGCTGGGCGGCTACTTCGGCGGTTGGATTGACAACATCATCATGCGCATCATGGATGTCCTGCTGGCCTTCCCGTCACTGCTGCTCGCCATCGCCATCGTGACCGTGCTTGGCCCCGGGCTGATTAATGCCCTGCTGGCGATTGGCATCGTCTCCATCCCGGCCTACGCCCGCGTGGTGCGCGCCAGCGTCCTATCGGTGCGCGAAATGGACTACGTCTCGGCTACCCGCGCCCTGGGCGGTGGAACCTTCCAAATCCTCTTCGTGCGCATCATGCCCAACGCCCTGACCCCGCTCATCGTGCAGGGCACCCTGGGCATCGCCACCGCCATCCTGGACGCCGCCGCGCTCTCCTTCCTCGGCCTGGGCGCCCAGCCGCCCACCCCCGAATGGGGTTCGATGCTCGGCGCCGAGCGCAACCAGGTCTTTACCGCCCCGCACCTGGTTTTCTTCCCCGGCTTCGCCATCATGCTGACCGTGCTGGCCTTCAACCTGCTGGGCGACGGCCTGCGCGACGCCCTCGACCCGCGCCTGAAATAAAAAACCTGTTATAATCACGCCGCTATGATTTACGCTTTTCGCCTGGCCCAACCCATTCTTGCAGCCTCGTTTCCCGGTTTTACCCCCGCCGAGCCGCCTCGAATCGCGCCTGTTGCCCGAAAAGCCTGACCCCAAAAGTCACACCGTTTGTTTTCGCCGCGCCGCAGGAGCACCCTGCGGCGCTTTTTTTATTTGTGGCGCGGGATGTTATCCCGCATAATGTAACGCGAATGTAAAAGGAAACACACCATGATACAAATTTCCATCTCCAACGCCACGCTCATCCTCGGCGCAAAAGCCCTCTTTCGCAGCCTGAATTGGGAAATCCAGCACGACCAGCGCATCGGCCTGGTAGGCCCCAATGGCGCGGGCAAATCCTCGCTCCTGAAACTCATCATCGGTGAACACAGCCCCGAACCCGGCGGACAGGTGATTCGCGCCCGCGGCGTGACCATCGGCTACCTGCCGCAGCAACCTGAGTTGGAAATGTCGCAGACCGCGCTTCAATCCGCGCTGCAGGGCAATCCGCGTCTGTGGCAGGTGCTTGCCGAACTGGAGCAGATCGAAACACGCCTGGGCCTGCCCGCCGTTTACGAAAACCCCTCCGCGCTGGAGCGGGCCCTGGCCGCGCACGAAAAACTACTCGAAGAATATACCCTCCTGGGTGGCGACGGCTACCCGGCCCGTGTCCGCGACCTGCTGATTGGGCTGGGACTGCCCGAAAGCGACCTCGAAAAGCCCCTATCCGTACTCTCCGGCGGACAGAAAAAACTGGTCGGCCTGGCGCGCCTGCTCTTGCTCTCGCCCTCTGTGCTGTTGCTCGACGAACCCGACAACCATCTCGACCTGCCCGGCAAAGCCTACCTTGAAAAACTCATCCGCGAGTACCCTGGCGCAGTGGTGCTGGTCTCACACGACCGCTACCTGCTCGATGCTGTTGTGACCGACATCGCCGAAATTGAAGATGGCAAATTGACCACCTTTCCTGGCAACTACACCGACTACATCATCGAAAAAGAACAGCGGCTGGCCCGCCAGGAAGAACTCTTCCAGATGCAACAACGCGCCATGCGGCGCATGGAAATGGCCCTCAAACGCTACCAACTCTGGGTGCAGGTCAGCGACAAATTCGCCAGCCGCGTGCGCTCGATGCAAACCCGGCTCGAAAAAGTGGAGCAGATTGAGCGCCCCAACCTGGAACGCAAACGCATGGAACTTGAGTTGGGCGGCTGGCGCGGCTCGAACAAAGTGCTTGAAACGATTAACCTGCGCAAATCCTTTGGCCCGCGCCGCATTCTGGACGGCGTCAATGCGACTCTCTGGCACGGTGAGCGGGTCGGGCTGATTGGCCCGAATGGCTCGGGCAAATCGGTTTTCCTGCGCCTGATTTTGGGAAAAGAAACGCCCGACGCGGGCGAAATCCGCATCGGGCCAAGCGTCAAGATTGGCTACTATGCCCAGGAGCACGAAACGCTCGATTTCAACCAGACCGTGCTCGATGCCGTTCGCTACGGTGGCAACATGAGCGAAGCGCGGGCAGTTGCCTTTTTGCTGGGTTACACATTCACCTACCAGCAATGCCAGCAGAAAATTGGTGAACTCTCTGGCGGCGAGCGCAGCCGCCTGCAACTGGCCCTGCTGGTGCTTTCAGGCGCAAACTTCCTGCTGTTGGACGAACCCACCAACAACCTCGACATCGCTTCGGCTGAAGTGCTCGAAAACGCCCTGGCCGAGTTTGTCGGCACGGTGCTGGTCATCTCGCACGACCGCTACTTTCTCGACCGCACCGTTGAGCGCATCCTGACCATCGAAGACGGTCAGCTGGTCAGCCATTTGGGCGGGTATAGCGATTACCTGGCTCAAAATGTACTGCCGACTGAAATCGGCAACACATCGGTCAAGCAGGTGTAAAATTCAACCCATCACAGAATTGGTGTCATTGCAAGAAGACCAACGACCCTGCACTATCTGCCTCGTGATACCCATCCAGACAAAGAGGACACCCCATGATACTCAGCGAAATCAACTTCTTCTCCGAATCCCTGGTGATGCGCTCAACGCTAAGCGTCATCCTGCCGCAGCCGGTTGCCAATCAGCCGGTAAAACCGTTCCGAACCCTGTACCTGCTGCACGGGCACTCCGACGACCAGACCGCCTGGCAGCGTTGGACATCGATTGAGCGTTATGTCGAAGGGCTGAACCTGGCCGTGGTCATGCCCAACGTGCACCGCAGTTTCTATACCGACATGGCACACGGCGGCCGCTATTGGACCTTTGTCAGCGAGGAAGTGCCCGCCCTGGTGCGGAGCATCTTTCCGCTTTCGGCAGAGCGGGCCGATAACTTTGTGGCCGGGCTTTCGATGGGCGGATACGGCGCCTTCAAAATGGCGCTGGCGCATCCCGAGCGTTTTGCCGCCGCCGCCAGCCTTTCGGGCGTTACCGAAATCCGTTACGCAGTCAACGAAGATGGCCCCGAGCGCGACGAAGAATGGCTGGCCCAGATGCGCAACATCTTTGGCTCAGACCTGAAAAAAGTGGCCGACGGCCCCGAAGACCTGCGCACCCTGGCGCGCCAGGCCGCCAAGGCCCCCCAAAAGCCACGCCTGTACCAGTGTTGCGGCACAGAAGACTTTCTATACCAGAGCAACCTGTCTTTCCGTGACTTTTTGCGCGGTCTGCCGTTCGACCTGACCTATGCCGAAGGCCCGGGTGAACACAACTGGGCCTATTGGGACAGGCAGATTCAGGATGTCATCGCCTGGATGATTCCGGAAAGTCCTCAGGGCATATAGGGCGGCAAATCCATGACCAGCCAGTTTTCGCCAGATTTGAGTACGGAAAAAACAAAACTGGCTGCAAAAGGCCCTTCGCTTTCATCGCCACAACATGGCCCCTGGTGGAACAGGCTTCCATCGGGGGCCGTAAATTCGACCCGAAACTGATAGCCGCCGCGCTCATCAGGCCCGCGATACTGAATCGAGCGCACCGGCAGGCATTGCAATCCGTTGCGGGTGCAGGCGTTCTCAAGCAAAACCGGCAGGTTGCCTTTGGCATCGGGGTTCCAGGCCTCCAGCATGCTGGTATCGGCGCCATACCATTTGGCCGCGCCGACAAAATCTCCACCATTTAGCGCCGCCAGGAAGTCTGCCAGCACCTGCTGGGCGGCCTGCCGCTGTGGGTCAGGGCGCTCATTGGCCTGGGCCAGCGCGACAACCTCCGAGACCAACCCGGCAATCGCTAGTTGCTCATCCAGACTGGCCTCTTTGGCGCCCGTGCCATGAAACACCAGGCGCAAAGACATGGCGTCAGCCACCGCCGGGTCGCCATCCTCGCGGGCAAACGGCGCCAGGCGGGCATCATAAAAAGCCAGCAGTTCCGCCTGGCTCTCACTCAGACGGCCATCTACCCGGCGGCCTTTGCAATCGAGCAGGGTAAACGAGCCATCGCGCAAAATATCAAGGCTGTCACAAAAACCGGCAAAACCGCCCTGGCGCTCCCAGTGCAAGAGCGTGTTATCGTCGAGCGGTTGCTCAGGCAGGCTTTGGGCAGGCCGTGGGGCCGGGGTATTGCCGCTAAAATCGGGTGTTGGCGCAAAGAACGGCCCACAAGCCGATAACAGCAACGTCATCAGCAACAAACCAGAGAAAGTTTTTCTCATCGTTCACCTCCATAAACACAAGACGCCCCAAGACAGGGCTATGTTCCAAACAAAGAGCCTGCCCCTCGCGGAACAGGCTCAATGCGTCAAAAAAGGCTGCGAGAAGCCGGGCTATTTGTCTTTACCGAGCAAACCGCCAAGCAGGTTGGCAGCGGCGCCCAGGTCGCCTTTGCCGCCCAAAAAGGCATCTACCTGAGCGGCTACGGGGGCTGGCAATTTTTTCTTAATGAAATCAATCACGATTTCTACAGCCATCTTCGACATTTCCTTGCTCAAACCAGTCTTCTGCGAAACAAGGTCAATTAATTCTTGCATGGTTTCCTCCTGAGAAAAAAGAATTGGGTTGCAAAAAACGCATCAGAGTAGCCCGGCGTTTATTTCCCAAAGCCAGTAAGCAACACTCACAATGATACCCCAAATTGTGCCGCCGAGAACCTCCAGCGGGGTGTGGCCGAGCACTTCGCGCAATTGTTTTTCAGAAATCGGGTGCCCCTGAAGCAGTTCGTTAATCATGATATTGATTTTTTGGGCGTGAATGCCCGCCTGACGGCGCACCCCGGCGGCATCATACAAGACCACCATCGTAATCGCGCAAGCCAGCGCAAAAACCGGGGTGTCAAATCCGATATGCAGGCCAGTGCCAACCGTGGCCGAAACCATTAGCGCAGAGTGCGAAGAGGGCATTCCGCCTGCACTCAAGAGCGGCACCCATGACCACTTGCGGTTAATCAAAAAATAAAGCGGTGGCTTGACCAACTGCGCCAACGCCCAGGCAATCAGCGTGCTGATTAGAACATGATTTTCCAAAAGACCTGAAAGCGGCATTTAGACCTCGTCTTCAAAAACTTCTCCATTTAACTGACGAACCTTTAATTCGGCCTTCTCGAGCATCGCCGCGCAATGCCGCGCCAACGCCTGGCCGCGCTCATAGAGCGCAATCGCCTCTTCAAGCGGACGGCCTTCGCCTTCCAGGGCAGTCACCAGGCCGTTTAACTCCGCAAAGGCTTCTTCAAAACTCATCTCTTCCACTTTTTTTGATGACATAAATGTTTAACACTCCTTAGCCCGATTCGGTTACACGGGCTTTGATTTCACCTTCGGCCAGGCGCACGCGCAGGTCGCTGCCCACCTCGGCCTGGGAGGCCGCTAAAACGACTTTTTCTGACCCTGCCAGCGTGACCACGGCATAGCCGCGCCGCAAAATCGCCAGCGGATTAAGCGACTCCAGCCGTTGGGTCAGGCCTTGCAGATGGGCTTTTTCCAGTTTCAGGCGGCTATCCAGAGCCCGAGACATGCGCCGCTCGGCCTCATCCACACGCTGGCGCTCGGTAATCAGCCGCCGGGCCGGAGAGACATAACGCATGCGCGCATTGAGTTGCGCCAGAGCATCGCCTTTTTCTTCCATAACAGCCAGAATGGCATTTTCCAAACGCGCCCTGAAATTTTGAAGATAAGCCATCAGGTCGGCGGCGCTAAGGGCGGTTGCCAGTTCGGCGGCGGCGGTGGGGGTTGGGGCGCGCAAATCGGCGGCAAAGTCGGTCAGGGTAAAGTCGGTTTCGTGTCCAACCCCGCTAATGACCGGGGCCGCCGAGCCCGCCACAGCGCGGACAACGCGCTCATCGTTGAAAGCCCACAGGTCTTCAATCGAGCCGCCGCCGCGCGCAAGCAGAATCACATCGGGCTGAAAGAAATCATTCAGTTTTTGCAAGCCAGCCACCAGTTCTGGGGGGGCGGCTTCGCCCTGCACCGCAGAGGGCGCCAACATCACCTCCGCCAGCGGCATGCGGCGGCGCAGGGTGTTGAGCATATCACGCAGAGCGGCCCCGGTCGGCGAGGTGACAATTCCAATCCGGCGCGGCCATTGCGGAATGGGACGTTTGCGCTCGCTGGCAAACAGCCCCTCGGCCTCGAGCAGGGCCTTCAGGCGCAGGTATTCGGCGTACAGCGCGCCCTCGCCCGCCGGGCGAATGACATCGACATACAATTGATACTGCCCGCCAGGTTCATAGACGCCAATTTTGCCGTGCGCTTCGACAGATAGCCCATCTTGCATCGGAATTGCGCGCAGGCGGGCGGCATCACTCTTCCAGATGACGCATTTGAGCGCCGCCCCGCTGTCTTTGAGCGTAAAATAGACATGCCCCGAAGACGGACGCGACAGGTTCGAGATTTCACCCTGCACCCAGGTATCTTGCAGGCTGGGGTCGCTTTCGAGCAGACGGCGCAGGTAACGGGTCAGTTCGGTCACGCTCCAGCGGCGGACCTGAAAAAGGGAAGGCTGGTTCATTGCCCGCGAGGATACCCCGCCTTGGGGTCTGTGTCAAATGATTCTGGCCCGGTTTGGAGTAAAATGACTCCAGCATTAACGCTTGAAAGGAATACGCAATGAAACATCTCTGGGCCGCATGGCGCATGAAATACATCAACAAATCGGACCCTGAGCAGGGGTGTGTGTTTTGTAATGCCCAGGCCAAAACCGACAGCGCCGAAAATTTGATTGTGGCGCGCGGCGGGTCGGCTTTTCTCATCCTGAACAAATTTCCTTACACCAGCGGGCATGTGATGGTCGTGCCTTTTCAGCATGTGGATGCGCTCGACCTGCTCGAGGCCCCCACCCGGGCCGAGATGATGGAACTGGTCTCACGCGCCACGGTGGTTTTGCGCCAGGTTTACAGGCCGCAAGGATTCAACATTGGCATCAACATCGGCTCGGCGGCAGGCGCAGGCGTTCCAGGGCACATCCACATTCATATTGTGCCACGCTGGGGCGGCGACACCAATTTCATGTCCACCGTTGGCGAGGTGCGCGTTTTGCCCGAGGAATTGGAAGAGAGTTACCGCCGGATTAAAGAGGGGTGGGGAAAATCTGTATAATCGGAGTCCAACGACTCCTGTCGTTGGACATCAAAAGTCAGGCCCACAGGGTGCTTCGCAAAGGCTTTTGACTCCGTTTTTGCTGAGGTTGAATGAAGCATAACCTGATCTGGATACTTGTTTTCACTTTAATTATTGCATCCTGCGCACCACAAACCGGCGCGGAAATCGCCCCAAGCCCAGCCCCATCCCTGACTGAGCGCGCGACCACAACCGCCACAAGCGAGCCGTCGGCAACCGTTCCCCCCGAGCCGAGCCTGACCCCAACCTTTACCCCTGCCGCCCAGCCGCGCCTGACCCCAGAGATT
>CAZNCT010000109.1:0-3456 GCA_964571615.1 uncultured Anaerolinea sp. | reverse complement strand
GGGCGGTTTCAGACCCGGCGCTGCTCAAATTGCCTGCCATGCTGGTCTCGATTAGCAACAGCCCGGTTTCGGCCCGTCCACAGGCGGGGCCGGCTTTTGCCGATTGGGTCTTTGAGTTGTTCATTGGCTATGGCACCACCCGCTTTTTGGGCGTTTTTTACGGCGAGTACCCGCGCCCGGTACCCAACCCGGTCGGCGGATGTCCTGTTCGTGACGAGATCCCCCCACAGGGCGGAGATTGGCTGCGCGGCCGCGCCTGGCTCGACGAAAACAACAACAGCCGCCAGGACGACTGGGAGCAGGGCCTGGGTGGAATCTGCATCGAATTGCGCGACCCGTCCACGGGGAGTCCGCTGGCGGCAACTTCGACAGACGAAAACGGCTATTTCGGCTTCGAGCGGGCCAATTTAACGGAGCGCGTCCAACTTTTTTTCCAAAAAACGGATGATTTTGAGATGGTCCTCCCCAACCTGGGCGACGATGACCGCGACAGCGACGCCGACCCCGAAAGCGGCCTGACCGAAGCGTTCGACCCGCAAACTGACTCGCGCAATTGGAACGTTGGATTGCGGCTGAGCACCCCTGTCCGCGCCGAAGAGGGGCGCGTACAACCGATTCGCTCTGGGCGGCTGACGTATGCCACCCTGAACAAAATGTTCCCGTTTAGCTGCCTGGCTTTTGCCGGGGCCGGACATGACATTTTGCCGCGCCTGGATAAGTGCTATATCGTTTACGGCACCGACTCCGACGATGTCAACGATGGCATTCTGACCGCTTCCGAAATGCGCAAACTGGCTGAGGGTCGGCTGAGTTTCAGACCGATTAATTATTCGGGCCATTTGTTTGACCCAACCCCGCCGCCGAATGGCTTCGAAGCCGAGAAGTTGTGGGTGTATTATCACCAGTTTAACCAGGCCCGCTGGCAATATGACCCGCTTTCAGGCGCCTACCTGCGCTGGAATGATTTTCAAGATAACAGCGGCCTGTTCACCCCCGCGCTCGATGCCCTAACCGGGCGCCAGCTGGCCTTTGAGAACGTGATTGTGATTTACGCCACCCATGATATTTTTCGCCACAATCAGTATGACATCAACCTGCGCCCGGGGCTGGAGGGCTATGCCTACGCCTTCCGCGATGGACAGGTGTATAAAATTCGCTGGAGCACCGGTAACCGCGAATGGGAACGCCAAACTGGCCTGCTGCGTCCGATTCACTTCCTCTGGCCCGATAAGAGCGAGTTCCCGCTCAAGCCCGGGCGGACGTTTATTCACATCATGACTGAGTTTTCGGGTGTGTCCGAACAATTTCCGGGGGCCTGGCGGGCATTTTTTGTTGCGCCCTATGACCCAGCGCCAGAGCCATAACATCAAAAACTAGCGCCCCCAAACGGAGATTTCTACCCGGTCTGCTCAACAAATTCTGCCAGTTTTTGACGATAAGCTGCAAAAGCCTGGCGACCGGTTTCGGTCAGACGGCACAAGGTCAGGGGGTATTTGTTACGAAACGTTTTCTCGATGCTGATGTAACCGGCCTGCTCGAGTTTGGTCAGGTGCGTGGAGAGGTTGCCCCTGGTCAGCCCGGTTTCGCGCTGGAGGAAGACAAAGTCGGCGCTTTCGACGGCAGCCAGGATGGCGACGATGACCGCCCGTGACGGCTCGTGGAGCAGGCGGTCCACATCGGTCAGAGTGCGCAGGTCATTACTCATCCTCAGTCTCCTGTTTTGAAGCCGGGTTCTGGCGCAGGTACATCCACAGGCTGAAGCCGCCAACAAGCAGCAGCCCCAGCCCAAGCAGGCCGTAAAAAACCATCAGGCCAATGTTTTCGGGCAGGTTGGCAAAACCAAAGACAACCCCAACGCCGATGCTGATGGCCGCATGGATGAAAAAACGTACCAGCCCAGTGCGAAACCCGAGATACATGACCACCAGGCCAAAAATCAGGCCTGAGGCCATCACCACCCAATCAAAACCAGCAGGACGATTGACCAGCATAATCACCATCAGGCTCGAGACAAGCGCCGAAATAGCAGCAATCAACACAATGCGCCCCCAGCGTTTTGCGCCAGTCTTGCGAGGGAAGGAGATATAACCGGTGCGCGGGAAGGTCAGATGCTCCTTCAGGCTCATGACCAGACGATTGACCAGCAGCCCGCCGCCCAAAAAGACCAGCAAAAACAGGAGCATCTCAACCAAAAAGTTGGAACGTCCGGCTGCCGACAAGAGAAACTGAACATAAAAATAAGCGGCCAACAGCAGGCAAATGCCGCCAAAAGAAAATTCAAAGGTGCCATCCACATACCAGTACTGGAAGGCGCGTTTTTGGGCTTGTTGCAGGGGGTCGGCTTTCATCTCTTAATTCTCCTTTGCAAACTAGTTTGCATTGCAAACTAAATTCAATATACATCTTTTCAAATGGCCTGTCAAGTCCCGGCTGGTATTTTGTCTTCCGTATTTGCGCGAACCTGACACCCGGCAACTCAAAATGGTTCAGTAATAAAAAAACAGGGCTGCCTGGTCATCCAGACAGCCCTGCCAGAGAACGTGCTTTTTTAGAAGCCTTCCAGTTTGCTCAAATCGGCAATGCCTTTGGACAAATTGGCGATTTGCCCCACCAGCGCGAGACGATTTTGCTTAATCGCCTCGTCCTTATCCATCACCAGCACGTTGTCGAAGAACGCCGTAATGGCTGGGATAAGTTTTTCAACGGTTTCGAGCAACGCATTCACGGTTGCGGGTTGGAGATTAAGAGACTGCAAAGTTTCATACAGTCCTTTTTCCGCCGGCTCAACCAGTTTTTCACTGCTTACGGAATACTGGTCACCAGAAACGCCCGCCGAGCGGGTAATTCTCACGCAGCGCGCATACCCGTCCAAAATCGGCGTCCAGTTGGGGCGGCTGACCCAATCGGCAAGTTCTTTTACGGCTCTTGCGGATGCGGCGGGATTGTGGGATTGGGCCGCTAAAACGGCCTCGACCACATCATAGCGGAACCCCGTTTCGGTGAGCAGGACGCGCATCCGCCCGGTCAGGAACTCCAGCACCTGGGCCTGAACCTCCGCCGAAACAGCAATCGGCTGGAGCGCGGCAGATGCCTCGACCGCGGCGCGCAGGTCGAAATCGAGTTGATGTTCAATAAGCGGCTGGACTGTCCCAATGGCGGCGCGGCGCAGGCCAAAGGGGTCTTTGGCCCCGGTGGGGGCCAGACCAGCGGCAAACAGGCCAACCAGCGAGTCGATTCTATCGGCCAGGGCCACGACCACCCCGGCTTTTGTCTGCGGCACGGGCTGATACTGCTCCCCAATGGCCGCCGCCACTTCGGGGCTTTCGCCAGAGCGGATGGCATACTCGCGCCCGATGATGCCTTGCAGCGAGGTCATTTCCGTCACCATCTGGGTTGTCAGGTCGGCTTTGGCGAGGAAGGTTGCGCGTTGAACAATGGAACGCTGCGGGTCATCGA
>CAZNCT010000108.1:4948-13614 GCA_964571615.1 uncultured Anaerolinea sp. | reverse complement strand
TCATCAGGATTAAGCCAATCGCAATTGGGATGTTGGTCGTCCCGACCGAGACGGCTTCGTTGAACTGTGCCACGCCTGCCGGAAAGGCAAAGCCGATGGCTACGCCCAGGCCCATTGCCACAAAAATCCACAGCGTCAGGTAGCGGTCGAGAAAAGAGAGTTGTTGGGTGAGAGATTTTTTCATGGGTTTTTCCTTTGTGTGTAGCGCAAGTCTCTGACTTGCGCTCGCAAATCGGAGATTTGCGCCACGTCAGGCAAGTCTGCGACTTGCCGCGCCAATCAGAGATTGGCGCTACGCAGCAACTGAGGGATGATCTCCGCAATCTCATCGCGCACGCGGCGGAAGTCGGCCATGTCATCGGTGGTGGCCGGGTCGAAGAAACTGTGGTGAATCTTCTTGCCCTTCCCCAGCCAGACGGGGCAATCCTCCGCCGCCGAGTCGCAGACCGTGACGACCAGGTCGAATTCCTGGCCGAAAAATTCGTCAGCCTGTTTCGAGCGGCCCTCATGCTGGATTCCGATTTCAGCCAGCGCGGCAATCGCTTTGGGGTGGGTGTAGCCTGCCGGGCGCGTCCCCGCGCTGACGGCCTGCCATTCTTCCCCCAGGCGGGCATTCACAATCGCTTCAGCCATTTGTGAGCGGCAGGAATTGCCGGTACATAGAAACAAGACTTTTTTCATGATTTCTCTCCTCGTTTGGATAGGCCAGGATATTATCCTGTCCTGAGCGGGGAGAATGTTATGGTTTGGTTAAAGTCCAGCGCTTTTTGCGGGAACATTCAGGCTGTCGTGAGCGCGTCGGCCAGCCAGGTGGTGATTTCAGCCGGAGTCGGAATACGACCGCTGGAGACTACTTTTTCGTTGATGACCAGCCCGGGCGTGGAGAGAATGTTGTAGGCCATGATGTCTTTGTAATCAGTTACTTTGATAATTTCAGCCTCCAGTGCCATCTCTTCGACGACCTTGCGGGCAATTTGTTCCAGGCGCTTACAGTTGGCGCAGCCCGAACCGAGAACTTTGATGCTTAACATAAAAACCTCCATATAGATTGAATTATGGACACTGAATCGCTCCCTGCGCCCACAGGCAAACGCCGCAGACCGGGCCGGGGTTGCTAAAACAGTCTTCCAGATTGGCTTCTGATAAATCACATCCGCCGCAAAAGGTGCAGGGCGCAAAGACAAAATTATGCAGACGTTCGCGATAGGCAACATACTCTTCGTCCAGCCACAGGTCAGCCAGTGAACGCTCCCGGACATTCCCAATGATGTGTTTGTAATTGCGGTGCGGCTTGTTGTGCAAAAAGGTATCGTGAGTGTGCATCAGCGGCCAGCAAGGCGCCGCCTCACCTCGGAAGTTGATAGACATTGTGCCGCTTTCGACAAAATTGCACACATCGCTGGCCCCGCCCCAGTTGTTGCCCGCAAAATTGACGTTGCAACCGCTGTTGAAGGCATCAAAGAGCGCCTCGCGGGTCTCTTCGCTGAAATCCATCTTGGGCAGGCTCAGGGTTGGTGTGCTGGATGAGTTCATATAGGCCGTGTTACGCAGCGAGGCATCGTACAGGCGCTCTTTCTGCATCTCCTCGGTGGCGGGTTGCAGGTTGCTGACCGAGAAGTGTTTGGCGCGCAAACTGCGCCCCAGGCGGATAATTTTGGGCAGGTCTTGTATATTTCGTTTCATGGCAACAAAGGCAATCCCCAGTTCCGGGTGCGGAAAGTGACCGCCTTTGCGCATGGAGTTGAACTTACGCAGGTTTTCGAGAATGCGCGGCAACTCAGCCCCGATGCGAATATCGGCGTAGGTCTCGGGGGTGGCGCCGTCCAGCGAGACCCACAAGACATCCAGGCCGCTGTCTATCACCTTGCGGGCAACTTTCTCGGTCAGCATGGTGGCATTGGTAATCAGTTCCACCTTGACGCCGAGCGTCTTGACCCGTTTGACCCATTCCAGCGTGCGCGGGTGAAAAAGCGGTTCACCTATTCCGCCAAAGTACACATTGGGGATTGGGTTGAGTTGCTTGAGACTTTCAAAAATGGCTTCAAAAGTCGCTTCACTCATGCGGCCATCGGCTTCGTGCCAGGCATTCCGAAAGCAGGTGATGCAATCGAGGTTGCAGGCAATCGTTGGCTCAATGTAGATTTTGGTCAGTTGCGTTACCGGGCGGTGCATGCGCACCACGTTATGACCTTCATCCAGGCGGACTTTTGCGCCGGGAACCAGTCCGTAACGTGCCGCGACCTCTTTTGGAATGACCAAATCTCCGTTTTCGTTGACCTGCGCCCAGGCCGTTGTCGGTTTGGTTGAGACAATCATCGCGGCACCTCCACACTTCAAAACCGTATTAGTGGCTGGATGCGAGTTGCGTCTGGTGTTTTTTGATTTTGCCAGCCAGCCAGAATGCCCCGGAAATCAGGGCCAGAAGACCCAGCAAAATCAGGCTGACCAGCCCCAGCCCCATCCCGTCTATCCACATGCCGTAGAGCAGACCAGCCAGGGTGCTGAACAAGGCCACCCAGAAGACGTACACCCACGCCCGCAGGCGTCCAATAATCGTGGCGGTAATCAGGATGCTTTGCAGGCTGAGCTCGGGGTCTGAAATCAGGTAGGCCAGCAGGGGGCCTTTGTGCATTCCGAGCGAGAGGAACATTTGGGCAATCGGCACTTCCACGAGGGTGGGGAAGTACATGAAGACGCCGAACAGCACGCCGACGAAATTCCCCAGCAGGGTGTTTTGCCCGGCCACCGCCTGAATCCACTCGGGCCGGATGAGTTGGCGGATGACGCCGACCGCAAACACGCCCACAATCAGGAGCGGGAAAATCTGTTTGACGAATTTCCACGTCTCCCAGAGCGTATCGCGGGTTTCGTCTTCGGTCAGTTGCGTCTTCATCAGCCAGCCCAGCGCCAGCACGCTCGCCAGCACGCCGAAGAATTTGCCGGTGAAGGCGATGGTCACGCCGCCGGGCAGGGGGGTCAGCGTCAGCGCGGCAAAGACCAGCGTCAGGCCGACCAGCGCGGTGGAAATCCACGTCCAGCGGTTGAAGCCTTCGTGGATGTTCTCGATTCCGCGCCAGGAGGCCAGCCCAATCAGCCCCAGCAGGCCAATCAGAATCGCGCCCTGCGCGGTGACGCCTTCCTCGCCCCGCGCCGGGTCGAACGGGACGAGCTGCGCCAGCGCGTTCTGGAACGGCTGAACCCAGCCGATAGGCAGGGTGAGCGCGGCGTAGGTTTGCTTCAGGAAGTCGAACTGGAAGGTTCCCGCCACCAGCAGCGTGACCAGGACGAGCATGAAAACGACCGCCGCGCGGCGCATGGCCGCCTGCCCGCTGAACAGCGCGTCGGTGGCGGCGTCGTGTTCAGCGTCCTGCTTGCTGAACATCAGCGCCATGATGACGCCGATGCCGATGCCAAAGGCGATGGAGAGAACCAGCCGCGCGATTGCCAAATCCATGCCGATGATTTTGCCGGTATAGACCAGCGCCAGCACGTTGATGGCGGGCGCGACAAACAGGAAGGTGATGGCCGGGCCCAGCCCCGCGCCTTTTTTGTAGATTCCGGCAAAGAGCGGAATGACCGTGCAGGAGCAGACCGCCAGCAGGAAGCCCGCCGCCGCCGAAGCCGGGTACGAAATCCATTTGGGCGTGTTGCGCCCCAAAAAGCGCGTGACCGTTTCTTTGGGGATGAGCGCCGTCATTGCCCCAGCAATGTAGAAGGCCGGCAGCAGGCACAGGAGTACGTGCGCGGCCAGGTAGGCGGCCAGGTTGCCGAGACCGCTGAAGAGAAGGTGCAGGATGAAATCCATAGTTTTTTCTTTCTGGAGTCCAAAATCTCCCGATTTTGGACAATCCCCCCAAAGTCAGGAGACTTTGGAGTCTGGTTTTATGGGCATTGAATGACACCCTGCGCCCACAGGCAGCCGCCGCAGGCCGGGAAGGTGTTGCCGAAGCAGTCTTCCTGGTTGGCTTCGGCCATTTCGCAGCTGGCGCAGTAGGTACAGGGCGCGAAATCGAATTGTTCAACCCGCTCGCGGAAGGCGCGGTATTCCGGCGCGTTCCACAGCGCGGGCAGGGGTGTTTCGTTCACATTCCCAACCACCCACGCGCGGACGGCGCGCTTCTTCTCGAACAGGTAACTCTCGTGCGTGTGCAGCAGCGCCAGGCACGGGCTGACGCCGCCATCCCAGCGAATCGAGACCGAGCGCTGCTCGATAAACGGACACTGGTCGTGCTGCCTGAACAGGACGCCCGGGCGGGTGTTCCAGGCCTGAAAGAGCGCTTCGCGCGTGACGGCGTTCAAATCCATTTCCGGCAGGCTGACGTGCGGGTGCCAGGGCGAGGCCTGCCAGGCCACCCGCTCGATGGCGCGGTAGTACAGCACGTCCGCGCGCATTTCGGGGGGGTAGGGCAGGACGTTCGTGGCGATGTGGCGGGTGATGCCGATTTTTGAACTCAACTCCAGCAGTTTGGGCAGTTCGTGGATGTTGCGCTTCATGGCAACGAACACCGCGCCAATCTCCGCCGTGCCGCCGCGCGTCTGGCGGTAGAGTTCGCGGTAGCGTTTGAGATTTTCCAGAATCTCGCGCAGGGATTCGCTCTGGCGCACATCGGCAAAACGTTCGGGCGAGGCGCCGTCCAGCGAGACCCACAGCGTATCCAGCCCGGCTTCGATGAGTCCGCGCGCGCATTCGGGGGTGAGCAGGACGCCGTTGGTGATGAGTTCCACTCGCGCCGCAGCCTGTTTGGCCGCACCCACCATCTCCACGATGCGCGGATGGGTGAGCGGCTCGCCGAACCCGCCAAAGAAAACAGAGGGGCGCGGCTGGAACGCGGCGATGCCCTCCAACACCCGCGCGAAGGTGCTTTCGCTCATCGCGCCGGGCGTCTCTTCCCACGCGTGGCGGATGCAGGTGCGGCAGTGGAAGTTGCATTTGCCGGTCGGCTCGATGTACACCTTGCGGGGATGGTGCAGAGACGGGCGCAGCAGGAGGCCTTCGGGCGTGATTCTCAGGCTGATTTCACTGCCCGTTTCCAGCCCAAAATCCTGCAAAAGTTCAGGCGGCAGCGCAAGGCGGTTTTCTGCCTCCAGCCTGACGGGTTGATAGGCTTTATCAGAGAACTTCATAGACACTCTAGCCAGTTACAGGTGGATAGGTTCAGGAGCACAATTCGGGCAGGCGCATTGCGCTTCCGGGCGTACCGCTTCAACAGTTGGCAAGCAGATTCCGCACACTTTAGCGGCTTCTTCTAGCACCGTTAGCAATTCGGGGCGGGCCAACCGGTAAAAGACAAACTTGCCATCACGGCGCGCTTCAATCAATTCAGCCTGGCGCAGCGCCATCAGGTGCTGTGAAATGTAGGCCTGGCGGTATCCCAATCGCGCTTCCAGATGACAGACACAGGCTTCTCCCGCGCCAATGATGAGCAAAATTTCCAGGCGGGCCGGAGGTGCAATCGTAGTCAGCAATTCAGAAATGGGGATAAGACTATTTTTCATAACATATTCCTGATGATGAATATATTATCCCACCTTTTACGCCTGAACTGATGTAACATTTGTCACGCTTACCCCCGTCTTTTGTAATAAAAGAGACTGCCTGGTTTGTCAGGCAGCCTCTTTTTTCTGCTTATTCGTTGCTGTTACCCGTTGCCGCTTTCTTTATGCTGTCTCACCAATTCACGCCGCAAAATCTTGCCAACGGTGGTTTTTGGCAGTTCAGCGCGGAACTCAATATGGGTCGGCACTTTGTAGGCCGCCAGGTGCTGCTTGCTGAATTCTTTGATTTCTTCTTCGGTCACTGTTTCGCCCGGCTTGAGCACCACCCAGGCTTTGACCGTTTCACCGCGGTACGGGTCAGGGATGCCCGCCACCCCGACTTCGAGCACCTTAGGGTGTTTGATGATGACTTCCTCCACCTCGCGCGGCCAGACCTGGTACCCGCCGGGTTTGATAAGTTCCTTCTTGCGGTCCACGATGTAGAAGTAGCCGTCCTCGTCCATGCGGGCAATGTCGCCAGTGAACAGCCAGGGGCCGCCGCCGTCGCCCAGGTCGCGCAGGGTGTTTTCGGTTTCGGTCGGCATGTTGTGGTAGCCCTTCATCACCTGCGGCCCGCGGATGACCAATTCACCGACCTCGCCCATTTGCAGCTCGGTCACGCCGTCATCCAGGCTGATAATTTTGCACTCCACATCGGGCAGCGGCATCCCGATAGAGCCGGTCTTGTTGACTCCTTCGAGCGGATTGCAGTGCGTGGCAGTCGGCGCTTCTGACAGACCAAACCCTTCAAAGACCACCCCGCCAGTCAGGGCCTCGAACTTCTCTTTGGTCTCGCGCAAGAGCGGCGCCGAACCAGAAATACAGGCCTTGACCGATTTCAGGTTATATTTGCCCGCTTGCACGTCAGGCCGGTTATTGATGGCGTTATACAACGTCGGCACACCGGGGAAAATCGTTGGCTTGTACTTGTCAATGCTGGTCAACACATCCACCAAATCGCGCGGGTTGGGCACCATAATCATCCGTGAGCCAGAAGCCAGGGCAAAGTGCATTCCGGCCACCATGCCATAGACATGGAAAAGCGGAATAGCCATCAGCATAATTTCATTGCCTTCTTCCAGGTTGGTCATCCAGGATTTTATTTGCAGGGTGTTGGCCACCAGGTTGCGGTGCAGGGCCACTGCGCCTTTTGAAACGCCGGTCGTGCCGCCCGAATACTGGAACAGGCAGGTGTCGTCCGGGCCAATCTCAATCTTGGGCCGCTGCGCGCCTTTGTACTTCTTCATCAGGTCTTTCATCCAGACATCGCCTTCGGCCAGGCCGCCCTCAATCCGAAAACCGCCTTTTTTCTCTTTGGCCAGCGTAAACAGGATGCTCAAGATGGGCGGCAGGGTTTCTTTCAGGTTGGTGACAATCAGTTTTTTGAGTCTGGTCTTGGGTTGCGCCGCTTTGATGGTTTTATAAAAATTCGACATCACGAACATAATCTCAATGCCGGCATCATTGACCTGATGCTCAATTTCACTCGGCGTGTAAAGTGGGTTGGTTGCCACCACCACGCCCCCGGCCTTGAGAATGCCAAAATAGGCCATCACAAACTGCGGGGTGTTGGGCATAAACAGTCCGACCCGGTCGCCTTTTTTGACGCCCATGTCCACCAGGGCTGCCGCAAGTTCATCGGTAATCTGCGACATCTCTTTAAAAGTGACGACCGCGCCCTTAAAAACGGTACACGGTCGGTCAGGATACTTGCGCGCAGATTCTTCCAAAAAATGAAACACCGGAACTTTCGGGTAGTCAATAGTGTGCGGCACGCCCTTGTCATAGTGGGCCAGCCACGGACGCGAATCCATCATTTTGCTCCTCCTCCGTCAATTTTCAGAAATGTATTCCTAGTATAGATTCAAAAAAAACAAAAGTCAATGAGAGCCAGATTAGTGAGAAATCTCACGGGCCAAATTTCCCCTGTACCAGCACTGCCACATCTTCCACTGTAACGCGCGAGGCCTCCAGCCAGGTAATTTGCGGGTCATCGGGCTTAAACCAGTTTGCCTGGCGGCGCACAAACATGCGCGTTAGCCGCCGCATTTGGGCTTTGGCCTGCTCCAGGCTCATCTCGCCGCGCAAGACAGCTCCCGCCTCGCGGTAACCGATGGCCGACATGCTTGGCAGTTCTGGCCCGTAGCCATTGGCATACAGCCGCGCCACCTCTTCCAAAAATCCGTTTTGGAACATCAAATCAATGCGCTGGTCGATGCGCTGATACAGTTCCTCGCGTGGACGGCTGAGTCCAATCGTCAGCAACTCATAAGCGGACTCCCCCCGGCTTGCCTGCCGCGAAAAAGGCTGGCCTGTGCTGAGAATGACCTCCAGCGCGCGCACCGTGCGGCGCAGGTTGCGCGGGTCAATTTTGGCTGCCGCCAGGGGGTCAAGCATTTCGAGTTTGGCGTGTAGCCAATAAATGCCACCTTCGCCTCGCTCGACGGCCATTTTCTCCAAAACCTGCCGCAGCCGGGCATCTGGGGCCACCTCGGGCGGAGTCCAGCCCTCGGTTACGGCGCGGATGTATTGGCCCGTGCCGCCAACCAGCAGGGGCAGTTTCCCGCGACTGTGAATATCAGCAATCGCCTGGCGGGCGGCTTGCTGAAAAACTGCCAGCGACCAGGTCTGGTTGGGGTCGGCCACATCGACCAGGTGATGCCGCACCCGCGCCATTTCGGCAGCAGACGGTTTCGCTGTGCCAATATCCATGCCGCGATAAAAATAGCGCGAATCGGCTGAGACGATTTCGCCATTCAGCCGTTCGGCCAATTGCAGTGATAGTTCCGTTTTGCCAACTGCCGTTGGGCCGATGAGTACGAGAAGTGGCAGTTTGTTTGTCATTCCAGCCCTGCCGTGACATTCTCAAAGTGCTCAATCTTCGGTTCAAGGCCAGGAGCGCCTTCAATCGCCAGAGCGTCACATTGCCAGTTGTCTATGCCGTGTTCGGCGGCGTAATGCCCGGCGGCGGCGCGCATGTGGCGCAGTTTTCGGGTAGTTAAGGCTTCTTCTGGCAGACCAAAGCGGCGGGTGGTACGCGCTTTGACCTCCACAAAAACGGTGAAACCCTCCTGCCGCGTGACCAGGTCAATTTCACCGTAGGGTGTTCGGGCGTTGCGTTCCACAATCTC
>CAZNCT010000108.1:278-4930 GCA_964571615.1 uncultured Anaerolinea sp. | reverse complement strand
AGGTATTCGGCGGCGGCTTGTTCGCCCCAGGCGCCAATTTTCTGGTTGTGATTCATGTTTTGAAACTCTCAAAAAAGGCTTTGACGCGCTTCATGAAGGGATTTTTGCGCGGGCCGCTTTCGTTAAGCAGGCGCTGGTAGTGGCCAAGCATGGTCTGGCTGGTGCGCCGGATGTCATAGCGTTCGGCTTCTTTGCGCGCGGCGGCACTCATTTTTTCGCGCAGGCTGGCATCCAGGCATAAGCGGGTCATTTGGGCGGTGAAGGCCGCCAGTTCCTCGCGTGCCAGCAGGCCGGTGCTGTTTTCGACAACCGTGTCGCCAACACCTACCGAGTGGATGCCCAGCACCGGCAGCCCGGCGGCCATCGCTTCGATGACCGAGAGCGGATGCACCTCGCTGACCGAGGCGGTTACAAACAGGTCGCACATGGCCAGGTAGCCGGGCAGTTGTTCGTAAGGGACTTTGCCGGTAAAGTGGATTTGAGCCGCCGCCGGGCTGTTAGCGGCTTGCTCTTGCAGGGTTTCGCGCTCAGGGCCATCGCCGACCAGCAGCAGGTGGGTGTTGGGGAGGGCCTGGGCAACGCCGCTGAAGGCTTTGAGCAGCAGGGGCAGGTTTTTTTCGGGGGCCAGGCGGCCCGTGTAAACCAGCAAAAGGTCTTCAGGTCGGTAGCCGAAATCGGCCCGGGGCAGGGGGCTGGCCTTTTGAAAGCGTTCAATTTCGACGCCATTGGGGACGACAATGATGGGCGCATCGACTTTGAACTTGCGCAGTACGCTGGCCATGCCCGCCGAGGGTGAGATGACCAGGTTGACCGCACTGCAAAAGTCGGGCATGTAGATTTCCATCAGGGTTTCGGCAATGCTTTCAGGCAAACCCGGCAGGTAAGTTTGGGCGTAGATGTCGTAGCGGGTGTGGTTGGTAAATACAACCGGAATGTTGAGCGGGCGGCAGTAGCGCAGGGCCAGCCTGCCGCTCAAGAAGGGGTGATGGACGTGGACAACGTCCATGGTTTGCAACAGGGCTTTGGCTTTGCGGCTGTATTGAAACGAGAGATAGTAGCCGGTATCGGTCAATGGCAGCCCCGGTGAGCGGATGACGCGCCGTTCATCGTCTTTGTAGTCGGTATCGCCAAAGGTAAAGACAAATACTTCGTGTCCTTCGGCTTCGAGAACGCGTTTGTTGAGTTCGATATAGTTGGTAATTCCGCTGATGTGAGGTTTGTAAGTATCAGCCATCATGCCGATACGCATAAGAGGCTCCTTGAGGCTTTTGCAGGTTGCGCTTTCAACTTACCTATTATATACTCAACCCTGACCTAAAATTTGAAGGAGGGTCTTATGACCGACAACGCCCAGGTGGCGATTTTTATTGATTATGACAACATTGAAATCAGTGTTGCAGATGTGATTGGCAAAGATGCCGATGTGGATTGGAGCGTGATTCTCGAAACGGCCACGCGTGTGGGGCGCATTGCCCTGCGGCGGGCCTATGCCGATTGGGCCATTTACCCTGACCGTCAGCGTGAACTGCTGGGGCGCGGCATTGAACTGGTGCATGTTTCGAGCAAACGCGGCAAAAATGCCGCCGATATTCGGATTGTGATGGATGCGCTCGAGATGATTCATCGGGGAACCTCGGTGACGCATGTGATGTTGATTTCGGGGGATGGCGATTTTACCGAACTGGTGCATCGTCTGCGCGCCGAAGGCAAGACCGTTATTGGTATGGGTGTCAGCGGCACGAGTGCTGAATATCTGGTGAATGCCTGCGATGAGTTTATCTACTACGATAAACTGGTTGCTCCGCCCGTGCCCAAGCAAGCCAAACCCGTCAAAAATGGCAAGGAAGAGCCTGCGCCCGAGCCGGTGGTTTCTTTTGACATCAGCGAAGCGCGCCAACTGTTGCGCAAGGTGCTCGAGGCCGAAGAAGAAGAGTGGATGCTGGCCGCCGGGCTGAAACAGGTGATGCTGCGCCTTAACCCGGCTTTTAATGAGCGCAACTATAGTTTCAAAAGTTTCAAAGACTTTCTGGCTGCCCAAAAAGATATTGTGGAAGTGCGCCTGAATGACAATCAGCAAATTGAAGTGCGCCTGGCCAAAGAGCAGGAGCAAGCCGCTTTGCAGGCCCCCGATGCGCTTCTCGATAAATATTTGCAGATTTTGGCCTCTCAAAAGATTCGCATGACGCCCAATGAGTTCCGTCCGGCGATTATTTTCAAGTTCCATGAGTTTTTGAAAGCCAACAAAGACCTGACCCTGACCCAACTTAAAGACCGGGTGCAGGCGCATTTTGAGGCCAATGCGCCGCACGTCAAAATGCAGTACATTACCGAGACGGTGCATCAATTGTTCCATACCTATTGCTTTACGTTTGAGCAGGGCGGCGCCAATTACGAAGCCGATGTGCGCTTGTGGGACAAAAACGTTGGCCTGGCCCCCGAAATTGGCCGCGCTACCGATATGCTTGACAAGTGCGATAGAGGCTTGCTACAAAAGCTTGGCAAAGCGCTGGGTTCTACAGAAAAAATCAATAAAGAAGTTGCTGCCCGTTTGCTGTATGGCAGTCTGCGTGGCCAGCGCATGCTTGAGCATGTCGCTCATCTGATTGCCGGGTTGAGAGAGAAGAAATAATCCGGAATGGTCAAGTTGATTTTGCGTAATCAGGAATATGAAGTCAGGCCGGGCATGACTCTGCTTTCCTCGTTGGAAAAGATAGGTGTTTTGCCCGAATCGGTGCTGGCCGTGCGAAACGGTGAGATGATTCTCGAAGATGAAATCCTGAAAGATGGCGATGTGGTCAAACTGGTGGCCGTTATTTCGGGCGGGTCGGGCGCATGAAGTGTAAGACCTGTGGCGGCAAAGCCACCGTTAACATGCGCCAGCACAAACTGGCGCTTTGCAGTCAGCACTATCTTGAGTGGGTTCCCGAGCAAACGGCTCGTGCCATCAAAAAATATTGGATGTTTGGCCCAGACGAGCGCGTTTTGGTGGCTGTTTCGGGCGGAAAAGATTCACTCTCGCTCTGGGATATTCTCTGGCGGCTCGGATACCAGGCGGATGGTCTCTATCTGGGTCTGGGTATCGATGAGGGGGTTGGGTATTCTGACCAATCACGCCGCCTGACGGAGCAGTTTGCTGCCGAACGCGGCTTAACCCTGCATGTGGTCGATATCGAAAAGGAATATGGCGCCTCCATTCCGATGCTGGCCGACCGAAGCAAGCGCGGACATGGGCGTCCCTGCTCGGTCTGCGGGGTGGCCAAGCGCCATGAGATGAACCGCATTGCCCGCGATATGGGCTACGATGTGCTGGCAACCGGTCACAATCTCGATGACGAGGTGGCGGTTTTGTTTGCCAATACCCTGTCCTGGTCTGCCGACTTGCTGCGCCGCCAGGAGCCAGTCTTGCGCGAGAGCGACGGCCTGGCCCGTAAGGTCAAGCCGCTCTGTCGCTTTTACGAAAAAGAAATGGCCGCTTATGCCCTGCTGCGTGGGATTGAATACATTTATGAAGAATGTCCGTTTTCGGTTGGCTCGACTTCAATTTATTACAAGGAATTGTTGAACAGGCTTGAAAATGAGCGCCCGGGGGCGAAACTGGCTTTTTACGTCAAATTCCTTGAAGCCAAAAAGAATGGCTTGTTCAGCCCGGCAACAGAAAAAGATTTCGTCCTGACCGCTTGCCCACAATGCGGACAGCCCACCTCGGGCGATGGGCTGTGTTCGTTCTGCAAGATTGTCGGCAAGGTGGGCTAAAACAGGCGTAAAGGTCATTGCGAGGGGCGATAGCCCCGTGGCAATCTCCCGTTTAGCGGGTCAATCTGCCAGTCAGAGAAGATTGCTCACCTGCACTGCACCGAGCGCAGTCTGGTGCAAGTGTCGGCGGGAAAACCGCCGCCTCGCAATGACAGGTTGAATACTGAAGCTCGTGTCGGTGCTATGCTTTCTCCGCGATCTCCGGCAGGGGCAGGGCTTCGACCAACCCGCGCACGCGGAATTTTTCGATGTATTCGCGCGTTTCCCAGTAATCCAAATCCAACTCATCCGCAATTTCAAAAACCGACTGTTTGCCCTCGAAGCGCATCATCATCTTTTCGATGGCGCGATTTAGTTTCCAGTTAACCTGCCAGTCCACGAACAGGCCATGCCCCGAAAGGAAAACCGGCCCGCGAAACTTGCGCTTCGGCAGGTAGTCGGTGGCATAGACGCGGATAATTTCCTCGATGACATCCGCCGCTTCCTGCAATTTGTCCTCGTGCATGATGTCCAGGTTGTCATCGGTGGTGTGATATTCGGGGTACGGGTAGCGGCTGACCGAGAGGCACGGCACGTTGATGCCGGGGCCGTTGAGGACGCGCTCGTCGTTGGCGATGATGTCGGCAAAGGTCCCCTCGCGGAATTCCGCGCCGCGTTTCTTGAGAACATACTGCCCGACCTTATCCAGCGCCGAATTATGCTGACGGGTGTGCTGGAGCGCAATGGTGTTGTCGTTGCCGGTCATTTCAATGAAGATGCCGCCCTTGAAGCCGGGAATCAAGTCCTCGTGGTGGGCCAGGTAGGCAATCGTGCCAATCGTCTCCGCGCCGAACCAGAAGCGGACGCTCATCGAACCCGCCGGGAGCGGATTGGCCGCCAGCCGCCGGGCGACCTCGATG
>CAZNCT010000108.1:0-244 GCA_964571615.1 uncultured Anaerolinea sp. | reverse complement strand
ATCGTTGGCCTGGTTGGGGTGGCAGGTGTGGGCCATGATGAACATTTCCCCGGCGGAGGGGTTTTTCCCGCCCCGGGGATGGAGGACCGCTTCGGCCACTTTGAACCCGCCCTGGGCTGGGTCGGTCTGGAACTCGGAGCGGATGACGACCCGATACTTTTTATCGCGCGGCAGGGCGTCGAACTGGTTTTTGCTCAGGCAGAATCCCCACGAGCGGTCGTAGTATTTGAACTTCCAGGGGATG
>CAZNCT010000107.1:0-13643 GCA_964571615.1 uncultured Anaerolinea sp. | reverse complement strand
TAAATGTAGGGCAGGGTGAAAAAGCCAGCCAGGGCGGTGCCAATTTTCAGGCTCAGAAAAGAAAGGTCGGTGCCGAACAGCCAGCCCACCAGGGCGGTCAGGTAAAACTGAAAAAATTCGCGGCCTGTGTTGCGCTCGAAGAAAATCTTGGTCTGACCCGAAACCAGGTCAGAGACATCGAGCAGTTTTTCGGCGTGGTCGCTGAAAGGCTGGGCCGGAACTTCGTTCAACTGGTAAAAGCGGAAGAAGACGGCAATTCCCCAAACCGCCAGGAGCAGCAGGCTCCAGCGCGTGACCGGAATGTACCACTCGCGGCGGGTGAGCAAAGCCAGAAAGCCCTGCCAGGCGGCGCGCAACGTCGGGCCTTGTGAAAGCCAGACACTGCGCACAAACAAAGCGATGGCCGCCAGCCAGAGGGTCAGGTTCAGGCTGTTGAAACGGTTGTCAGAGAGCAGGAAAGCAATAAAAGCCGCAAAAGCCAGTCCGACCGCCGCAAGGAACGAGCGCGGATGGAAAAAGCCCGTATCTTCATGCTCCTGCCCGGCGCGCAAGCCGGGAATCTGCCACTCGCCAACCACGACCGCCCAGGCAAAAGCCACCAGGGCCAGCAAATAAAGCGCCAGCGCGGCCAGGGGTTGAGCGGCAGGCGGCTCAAGCGCCGACTGGGCCACGAGGGCCAGCGACAGGGCCGCCAGTGAGCGCCAGGGAAAAGCCGGGCCAGGTTGTTCCGGCTCAGAGGGCGGCTGTTCGCCGGATGGCACCTCGGGGGCTTCTGGGGCCAGGTCTGGAATTTCGACTTTTTGGCGCGACCAGGGATTGAGTTTTGACTTCAAATAATCGAGAACGCTCGGCTCTTGCATCGGGCGGGTCATCTCCTGCAAAGAAAATCGGGCGCGGGCTAAACGCGCCGGGTAATGTAAAACGTGTAAGCGCCTTTTTCTTGCGGCACCGGCTCGTCGTAGTAGCGGCGCAGGAACGCCAGCAAAGGCGCCAGGTTCCAGCGGGCCGGGACGAGAATCCAGCGGCCAAACAGTTTCTTGGTAATCAGCGAGGGCAGGCCAAAGTAATGTCCCCACTCAAGCACCGCAAGCGCGGCGGGGGAGAAATAATGCCAGTGTTTTTCAATTTTGAAACCGGCTTTTTCAAGACGCGCCGCCCAGGTTTGCGGGTCGTCGCAATGATGATGACGCGAGATTTTATTAAAGAAAGCGCGATACGCGGCGGCCAGCGGTTTCAGGCCTATTGCATCGAAAAAGCGCGCAACCGACAAGTTGGGCAAAAAGTTGTGGTTCGGGACGCAAAAAACAAACAGCGCGCCCGGTTTCAACACCCGCGCCGTCTCGGCCAGCACGACATCGAGGTGCGGGATGTGCTCCAGCACCGAATTGCTGACCGCGCTGGCAAATTGTCCGTCCTGATAGGGCATCCTGCCACCATCGGCTTCGACCAGCAGGTTGTAAGCACGGTATTGCTTCGCTTCGTGAATCGGTTCATGCCAGGGGTCAAGCCCAACTTCAAGCGGATGGTCAAAGGTCAGACTGGCAAAATGTCCATCGCCACAGCCCACATCGAGGGTCGGAGCGGGCAGGTCAATTTCCAGATAGAAGCGGGACTCGACCGCCCGCAGCAAACCGCGAAAATAAGGCAGGCTGTTGGTGTGCAGGTAGAGAAAGTCTTTGTTGTCTGCGGCAGAGATTTGCGGCATAAAAAACGGCTCCAATCAGCGAGTCAGACTGGCCTGAAACTGCGCACTCAAGGCGCGCCACCAGTCATCTTTTTCGCCGGGGACAAAGGGCAGGTAGAGCGTGAGACGGTTGGCCAGGCCGCCATAGCGCTGTTTGAGCGCCTGGGCCAGTTCGGCGGGGGTGCTGGCCTCGGTCAGAAAAGCGGACAGGATTGTATCACTGATAAGCGCGGGCATGGATGACCATTCGCCGCGCGCCGCCAGCATGGAGAGTTTTTCGGCGGTCTCTTCCCAGCCGTGCAGGGCCATCACCGCCCGGTAAGAAGGCGTCGAAGCGTAAAAAGAAACCTGCTGACGGCAATACTCACGCTCTTTTTCGGTGGTGGCGGCAAAAACCGAAGCGGAAACCACCACCCCGGCGGCATCGCGGCCTTCTCTTTCGGCCCCGGCCCGAATGGCCGGTAAAAGCGTCTCACGCAGGTAATCGGGAGTGTGAAAGGGGTGCACCAGAAAGCCATCGCACAATTCACCGGCCAGCTTTGCCAGGCCCGTATTGACCCCGGCGATGTAAACGGGCACCGCCGACTGTCCGCCTGGCAGCGGCCCCGGGTTGAAAAACGGCGACATGAGCGTGATTTTGTAATATTCGCCGCGATGATTGAGCGGCGCACCCTCCTGCCAGGTTTTCCACAAAGCGCGCATGACCTGAACTTGCTCGCGCAATTTGCCGGTGACCGAATCGGGCCAGTCCATGCCGAAGCGGCGTTCGATATGAGCCTTGACCTGAGTTCCCAGCCCGAGAATGAAACGGCCCTGCGACTGCGCCGCCAGATCCCAGGCCGTATAGGCCAGGGTAGCCGGGGAGCGCGCAAACGAGACCGCAATGCCAGTGCCCATCTGAATGCGGGAGGTATGCTCCGCAATCAGAGCGTGCGGCAAAAAAGGGTCGTGCTGGGTTTCGGTCGTCCACAGACAACCAAAGCCGATTTGTTCGGCGCCCGCCGCAATGGCAGGCACCTGCGTCAGACTGACAGGGGGCAGGGCGGCATCCAGTTTCATGGTTCATCCTTCCTGAGAAACCTGACAATCAAACCTGTCAGGCCTTTTCAAATCAATCCAGCAAATAGGCCACAATCCAAAGCGTGGTGGCTTCCAGCGCTTCAATATGGGTGCGCTCGTAGTTATGCGAAGCATCGACCCCGGGGCCAATCAGGGCAACGGCCACATCGCCGCCAGCGCGCCAGAAAGCCCCGCCATCGGAACCGTAATTGGGGTAAATATCAATTTTGTGAGCGATGTCGTAAATTCCGGCCAGGCGGCGCAATTTCTGACTCAGGCCGTGATGGTACGGGCCGCCGCTGTCTTTGACGCACAGGGTGGCATGGAACTCATCCGACTCCTGACCCGCGCCGACCGCGGCCATATCCACCGCCACCAGTTCCTGCACCTCGGCTGGAATGCCCGCCGAAGCGCCATGCCCGACTTCCTCGTAATTGCTGAAGTGGAAGTAGGTCGTCTGAGCGGGCTTCAGCCCGGCTTCGGCCAGGGTCTTGATGGCCGAAACCAGGTTGGCGACACAGGCCTTGTCATCCAGAAAGCGGGAGCGGATGAAGCCTTCGTTGATTTCGGTGCGCGGGTCAAAAGCCACAAAATCGCCGACCTGAATGCCCAGGGCGCGGGTGTCCTCCGCGCTGTGGGTCAGGGCATCCAGACGGACTTCCATCGTCTCTTCGCTGCGCTTGCCTTCGTGGGCCGCCGCGCCATACACATGCCCGGAGGCCTGCTGAAAGAGGTACGACCCGCGAATGCGCGTCCCGGCCTGGGTCAGCACCCAGCAGCCTTCGGTTTCCACCCCGCCAATTACCAGACCGCCAATGCGGGTCAGTTTCAGGCGGCCATTGTCCTTAATTTCTTTGACCATCGCCCCAAGCGTATCGACATGGGCGGTCAGGGCGCGCGGGGCGTCGTTTTGGCGGCCCTCCCAGCGCACAACCAGGGCGCCCTTGCGGGTGCGCGAAGCCTGCAAGCCGGGCAGGTTGAAAGACGCAATTTCTGACTCAACCAGGGCAATCGCCGCTTCGGTATAGCCGGTCGGCGAGTGCGTGTTGAGCAAGCGCACCAGAAAATCGAGCAGATAAGGAAGGTTGACAGGAGGCAATGAAGGCATGCGAGAGTTCCTTTGGGATATTTCAGGATAAGTTTTCGAAACGCGCAATTATATCGCGCCAGGCCTGTGGCAGCGGAATGGTCACGCCGCTGCGATAGTCATACGTGACCAAGACCACCTCGCCTTCGGCCATCACGGGGCCATCCGGCCCGTTGCGCAGGCATTGCGCCACCGTCATCGATTTGTTGCCCAGCTTAAGCGTCCGCACGCCAACGCGCACATCCATGCCCCACAAAACCGGGGCGCGAAAAGCAAGATGGACATCGGCCAGGATAACGCCGATGTCCATAAACGATTGTCCGCTCGAAAAAAGCCCCAGGTGACGCAGGTATTGAATGCGGGCCTGCTCAAAATAGGTTAGAAATTTTGCGTTGTTGAGATGCCCTTGCGCGTCAATATCGGCATAGCGCACCTCGATTGGGTGGTAAAAGCGGTAGTCGGTCATGGCGCAAATTATACCCGCCATCGGCCCGCGCCCCGCCTAACGGCAATAACGCGCCAGCCCCTGGCGATTTTGCACCACCACTTTGCCCGTCGCCGTCAGGGAAATGAACTCCTGCTCACGGAAGAAAACCATCACCTGATTGACACGCTTGCGCGAAGCCCCCACCAGGTCGGCGATGTCGCTCTGCGTCAGGTGAATGGGGATTAAGACCGAATCGCCTTCACAGCACTCGCCATACTTTTCGGCAAAGGCCAGCAGTTGGCGCGCCACCCGGCCATAGACATCCATCGTCGCCAGGGCCTGAATGAGTTCATTGTTCAGCCGAACCCGCGCCGAGAGAATCCGCACCAGGTTCAGCGCCACCGGCGGAAATTCCGCCAGCATCTGCTGAAAGGCAGCCTTATCCATCCACAGCAGCAGCGAGTCTTCCAGGGTGATGGCGCTGGCCGACCGCCCGGCGCTGTCAATCAGGCTCATCTCACCCAGCGTATCACCCGCGCCGATAATCGACAGGACGACATCGCGCCCATCGGCCTGCTCAATGTGGATTTTGACCGTGCCATGCAAGATGACATAGACAGCCTCGCCAGGCTGTTCGGCGGTGATGATGTTTGTTCCGGCGTTGAAAACGCGCCGATGCGCCCGGGCTGCAATCCAGTTCAGTTCGGCGTCCTTCAAGCCATCGAACAACGGGATAAAAGAAAGGATATTGCGGGTATCGCCAGTACGGGTATCCGTCATACGTAACATGATTTTACATCCTTTCTGCATAGTTTATTGAGAGCGCCTCGCGCCCCAACTCGCGGAGCAGCCTGCCCGCCGCAGCCTCGACCTCCAGCCCCTCGCGGGCCGAAAAAGCAGATGGGAAAATCGCCTGGGCCTGGGCCTCCAGGGCGCGCAGGGCGGCATCATCGTAGTTGGGGTCATGGTGAAAGAGAGCCAACTGCCCGACCCCGGCGGCCAGGGCGGTTTCGCAGGCCATTTGGGCGGTCGAGTGGCCGTAGCCCTGAGTAGAGGGCAACCCCGCCAGCAAGCCGCGATAGTGTTCTTCCGAATACTGGGCATCATGAATGAGCAAATCGGCATTGCGGGCGAACTGAATCAGGCGCCGGTCGCCGCCGACATAGCCCTCGGTATCGCTGGCATACACCAGCGATTGTCCGCGCCACTCGATGCGATAGATGTAAACCCCGCCAGGGTGCGCGTAAGACTTCATCAGGCGGATGACCAGGCCATCGCGCGAGTCGGGCGCGCCGCGGGTCAGACGCACGCCTTCGGCATCCAGCACAATCACATCCGTCTCGGTCAGCGAACGGAACTCTTTGGCGGCGTTCATATCGCGCAAAGTGACCGGAAAGGCAGGCGGCTGCTGGTTGTGGGCCAGCAAATCCTCGAGAGCCTGCTCCGATGCGCCCGGGCCAAACAGGTACAGGCGCGAAGCCGGGTTGTAGGCCGGGCTGAAGAAAGGAAATCCCTGGGTGTGGTCATGGTGCAGGTGGCTGAAGAGCAAAACCGCCTGCACAGGCCGCTTTTCCTGGGCCGAACGCGCGGCCAGGTGGCGGCCCAGGCCGATAATGCCCGTACCGGCATCCAGGATGACGGTGTAGGCCCCGGCGCTGACCTCGACACAAGCCGTATTGCCGCCGAATTCCACCGTTGCAGCTCCCGGGGTCGGGTAACTGCCGCGCACACCCCAAAATTTGACGGTCAGGTTCGTTTTCATCTCAGCCTCCTTTCTCATTCCTGATTTGATTATCCGCCCAGGGCAGGCGTGGGACAAGGAAACACGGCACAGGCCGCCTGGGAAATATTCCCCTGCCTCGGGTATAATTTTCGCCCTATGAAGATTCTGACCGTTCTCACCTATTACCGCCCGCACACCTCCGGGCTGACCATCTACGCCGAAAGGCTGGCGGAGGCCTTCGCCCGGCGCGGCCACCAGGTCACGGTGCTGACCTCGCACTTCGACCCCTCCACCCCCGCCGAAGAAGTACGCAACGGCGTGCGCATTGTGCGCGCCCCGGTGGCCCTGCGCATCAGCAAAGGCGTCATCATGCCCACCTTTGGCCTGCTGGCCTGGAAGTACGTCGCCGAAAACGATGTCGTCCAACTGCACCTGCCGCAGTTCGATGCCCCCGGGTTTGCCGCCCGCGCCCGCCTGATGGGCAAACTCGCCATCCTGACCTACCATTGCGACCTGCTGCTGCCTTCCGGCTGGTTCAACCGGCTGGTCAACCGCGTGGTAGATTTTCAAAATCACGCCGCCGCCCTGCTGGCCCATCACATTGTCACTTACACGCAAGATTACGCCGACCACTCCCCCTTCCTTTCGCGCTACGCCCACAAACTGACACCCATCCTGCCGCCTGTCACCCTGCCCCCGGCGGCCCCGGGCGCCATTGAAGCCTTTGCCCGCCAGCACAACCTGGCCGAGCGCCGCCCGGTGATTGGCATGGCCACCCGCTTCGCCAGCGAAAAGGGAGTCGAAATCCTGCTCGAAGCCCTGCCCGCCATTTTGGAAAAATACCCCAACGCGCAGGTCTTGTTTGCCGGTCAGCACGAAAACGTCCTGGGAGAACAGGCCTACTTTGAACGCCTGGCCCCCACCATCGAAAAATACCGCCAGGCCGGGCGCTGGACCTTCCTGGGCGTGCTCAACCCAGCCGAAATGGCCGCCTACTACCCCAACCTGGATGTGCTGGTTGTACCCAGCCTGAACTCTACCGAAGCCTTTGGGCTGGTACAAATTGAAGCCATGATGAACGGCACCCCCTGTGTGGCCTCCTCACTGCCGGGCGTGCGCCGCCCGGTGCAAATGACCGGCATGGGCAAAGTCGTGCCAATTGGCGATTCGGCTGCCCTGGCCCAGGCCGTGCTCGAGATCCTGGCCGAGCCAGGCAAATACCAGCGCGACCCCGGCGAAATTGCCCACCCCTACGACCCCGATAGCGTCGCCGCCGACTACGAAAGGCTATTTGCCCGTCTGCGAGCCTGATTACGCGCCAAAACCTGCTCCACAAACCAGGCTACCCCGCCCTCGTCATTAGAGGGCGCAACCATGCCCGCCGCCGACTGCACCTCGCGGCGGGCATTGCCCATCGCCGCCGAAAACCCGGCATACTGGAGCATGGGAATATCAATCATCTGGTCGCCAATGGCCGCAATTTCGTGGCGCGCAAACCCCATCTTTTCGGCGTACAGCGCCAGGGCCGAGCCTTTATCGACCCCCCGGGCGGTAATATCCAGGTACACCTCCCCCGCCGCCGTGGCGTGCAGTGACGGACAGCGCGCCGCCAGCAAAGACTGCGCCTCGGGCATCAGCGCCGGGGGCACAACCAGGGTCGCCTTCAGCAAAGGCTGGTCAAAATCGCGCTCCGGGTAAAAGTGCGCGCCTGCAACGCCGATTCCGCCGTCAGCGGGTCTAACTTCTCAAAAAGCGTATCCGGCCCAAACCACAGGTGCGTCTCAGGTGCATCGGCCACCAGCCCCAGGCCATGCTCGCGGACAAACTGGAGCACATGGCGGAACTCGTCCATCTGCTGAAATGTGCGCGCCAAAAGCGGCGCCGCGCCGCGCCCCAGGCGAATCAGCGCCCCCGCCGAGCAAATGTGCGGCAGGTCGAGCCCGATGCGCTCCAGGCCCATCTCCACGCCGCGCCGCCCGCGCCCGGTTGCCACCAACAACCCCAGCCCCGCCTCGCGGGCCAGGTCGAGCGCCTGGCGGTCAGCCGGGCCGATGGCGTGTTGAGAATTGAACAGCGTGCCATCCAGGTCAATTGCCAAAAGCCGAATCATACCTTCGCCGCCCTTTGCGCCTTGTCCAGCCGCTCCAAAATCAGATTGAACTGCAAATTTTCGCGCAGACCAGCCAGAAAGCGTGACTGGCGCAAATCATCCCCATCCACCGCCTCCAGGGCAGCCGCCGCTTCAAGATGCGCCAGGGCCCGCTCGGTTTGGCCCAGCATCGCCGCGGCACAGCCCGCCCCAAAATGAGAGCGCGCCGGCGCATCGGGCAGAGAGAGCGCCTGCTCATAACTGGCCAGTGAGAGCGCAAAAGACTCGTCCATCAACGCAAAATAACCGCGCAGGCTGAAATTCATGGCCGGGTCAAACGCCCCAACATACGATGGATAATCGGCGACATGCTCAAAGCCAGCCTTCAGGGCCGTCTTGCCTGAAGCCACATTGCGCGCACTGCAATGCCAGCCCAGGCGCGCCACACCGCGCGCCTGGGCCATCTCCACAAAGGCCAGCGCCAGCATCGTCGCCAACCCGCGTTTGCGCACATCGCCGCGCACGGCAATGCCCACTTCACAGCGATGATGCGTGTTGTACTCCGAAAGACACCAGCCCAAAATCTCATCGGCGCGAGTCAGGCAGACCCCAAAACTCTTTTGCAAAAAATCATCCAGCGTCGGGCGTTCTGAGAGCATTTCATCGCTCAAAAAATCGAGATTTTGCCAGTCTTCAGCCAGCAAAGCGGCATTCACCTCGCGCACCTGCATATCGTCTGGCAACAGCGCGCGCCAATTCAGGCCAGACTGTTTGAAAGCGTAATACTGCATCCCGCGTGGGTAAGGCTCACGGTCTTTCAGCATTGCCGCAATAAAAGCCTCCCAGGAGGCATCCGGGTAAAACAAAAGATAATCCTCGCGGCCCTCGTTGAGCGCATCCCGCATCAAGACCCCAAAGAAAACACTGCGGGCCGCATCGACCAGCGCGTACCCGCCAGGCTTCCCGGCCAGGTAAATGCGCGATTGGATGCGGGTCAACGCCAGGTGCGGGTGGGCAATGTCATCCACATACACTGGCGCAGAAACCTGCCCGGCCAGCAAAGCCTGCAAAGCCAGGTGCATCTCCATCTTGCGAAAAAGCGGGCGCACACGCCCCAGGTGTTCGTTTGGCAAAAGGAACAAAGTCAATCTCCGAAAATATGTTTTAATTCAAGCATGAGCGCCTCATTCTACCAGATACGCCAATGCCCCAACCCCTCCTGCGGATTGCGCTTCCCACTGGTCGAAGGCCAAAAAGGGAGATGTCCACGCTGTATGGAAGAGACCGTCAAAGTAGCCGAATACCCCCTCGAGCGCGAATCCGCCACCCGGCCAGATGCGGCTTCGCACCCCGGGCCTGTGGCCGTGCTCGACAACCTCCGCTCTGCCTGGAACGTGGGCGCCATCTTCCGCTCGGCAGACGGATTCGGTTTCAGCGGCCTGCACCTGTGCGGAATCACCCCCAGCCCCGAAAACGAAGCCGTTAAAAAGACCTCGCTCGGCGCCGAAACCCAACTGCCCTGGCAATACCACCCCAACGCCCTGGCCGCCGCGCAAGAACTGCTCCAGAGCGGCTACACGCTCTTTGCGCTCGAACTGACCGAAGACGCCATCCCCCTGCCGCAAGCGGGCAAACCGCCTGCCAAAACCGCCCTGGTCGTTGGCAGTGAAGTCTGCGGAGTAGACCCGGCCCTGCTGGCCCTGTGTGCGCGCAAACTCTACATCCCCATGCGCGGAAAAAAGCGCTCGTTCAACGTCGCCGTCGCCTTTGCAGTGGCCGCCTACGAACTCACCCGCGCCTAAGCCCTTCTCACAAATACGGCGCGGGCCACTTCTTGATGGTCTCAGCCCCCGGCGGGTGGATTTTCTTGCCGCGAAACGGGAACCAGCCCAACTCGGCACGCACCGCCTGTTCCTTGAGTTCGGTCGAACCCCAAACCAGTGAAGCCCCCAGCGCGCCGACCAGTCCCGAAGCCCAGTCATTTGAAATAAACAGCGAGGCAAGCGCCAAAATGACTCCCAGCGCCATGACATACGGCCACCACAAGTAGCCAAAATAGCGCTCACCGCGAATGACCCACACAAAACCGAGGCCGATAATAAAAAGGGTGGCAATGCCGAGGGAGATGCCGAAGAGGGTCATGTCAGTTTCCAGTTTCCAGTATTCAGTGTTCAGTGTTCAGGCCGAAGCCCAATCAGCGCTGTCATTGCGAGGCCGCCAGGCCACGGCAATCTCCTAAAGGTCAGCAGCACTGTCATTGCGAGGCCGTCAGGCCGTGGCAATCTCCAAAAGGTCAGCAACGCCCACTTAACGGGCTCCCCCAGGCGAGGGGAGATTGCTTCACCCCTCCGGGGTTCGCAATGACACGGGAGAATAGATCCGCCGCCAGGCCGCGGAAATCTCCAAAAAGTCAGCAGCACTGTCATTGCGAGGCCGCCAGGCCGAAGCAATCTGCTAAAGATCAATAACGCTGTCATTGCGAGGCCGTCAGGCCATGGCAGTCTTCTAAAGGTCAGCAGCGCCCACTTAGCGGGACTTCCCCCGGCGAGGGGAGATTGCTTCGCCCCTCCGGGGCTCGCAATGACACGGGAGGATAGATTCGCAATGACACTGACTCAACGCTTCGTCACCAGCCTGGCCGCTTCATCGGCATCCACCGGGCGGCCAACGGGGTCGCGGTCGAGCAGGTCGAGGGTTGTTGCGGAGGGGTGCTCGGCCAGAACGCGCTTGTGGCGCGGGTTGCGCGGGTTAGCCGGGGCGTGACCCGTTTTGACGCGCTTCTCCTGACGGTAGAACTCGAAAGCGTCCCACAAGAACGTCACGCCCAAGATGCCGAGCGCCGCCGAAACGGGAGCGGCCGGGGCGTAGAGCGCGCCGACCCACATCCCCAGGCCGAGGGCAATGCACACCGCCATCGCCGGGCGGATATCTGCCAGGCGGGACTCAAAATGACGCACGGCCACATGCCCGAGCCAGATGCCGAGAAAGGTTGCCAGGGCAGCAGCAAGACCAGTGAAGTTAAGTTCCATCATTGATTCGATTTGTCTCCAATGCTGTCATTGCGAGGCCGTCAGGCCGTGGCAATCTGCTAAAGGGCAACAACGCTGTCATTGCGAGGCCGCCAGGCCGTGGCAATCTCCACAAGGTCAGCAACACCCGTTTAACGGGACTCTCCCTGGCGAGGGGAGATTGCTTCACCCCTGCGGGGTTCGCAATGACAGACCGCCCTCGCCGCAAGCACCAGCGGGTGCTCGGCGGCGCGCTGGGCGCCATCGGCAATTTGGGCGCGGCAGGAGGCGCCGGGGGCGGCGATGCGGGTCTCGGGGCTGGCGGCGCGGACGGTGGGCAGCAGAACCAGCTCGCCAACCGCCATCGAAACCTGGTAATGTTCTTTTTCATAGCCAAACGCACCCGCCATGCCGCAGCAGCCAGAGGCGACGATTTCGACCTGGAAGCCAAGCGCGCGCAGGAAGGCGGCAGTGGCGGCCTGCCCAACCGGGAATCCATCTGGCGCGGGGGGTTGGGCTTTTTGGTAGCAGTGGCCGTGGAGCAAGACGGTGTTCAGTATCCGGTATTCAGTATCCAGTAAACAGTCCTGAGCGGAGGGTTCAGCCCGAAGAGGGGCATTCGCACGATCCGCCCTTTGACCAGGCTCAAGATTGGGCCTCAACAGTTTGGCTACGCGCTCTTTTTCTTGTCCGGGGGCTTTGCGAATCAGGAATTCGTCCACCAGGTAGGCGCGGGCGGCGATGGCGTTTGCTTCGGCGCGGCGTTGGGCGGGGGCGAGGTCGCGCAGTTCGTCTTTCAGGGTGTAGAGTTCGCTCGGTTCGATGCCGAGGATGGGCAGTTCGCCTGCCGGGTCGAGGCGGCGGATGGCGTCGAGCAGTTTCAGGTGCTGGGCGCGGGCTTCCTTCAGGAAGCCTTTCGAAATCAGCGTCCGGCCAGCCCCGAGCAACGGAATTTCGATAAGGCGGATTCCGGCGGCCTGCAAGAGAGACAACGCCGCGGCTTCAATTTCCGGCTCAAAGTAGCGGGTGAAGGCGTCGGGCAGGTAAAGGGCGGTTTCGAGGGCTGCCGGGGGAGAAGCGGTTGTTTTAACGGAGGCAGGTTGCGGGGAGTCCGCGGCGGGAGGGGCTGAAGGGCGAACCAGGCCCGGGAGCGGGGAGCCGAATTGGGGCAGGGGGCGTTCGGCGCTGATCCCCAAAAACGGGTTGATGATTTTGCGGGCAAGCGGCAGGCGCAGGAGGGCATTGAGCGGGGCAGACAGGCGGGTTTTTGAGACCAGCGCGCCCAGCGTGCCGATGTGGGCAAAGAGATAGTCGCGCAGGGGGCGCGGGTGGCTGTGGTAGTAGCGTTCGAGGTAGGCGTATTTGAGTTTGGCGATATCGACCCCGCTGGGGCATTCGGACTTGCAGCCTTTGCAGGCCAGGCACAGGTCGAGGGCGCGTTTGACCTCGGCTTCGGGCGGCGGGGCGGGTTTGGCGCTGACCAGGGCGCGCATCAGGTTGGCGCGCCCGCGGGTGCTGAACATTTCGATGCCGGTGGCCTGGAAGGATGGGCACATCACGCCGCCGTCTTTGCGGCAGACGCCCGCGCCGTTGCACTGTTCGATGGCCCCGGTCAGGCCGCCCTGGGCGCTGAAATCGAGGCTGGATTGCCAGCCCTGCGAGTGATAATCTGCGCCGTAGCGCAGGTGGGTGTCGAGAATTTTGCCGGGGTTGAGCAGGTTGTGCGGGTCGGCGGCGCGTTTAAGGGTGCGCATGGCCTCGACCAGCGCCGGGCCGTAGGTGGCCTCGAGAAACTCAGAGCGCAGCAGGCCATCGCCATGCTCGCTCGACATGGCCCCGCCCAGCCGCAGGGTCAGCGCCAGGGTGGCTTCGGCAATGCCGCGCAGGGCGCGGACGCCCTCCCCCGCGCGCAGGTCGAGCATCGGGCGGACGTGCAGGGTGCCCGCCGAGGCGTGGGCGTAGTACGCGCCAATGGTGCCGTGGGCCGCCAAAATTTTATCGAGTTCGCGCACAAACGTGCCCAGGTTTTCTACCGGGATGGCGCAATCTTCGATAAAGGCGACCGGGCGTTTGGGGCCGGGGCCAGAATCGAGAATGCCCAGGCCGACTTTGCGGACGTTCCAGACCCGGGCCTGTTCTTCGCGGGATTGGGCGATAACGACTTCTGGGCCGAGGGCCTGGGCGCGCTCACGCAACCCGTCGGCTGTCTCGCCGCTAAATTCGACCACCAGCAAGGCCGGAGGGTCGCCGCGCACCCAGGCCAATTGGGCCGCATAGGCCGGGACGGCCCGGGCCAGGCGAATGAGCATCTGCGGAATCAGTTCCACCGCCGAGGGCCGCAGCCCCAGCAGGCGCGGCACATCGTCACAGGCGGCGGCGATGCTCTCGTAAGCCAGCACGCCCAAAATGGTCTGGGGCGGTTTGGGCACCAGCCGCACCGTCGCCGAACGGATGAGCGCCAGGGTGCCTTCGGAGCCAGCCAGCAGGGTGGAGAGGTTGCCCACCAGCCAGTTGACCGGATCCCCCCGCTTAAAGACCAGGATGAAACAGGCGGCCAAGATGCCCA
>CAZNCT010000106.1:1898-13812 GCA_964571615.1 uncultured Anaerolinea sp. | reverse complement strand
CGCGCGGTTTGGGGGGGGGGTTGGGGTTGGGGTGGCGGTCGGCGTAAAAGTGACAGTGGCCGTCAAGACGTTTGGCGTGGGCGAAGGCCCGGCCGTAGTCGGTAAAATAATCAGGGTCTCGGTGGGTGTCAGGGTGGGAGCCGCCAGGGTAACGGTTGGGGTGGGCGGGCGCGGCCCATCAGGAGCCAGCGCCAGGGCCATAAAACCCAGGCAATAGCACGGGATGGTTGCCAGAATAATGGTCAGCAGGGTTGTCCTGCGTCGGTTGCGAACCTGGTCGGGATTGGACACGCCGCTATGATACCACATCTAAATCAAAGGTAAAATAAGCCCCATGATACCGATTCGGCTCAAACTTTCTGGTTTTCTTTCTTACCGCGACCCGGTCGAGGTCGATTTTAGCAGTTTTAGCATGGCCTGCATTTCGGGGCATAACGGCGCGGGCAAATCTTCGCTGTTGGATGCGTTTACCTATTCCCTATTTGGACAGGCGCGCAAGACCGGCGAGGCCTTGATTAACGCCGCCAGCGACACCGCCGAAGCGACCCTGACCTTCGACTACGAGGGCAATCAGTACCGCATTCAGCGCATTTTGCCGCGGGGCAAAAGCACCACGCTCGAATTTCAGATTTGGGATGGCGCCGGATGGCGCCCGCTGACCGAGCGTTCGACCCGCGAGACGCAAGCCAAAATTGAGCAAACCTTGCGCCTGGATTATGAGACCTTCGTCAATGCGTCTTTTTTCCTGCAAGGCAAAGCCGACCAGTTTACCCAACAGCGCCCCGGCGACCGCAAGCGGATTTTAGCCAGCATCCTTGGGCTTGACCAATGGGATACTTACCGTGAGCGCACCGCCGAACGCCGCAAAGCCCTTGAGCGCGAAGTGGACCAGGTGGACGGGCGCCTGGCAGAAATCAATGCGGAGTTAAGTGAAGAAACAGACCGAAAAGCCCGTCTGTCTGGCTTAGAGGCGCAGTTGAAAGAAGTTTCAGCCAATCGTGAAGCCCAGAAAACGGCCTTTGATACCTTGAAGCAGATGGAATCGCTCTTGCGCCGCGAGCGTGAGATGACCGACAAAGCCGCCGCCACGCTCGAAAGCCTGCGCCAAAAACGCGCTTCCGTTGCGGCGCGCCTGGCAGACAAACAAGCCGAGCGCGAGGAGCAGGCAGATTTTCTGGCGCGGGCCGAAGAAATTGAGGCGGCTTACCGCGCCTGGACGGAAGCCCGCGCCGCGCTGGAGGCGTTTGAGAAAGTCGCGGCCCAATTCCGTGAGCAGGAGAAGCGCCGCCAGCCGTTTTTGGATGAGATAAATAGCGAGCGGGTCAGGCTGGAGCAGGAGCGGCTTGCGCTCAGGGAGCAGTATTCAGCAATCAGCAAGCAGTTATTGGTGATTGGGGAACTTGAGAAAGAGCGCGAGCGCGCCGCGGAATCTCTGGCTGAGGCAGAAGAAAAGGTTCACCAACGGGAAGCATTACGCGCCAGACTGGATGAGATGCGCCAGCGGCAGGCGGCGCTAAAGGCAGAGAATGAGGGGCTCAAGGCCCAAATGCAGGCGATGGATGCGCGCATCAAAAACCTGGAAGCGACCGAGGCAGGCGAATGTCCGTTGTGCGGGCAGGAACTTTCGCCAGAGCACCGCGAGGCAACGATTGAGGGCTTGCGCGCTGAGGGCAAGGTCTTTGGCGACCAGTGGCGCGCCAACCGCGCCGAAACGGAGACCCTTGCCGGGCAGGTAGCGGAACTCGAAGCGCAGGCGAAAAGCCTTTCGGAGGCAGAAATCGAGCGGGTGCGTTTGACGGCCCAAATTTCGGCGCTGGCGGAACGTCTCGAAACGGCGAGACAGGCTGGGGCGGCGTGGGAATCGGGCGGGAAAATCCGCTTGCAGGAGGTTGAAAGCCTGCTAAACGGCGAAAAATTTGCCGCCGGGGCCCGTTCCGAATTATCCAAAATCGATGAAGAACTCACCGCCCTGGGCTACGATGCCGCCGCGCACGATGCCGCCCGCCAGGCAGAACTGGACGGGCGCGAGAGCGAAGCCGCGCTGCGCCATCTTGAAGCCGCCCGCGCCGCCTTGAAGCCGCTGGATGACGAGATTGCTTCCTTGAGCGAGCAACTTTCAACCCTGAACGGCGAACTCGACAGCGCCGAAGACGCCTACGCCGAAGCGGCTGCCCGGCTTGCGGCGCAGGAGGCGCAGTTGCCCAAACTGGACGATGTGGAATCTGCCCTGTATCGCTTGCAGGAGCAGGAAAACCGCCTGCGCAACGAGGTCGGCATGGCGGTGCAACTGGTGAAGGTGCTGGATGACCGCCGGGCGCAAAAGGCGCAATATAGCGCCCGGCGCGAGGAACTGGCGGCTGAAATTGCCCGCCACAAGACGCTCGAACGCGCCTTTGGCAAAGACGGCGTGCCCGCCCTGTTGATTGAACAAGCCCTGCCGCAAATTGAGGAGAAAGCCAACGAACTGCTCGACCGGCTTTCAAACGGTTCGATGAGCGTGCGCTTTGTGACCCAGGCCAGTTACAAGGACAAAAAACGCGACGACCTGAAGGAGACGCTCGACATCGTCATCAGCGACCCGGCAGGCGAGCGCGATTATGAGATGTTTTCGGGCGGCGAGGCGTTTCGGGTCAATTTTGCCATCCGGTTGGCGCTTTCGGAAATTCTGGCCCAGCGCACGGGGGCGCGCCTGCAAACCCTGGTGATTGACGAGGGCTTCGGCTCGCAAGACGCCGAGGGAATTCAGCGCCTGATTGAAGCGATTAACACGGTGCGCAGCGATTTTGCCAAAATTTTGATTATCACACACCTGGACGAGTTGAAAGACGCCTTCCCAAATCGCATCGAGGTCGAGAAGGGTGAGCGCGGCTCACGGGTGAGGCTGATTTGAGTAACATGCGCGCAAGAGTGCAAGTCATCGGGTTTGCGTTTGTGGCGGTTTTCAAAATCCTGTGGATTTTCCTGGCCGTGATGGCGCCGCTGATGTTCCTGTTGGGCGTGATTATGGCTGTCGACCAGGCCAACCAGCACTGGCGATTGCTCAATAATTTGCGAGCCTATGGCGCGGTCACTTCGGGCAATATTTCGTATGTCAGCCTGGAAGACGGGCGCGCCGGGGTCGATTTTGTGCGCAGCGATGGTTCTGAGTCTTATGCCAGCCTGAATTTGAAGCACTACCCCGAAGCCGTTGCCCAATCGCTTGCGCCAGGGCAGGTACGGCTGGTTTATTACATCGACAAGCCCATCTCTGGCTGGGACGAGGCTGTGCTGGCCGAGTATTACGACCATGTGCGCGCCTACTTCCCGATTTCGCCTGAGACCCTGTGGATATTGGGCATTTGTTTCGTGATTGTCGCCATTCAGCCGCAGGTTGTCTTTTGGGGCTTTGGCGATTTTGAGAAAATCATGCAGAACTTGTTTGGTGTTCCAGGAAAGTCTTAATGGAAATTGCCTTCAACATCGCCCTGGCCGCTGGGATCATCGTCGAAATCCTGCTCCTGTGGGAGACCTCCAATCGACAGCGCGGCATTGCGCTTCCGCCCGGCTTTATTGCTCCGGGAGTCAGCCGCGTGCAAGAAGCGATTGCCCTGGTCATCCTGGCGGCCTGGACGCTCATCCTGCCGCTCGAATTCTTCAACCCGCAGATCGGGTCTGGTTTTATCAACTGGCTGACCGAAATCATCATGGTACTGGCCGGGCTGTTTCTGCTCTTCGCCGGGCTGTGGTATCACAAATTCCTGCCGCGCATCAACGAACAAACCCTGGTGGTGGTCACGGCCATCGTCCTGCTCTCGCTTTACGAGCAGGTACAACTCAATTGGCAGTGGCTGACCGCGCTTGCGCTTCCGCTGGTTGGCATTTTCATCCTGGCGCTCACCAAACGCAGCCTGCCTGCGGTGCTCAAGAGCCTGTTTTATTTCTGGTATCTGATTTGCCTGCTGGTCATGGCGTAACTGAGCACGTTCAACCTGCTCTTCACCCCCGATGCAAACAATCTCCAAACCTCGTTTGAACATTTCATCGCCGGCGCTTCCGGGCTTTTCTTCCTGCTGCACTGCGTTTTCCTGGTGCGCTTCTCGCTAATGCTAACCGCCAACATCCTGCCCTGGAACCGCTTCCTGATAGAACTCGCCATGCCGCAACTCTTCGGCGATGAGCAAATGCCGCGCCGCCATTTTCTCATCCTGCTTCTGGCTGTGCTTGCCCTGCTGTATGCCAACCGCCAGTTCGGCTTTGTCACCGATACCAGCCTGGCAAGCCTGCTGATTCTCTTAATTGTCCACTTCATGGATCGCGCCGCTCCCCTGCTCCCCCAACTCCGATGAACCCGCTTCTACTGATTTCCACCCTTTTTTGTCTCGGCGCCATTGTCATCATCTACTGGCTGCACAACCAATATCGGCTCGACATCCAAACGCCGCGCGTCCCCACCCCGCCCGGCGGCCCGCTCGTCTCGGTCATCGTCCCGGCGCGCAACGAGGAGAAAAACATTCGCCGCTGTGTCGAAGCCCTGCTCGCCCAGGACTACCCCAACCTGCAAATCCTGGTGCTGGATGACCGCTCGACCGACTCTACCTCCGCTATTTTGGCCGAACTCGCCGCCCGCGACTCTCGTCTCGTTATTCTGGCGGGACGCGAACTCCCCCCAGGCTGGGCAGGCAAGCCCCACGCCTTGCACCAGGCTGCGGCTTCCGCTACCGGCGAGTGGCTTTTGTTTCTGGATGCCGACACCTTCCTGCACCCCAACGCCGTTTCCGCCGCCCTGGCCTCGGCCCAAAAAACGGACGCCGGACTCTACACGGTCATGACCGAGCAAATCCTGGGCTCGTTTTGGGAAAAAGCCGTCATGCCGCTGGTCTTCACCGCGCTCTCGGTCGGCTTCTCGCCGCGCAAAGTCAATGACCCAAGCACCCGCGACGCCATCGCCAACGGACAATTCATCTTCATCCGCCGGGCGGTCTATGACGCCATCGGCGGGCATGAAGCCGTCAAAGACCAGATTGTCGAAGACAAAGCGATTAGTGAAAAAGTCAAATGGGGCGGGCACCGCCTGGTTGTCGCCGATGGGCGCGGAATCGCCCAAACCCGCATGTACACCGACCTGGCCTCGATGTGGGAAGGCTGGACGAAAAACATCTACCTCGGCCTGTCAGACCGTCCCGGCCTGCTCTGGCTGGGCGCCTTCGGCGCGACCCTGGCGCTAATGGCCGCCCTCGTCCTGCCCGCCTGGCCGCTATTGGGCCTGTGGTGGTACGCCCAGGGCGGCGGCTGGATGGCGCTGGTCGTGATTGCCGAAGCGCTGCTGGTCTGGGGTTACATCCTTTACGCCCGCGCGCAGGTCAATCGAAACATGGGCATCTCGCCCTGGTACGCCCTGACCACCCCGCTCGGCGCGGGCGTCTTCGCCGCCATGATGCTCACCTCCGCCTGGAAAGTCTTATCCGGCGCGGGGGTAACGTGGAAGGGGCGCAAGTATCACAATTAACATCCGTACTGCCGCCTTCAGGCGGTTTATTAGCGTCGTGAGCCGCCTGAAGGCGGCAGTACATCATTGCAGAAAGGAAAACCCATGACCTCCGCCCTCTCAGGCATCACTCCCTACATTTACGGTACCACCCGGCTTGGCGATTCAGAAATTCCGCGTGAAGAGCGGCTCAAAGTTGCCCGCGCCGCGATGGATTCTGGCGTCTGGTTTCACACCGCGCGCTACTACGGCGACGCGCTCGAAGTGCTCGGCGAAGCCTTTGCCGAGCGCCCTGACAAAATCCCAGCCCTGATTATCAAAATCGGCTGGGACAACATCGACCAGTTGCGCGCCAGCATTGAAGAAAACATCCAGCCGCTTGGCATCCCCGGCGTGCAGTTGGGGCAACTCTGCCTGGGCGGCGAACTGGTCGAAGATTTTGCGCGCGGCGGCGAGTGCTACAAAACCTTCCAGCAACTCAAGGATGAAGGCCTGGTGAAAGGCTACGTTGTCGAAGCCTTCCCCTGGACATCTGACGCGCCGCTGAGAGCCTTGCGCGGGGGGTATACCGAGGGCATCATCGATGGCTTTATCTTCTACCTGAACCCGCTCCAGCGTTTTGCCTCCAACGCGCTTTGGGATGAGTTGCTGGCCCGCAAGCAGAATATCATCGCCATGCGCACCGTCTCCGGCGGGCCGGTACACAGCCTGCGCGACATACCCGGCTTTGCCTGGAAGGATTACCTGCAAAAACGGGCTGTCGAGGTCGCGCCGATTTTCGAGCGTTCGGGCATCGCCACCTGGACGGAGTTTTGCGTCCGTTTCGCCCACAGTTTTCCGCTGGTCAGGGCGACAGTTGGCGCAAGCGGCAAACTGGCGAACCTGAACGCCTTCCTGGCTGCGCAAGAAAATCTCACCCCCCTGCCCGCCGACATCATCGAGGAAATCAGCGCCCTGCACCGCCGCTGGTCTGATGAACTCGACATCCACGCCGAACCCTGGACGATGTAAGCCTGTCCTGCTGGCTTCAAAAGCCAAACAGAAAAGTCAAATCATTGACGTTGGTGCCGGTTGGGCCGGGCTGGAGCAAATCACCCAGGGCCGCAAAAAAATGATACGAGTCGTTTTCGGCCAGGAAGACGCGCGCATCCAACCCGGCCAACGCGCTTTCACCTGTCACCACCGCCCCGGCGGCGTCGGTTGGGCCGTCCTCGCCATCGGTCGCCAGCGTCACCAAAAGAAGGTTGTCCTCTCCGGCCAGTTCAAGCGCGGCGGCGAGAGCCAATTCCTGGTTGCGTCCGCCCAAACCCCGGCCCGCCAGCGTTACTGTCGTCTCACCGCCGGCCACCAGGCAGAAAGGCCGCGGCAAAGACGATGCCTTCAGGCGGGCGCACAACTCCTGGGCCACCAGGCGGGCTTCTCCCTGCCAGTTGTCACCCAAAAATTGGGTCTGAAAGCCCTGCGCCCGGGCTTGCGCCAGAGCCGCCTGGGCCGCAAGCGCATTGCTGCCTATCAAGACGTTTTCGACCCGCTCGAAGCAGCGCTCACCTGGCTTGGGCGTTTCTGGGGTACGCTCCAGGGCCGCCAGAACGCTGTCGGGAACCTGGTCTGAGAGAGCGTATTTCTGCAACACGCCCAGCGCATCAGCGCGGGTGGATGGGTCTGGGGCGGTGGGGCCGGAGGCAATCACCTCGAGCGGGTTTCCGACCACATCCGAAAGAATCAGGCTGAGCACCCGGGCCGGGAACGCCGCCCGCGCTAGCCCGCCGCCCTTGACTCCGTCAAGGTGGCGGCGCAGGGTGTTGATTTCATCCACGCGCGCACCACAGGCCAGCAATTGACGGGTAAGCGCCTGCAAATCGTCAAGCGTCAATCCGGGGCGCGGAGCCGTCACCAGGGCCGAAGCGCCGCCTGAAATCAGACAAAGCAAGAGATCGTCTGCGCCCAGGCCCGAGACAAAATTGAGAACTGCCTGCCCGGCCTGCAAAGAGCGCGAGTCTGGAACAGGATGCCCGCCCTGAAGAACAACTGCCGGGTACGGCCCGAGGCTGGTTCCATGCTTGGTAATTGCCAGGGCCGCCTGCGGCTGGAGAACTTGCAAGGCGGCGCGAGTCATTGGCAGGGAGGCTTTTCCCAACCCCAACACAAACACACGCTGGGCGGCTGGCAGCGGATGCCTGCGCAAAAAGTCAGCAACCGCTCTGCCCGGCTCAACCGCCTGAATGGCAGCAGCACATATATTCGCTACACGCAAACCGTAAGGGTGACGGCGCAGGCTGGCAGTCAGGAAACGCTCGGCAAACATGAGTCTATGCTATCATCAGGACGATTGAGGCGCAAGGAAGGAGCCACCCAATGTCGAAACCAAAGGTTTTTGTCACCCGCATCATCCGCGACCGGGGTCTGGATTTGGTAAAAGCATTCTGTGATGCCGAAATCTGGCCCGGCGACCTGCCCCCTGACCGCGCAACCCTGCTCGAAAAAGTGCGCGGCGTATCGGGAATTCTGTGCCTGCTCACGGATCAGATTGACGGCGAAGTGCTGGATGCTGCCGGGCCCGGCCTGAAAGTGGTCAGCAACCACGCTGTCGGGTTTGACAACATCGTGATTGCCGATGCCAGCGCGCGCGGCATTCCGGTGGGCAATACGCCCGGGATTTTGACCGACGCGACGGCGGATTTCACGTTTGCGCTGCTGCTGGCCGCCGCCAGGCGGGTGCCAGAAGCCGAGCGCTATCTGCGGGCCGGAAAGTGGCAAACCTGGGGGCCTTCCACCCTGCTGGGTATGGATATGGTCGGCAAAACGCTGGGCCTGGTGGGCTTTGGGCGCATCGGCAAGGCCGTTGCCCGGCGCGCCAGCGGATTTGATATGCGGGTGATTTTTTACGACCCATCTGAACAGGGAGTATTCGACCTGGGGCACGGACAAACAGCCGAGGCGGTAGCGCGGCTGGAGGATTTGCTGGCCCAGGCCGATTTTGTCTCCATTCACACCCCGCTCAATCCGTCCACCCGCCGAATGGTCAATGCCGATTTTCTGGGGCGCATGAAACCCAACGCCATACTGGTCAATACAGCCCGGGGCGGGATCGTGGATCAGCAGGCGCTTTACCAGGCCCTGAGTGAAAAGCGCATCTTTGCCGCAGCGCTGGATGTAACCGACCCCGAGCCGCTGCCCATCGACAGCCCGCTGCTCAACCTGGAGAATTGCATCATTGCGCCGCACATTGCCAGCGCCAGCGAGAAAACCCGCGACGATATGGCCCTGCTGGCAGCCCAAAACCTGATTGCCGGGCTGAAAGGCGAACGCCTGCCGCATTGCGTCAACCCGGAAGTTTATGAAATACGAAAGACAACAAAGGGCCAAGAAGTCGATTAAGACAGACGGCGACCGCCAGAGATGGTGGTCGCCGTTTTGATTGCTGCCCGATGAGCAGGCGAAATATCGCCCCACATTTTGGCTCCAGATGGGCAGGTGAAGCAGTGCTTAAAAGCGCGAGAGAATGAAAAGACGAACAGCAGCAAACCAGACGAGAAGCAGGACAGGGACGTTAAAGCAAAGATATACAAACTGACGACTGCCCCCCGGGCCGGGAGCAAACGGCAAAAATATCATCATGCCAAACAGGAGGCTCAGGTACAGCGTGTGTAACCAGACAAGCCTGGGAAACAAGGATTGGCGGGCAGGCGATTGCTCAGGGAGTCTTTTGGCATACAGACTCGCGCCAATTGGAATGGCGGCGGCCAGGACTATCGGCAGTATTACAAGCCCCAGTTCGGGCGGAGAACAATCGGCCCAACCACAACCTGGCAGCGTTGTCCGGTACAGGTCTATTCCCTGCGGAATAAAAAAGAGGTAACCAAGCAAGGCAGCGATAAAAAATAGCGCACTCAGGCGGTTTTCAAGCGCTTTCTTGGGGTCAGAATCGGCTGCGGACATAAAAATCTCTCGGATTTAGGGTGAGATTTTACACCAATGCATCCACCATCAAGGCCAGGAAGATAAACATCAGGTACATGCTCGAATAGCGGTACATGCGCCAGGCAATTTTATTGCTATCGGTCGTCAGCACACGCCAGGCGAAGTAAATCAGCCCGCCGCCGAAGACAAGCGCCGACACCAGGTAAACACTGCCCGCCATGCCAAAGAGCGGCATGAGCAGGGTCAGGCCGACCAGCGCCAGGGTGTACCACCAGACCTGTTTGCGGGTCTCGGCTTCACCGCGCACGACCGGCAGCATTGGCACCCCGGCGCGGGCGTATTCGTTGCGGCGCACCAGGGCCAGGGCCCAAAAATGGGGCGGAGTCCACATGAAGATGATGGCAAACAGGAAAAGAGCCGGCATGTCGAGGCGGCCTGTGGCAGCGGCCCAGCCTACCATCGGCGGGATAGCCCCCGCCCCACCGCCAATGACGATGTTCTGAACCGTCGCTTTTTTGAGCAGAATGCTGTAAAGCACCACATAGTAAAAAATGCCCGCCAGCGAAAGCAGGGCCGCCAGCAGGTTGACCTGCCCGGCCAGCAGGTAAAAACTGACGATGGAAGCGCCCAGGCCAAAAGACAGGCCTTCGGCGGGGGTCATGCGTCCGGCGGCCATTGGGCGTTTGGCGGTGCGCTGCATGTTTTTGTCCAGGTCGCGGTCGATGTACTGGTTGATTGCGCCAGAGCCGCCAGCCGCCAATGCGCCCCCCAGCAGGGTGAAGAAGGTCAGCGAGAGAGTCGGCCAGGCTTTGCCGCCCGCAACCATGCCAGCAAAAGTCGTCACGAGCAGGAGCAGGACGATGATGGGCTTGGTCAGGATGATGAAATCTTTGAGTCGCTGACGCACGTCGAGGGGCGGGAACCCGACGACATCGCGTGAGTAGAACGCCGCCGCAACGGTAAAAGCCGCCAGCGAGAGCCAGACGGCAAAGGCTGTCAGCGTGTGCAAAATCTGAATATCGGCGGGCAGGCCGCGGGTGGCCTGAATGGCGCCGACAAAGACCTGGGCGAAGAACAACGTCACGGTCACAGTCGCCAGCGGCAGCAGCCAGCGATGATCCCGATGAATCCGCCAGGTTTCAACCAGCAAGGCCAGCATGATGAGCGCCGTAAAGCCCGCCGAAGCGCGGTGCAGGAGTTGATTAAAGTCGCCCAGACCGGTCGGCAGACAAAGCGGCCAGGAGGCGCAATTCGCACCATCGACAAGCGCGCCGCCAAAAGAGAGCAGGCTGACGGCCATCAGCGCCAGGACAGACAGGCGGAAAAGGGTGTGATTGAGCGAGAGTTTCATTTTTTCTCCGTGAGTTGTTTGCGCAAGAAAAACGGATAGCCAAAAAAGAGCATGGCGGCGAAAGTGAACCATTGGATGGCGTAGCCCTGGTGCGGGCCTTCGCTGATTTCGATTTCGGGGCGAACCGGCACGATGGGCGGTTCGCTATTGCCGGGGACTGGCTCAGGCTGAAGAAAGACTGGCAAGAGCGGATAAGGAATTTGCGAGGCAATCCGGGCCAGGTTGACGGTGTTCCAGAAGGCCAGGCGGGTCTGCCCTTCAGCCAGTTCGGGGTCGGGGACGCCGCCCATTTCGGGTTCGTTGCCCAGGCGCAAAACACCGCGGAGGGTTTGCGGGCCGGGCTGGTCGTATTTGCGCCAATCTTCGGGGGTTTCGTTGCCCGAGGCGGGAATCCAGCCGCGGTCTACCAGGATGGCGCTGCCATCGGCAAGCAGGAGCGGGGTGAGCAGGTGGTAGCCAAAGACCAGGTCGTTGTACTGGTTGCGCAGGGCAACCTGATTCTCGAAGTCATAGACGCCGGTGACGGTGACTGCGCGGTATTCCATGGTGGACAGGTCTTCGGCGGGCGCGGCGCTGATTTCGAGCGGCGGCAGGGCCATGACCTGCAGGTAGTGGGCGTTGAAAGCGCGGCGCTGTTCAAGCCGGTCGAGCTGCCAAAATCCCAAACGCATCAGGACGGCTGTTCCGAGCAGGACAAGCAGGGTGGTAAAGAGCCATTTGGGGGTGAGAAGTTGTTTCATTTCTTGAGGGGCCAAATCACAAAACTATACAGGCCCAGCAAAACGCCAAGCGGAACCCCGGCAAAGAATAGGCCATACAGCCGGGTGGCAAAGGTGACGGGTTCGCGCACATCCAGGCCCATGTACTGGCTGGGCTGAAACGAGCAGGACATGGACAGGTTTTCGGCCTGGTCGAGGCTCAGGCTGGCCGAGGCGCCAGCGGGAATGAGCAGGGGGCCGAGAGTGTGGGTCTGGTTGTCTTCGTTTTTAACCACCAGCACATCGCCGCTGACAAAGACCATGTTGAGCGGAATGGCTTCCTGGGCTTCGCCACGGGCAATCTTTTCAGCCGTTCCGGCAGGAATGACAAGTTCGATACGCGAGGGGGCGCGTCCGGCTTCACTGCGCAAAAAAGCAAATGAGGCTTCGCTGACAAACAAACCGAGGGCCAGGCCAATT
>CAZNCT010000106.1:0-1888 GCA_964571615.1 uncultured Anaerolinea sp. | reverse complement strand
GAAAGAGAGCCATGCGAAGGATGATTTGACGGGTTCTCATAATATTTTTTCCATGCACAGGCGCAAAGTTGCTCGAGAAAAATTTGCTTTGCGCTCGTGACCATTTTGCATCAGACGCCTTGGTCTGCCTGAAAAAACCGGGTGCGCCTTTGCTTGAGACACACCCGGCTATATTTCGTTCCTGATGCAAACCTGACAGGTTTTCCTGAATACGCGCTGATGAAGGGTTCTCGTAAAACCTGTCAGGTCTTCTATATCATTACACCAACTTACCAATCAGGTACAAGGCCGGGTAGAAGAAAATCCAGACCAGGTCTACAAAGTGCCAGTAGACCGTGGCGGCTTCAACGGCCCAATGTTTTTCGGGTGTGTAAAGACCTTTTACGCCATTCCGCAAGACCACCACCAGGAAGATAATGCCGGTAACAACGTGGAAGGCGTGCATGCCGGTCATCATGTAGAAGATGGCGCTGGCGGCATTGGCCGAGGCGGTGATGCCATGGCTGGCGGCAGTCGGCCATTCGATGGCGACCACCCCAACCACAAAGCCGATTCCTAACAGGGTGGTGATAGCGGTATTGACCAGGAAGCCCTTGTTGTTACCCAATTTCATCTGCGTTTCGGCGCGGTTCATAAAGAAAGATGAAATGAGCAGCACAGCAGTGACAATCAGGCCGAGTTCCTGGTCGAGGTCGAGGCGGGTCAGACCGGCCAGGTTGAAACGGGCGGTCAGCAGGCCAGCAAACAGAAAGGCGTCTGAAAGGATAAAGAGCCAAAGCCCAAAGCGGTTAGAAATCAGTTTGTGCTGGTAACTGTGCGGGTCATCGAGGTGCTTATCCACATCGCGGAGATGATAGACGTGCATGTAGTAATACAAGACCAGCCCGGCCTTCAAAATGGCCACGATGCTGATGAGAAGCAGAGAAGCGTTGGTGATGGCGATGAAGAACTCAATCGCAGTCAGCACAGCCAGGGCAATGAAGACATTGACGCCCTGCAGCAGGTTGGGTTTGTGTTCGTGGGTGGTTTCAGCGTTATGCATGGGAAACAGCCTCGCTCGTTTCAATGGTCTTGACGTAGGTTGAGCCTTCCAGACCATAGTCGTAGGGGTCGCCGACGACTTCAAAGGGCTTTTCGTAGTTGTAGACAGGCAGGGGTGAAGGAGCCTGCCACTCGGGAGAGCGCGAATTCCAGATGTTGCCAGTGGCAGGTTGGCCTTTTTTGGCGGTGATATAGACATTCCAGAAGAAGACCAGCACCCCGGCGGCAATCAGGTAAGCGGCAATGGTCAAGACGGTGTGCCAGATATCAAAACCGAGCATGGCGTCATAATCCGCAATACGGCGGCGCATACCGAGCAAGCCAATCCGCATCATGCCGAGGGTCAGGATGAGGAAGGAAGGGGTCATCAGCCAGAAGTGCAGTTTGCCCAGGCGCTCATCGAGGCGCTTGCCAAAAGCCTTCGGATACCAGTAATACAGCGCGGCAAAGAACGGGAAGATGTAACCGCCGAACATGGTATCGTGGAAGTGTCCAACTACAAAGTAGGTGTCGTGCAGGTGCAGGTCGGTCGAGACGGTGGCATGCGGCGGGCCGCTGACGCCGCCCAGCAGGAAGACAACAATGCCGCCCAGGACAAAGAGCATTGGGGTCGGGAATTCAATTTTCCCTTGCCAGAGCGTGGCTACCCACGAGAAGAACTTGACACCGGTTGGCACGGCCACCAGCAGGGTGCTATACATGAAAGGCACGCGCAGGTATTCGTTCATGCCGGATGCAAACATGTGGTGTGCCCAAACCAGAAAGCCCACCAGAGCAATTGCCAGCGAGGAAAGCGCAACCCACTTGTAGCCAAAGAGCGGCTTGCGGGCAAAGACCGGCAGCAGTT
>CAZNCT010000105.1:6369-14088 GCA_964571615.1 uncultured Anaerolinea sp. | reverse complement strand
TTGGAAATCACGTCCAGGGAATCCCACTCGCGCTTGTCATCCATCTTGATGAGTTCCCAGGCGGCTTTTTTCCACATTGCAAAATTGATGGGCATAAAACATTCTCCTTTGGTTTGAATACACTGTAAAAAAATTGCAAATTTTGGCTTCGCCGCTCTCGCCCTCACCCCTGCCCTCTCCCGGTGGGAGAGGGGGTTTAATTCCACTTTAGGGCTTACCCCCTCCCCCTGCGGGGGAGGGTTGGGGTGAGGGCAAATTACGAAAAACTTTCTTTACGCTGTCTTGAATAGCAAAAAGCAAAAACTGTGTGAAATCATACACTTTTGTCCAGATTTTGTTAAGGTTGAAATCTATCACCCAGGGCGGGTGAAAAATTGCCAAAAGGGTTAACCCGCCCCCTATCGCAGACGGTCTGGATGGGGTATGATGGAAATAACCCAAAATAAAGGAAACTCTGTGAAATTTAACGAATTCAAACTCGATGCCCGGCTGATGACCGGGATTGCACGCGCCGGGTACGAAACCCCTACCCCGGTGCAAGAACAAGCCATTCCGGCCGCGCTGCAAGGACAAGACCTGATTGCCACCGCCCAAACCGGCACCGGCAAAACCGCCACGTTCGTCTTGCCCATCCTGCACAAACTGCTCAACGGCCCGCGTAACCGCGCCCGCGCATTGATTGTCACCCCCACCCGCGAACTGGCCGAGCAAATCAACGACAACATCCGCACCCTGAGCGCTGGAACCAACCTGCGTTCTGCCACCATCTACGGCGGGGTTGGGACAGCGCCGCAGGTCAAGGCGCTCAAAAGCGGGGTCGAAATTCTGGTTGCCTGCCCCGGGCGCTTGCTCGACCTGGCGGGGCAGGGCATCGCCCGGCTGGAGACGGTCGAAATCCTGGTGCTGGATGAAGCCGACCGCATGTTCGACATGGGCTTCCTGCCCGATGTGCGCCGGATTGTCAAACTTGTGCCTGCCAAACGTCAGACGATGCTCTTCTCGGCCACCTTCCCGCCCGAGGTGGAGAAACTGGCGGCAGAATCTCTGAGCAACCCCCAGCGTATTGCGGTCGGGTTGTCGCGCCCGGCGCATACCGTCAGCCACGCCTTGTATCCCGTCCCCAAGCACCTGAAAACCGCGCTGACATTTGAAATTCTCAAGCGCACCGACACCAATTCCGTGCTGATTTTCACCCGCACCCGGCACCGTGCCCAGGGGCTGGCAATCAAACTGGCCCGCCAGGGCTACCGCGTCACCAGCCTGCACTCCGACCGCAGCCAGGGACAGCGCCAGGCGGCCCTGAGCGGGTTTAAGGACGGCCGCTACCAGATTATGGTCGCCACCGACATCGCCGCGCGCGGGTTGGATGTGGACAGCATCTCGCACGTCATCAACTTCGATATGCCCGATACCGCCGACGCCTACATCCACCGCATCGGGCGCACCGGGCGCGCCGAACGCAGCGGAGACGCCTTCACCCTGGTCACGCCCGAAGATGACGAAATGGTACGCGAACTGGAAAAAATCATGAACCAGCGTTTGCCGCGTGAAGTGCTCAGCGGGTTTGATTACAATGTGCCTGCGCCAGCGCAGCCCAATGCGCCTGCACCGCGCGCCCCCAGGCCCGTCAGCCACCAGCAGGCCCGCCAGCCGAAAAACCACCGCGACCATAAACCCCACCCACCGCGCAAGGGATAGCCCACCCCCGTACCACAAAACCTTCAGATTACCTTTCTTCCATCGACAACCCTGCCATGCACAAGATGAATCCGGCGGTACAGTTCACCTACCCGCCGGGCAAACGGTGAGCACAAAAGGAGAATTTTATGAAAACGTCGTTGTCTGTTGTTGTACTGCTGTTGATTGTGTTACTCTCAGCCTGCGCCCCGACAACGATAACAGCGTCTCCCACCCCTGAGCCAGTTGAGAGCGCCACTGCGCCAGTTGAACCGACTGCAACGCTGGCCCCAACCGAGACGCCGGCCCCCAGCGCAACGGAGACATCCACCCCAACCGGGACTGCCACCGAAACACCCACCCCGAGCGAGACGCCTACCGAAACCCCCAGCCCAGCCCCAAGCGAAACGCCAACGCCCGAAGCAACGGCCACGTATGCCATTCTGCGGGGCAAAGTGAATGTGGATAAAGTCAGCTGCCGCTATGGGCCGGGAGCCATGTACCTGTATCTGTACGGAATGGTGAAAGGCGCCACGCAAGAGGTGATTGGCCGAAACGACGACGGCAGCTGGGCACTGACCCGCGCCCGCGGCGACACCACCTCCTGCTGGGTCAAAACCGACCTGATGGATTTGAGCGGCGACATTATGAGTGTTGCGCCCATCCACCCCGATAATTATCGCCTGCCCATGTCGCCTTATTATGGCCCACTGACCAATGTGACCGCCCAACGCAACGGCAACGAGGTGATTGTCAGCTGGAGCCCGCTTGTCCTGCGCGCCGGAGACGACTCACTCCAAACGCCTTACGTTTTGCAGGTCTGGGTCTGCCGCGGCGGACAGATTTTGATGGAATCGATTGGCTCTTATCAAACAACCGCCTCCGTCATCGACGAAAGCGGCTGTTCGGAAGCCTCGCACGGCCGCATCACCGCCGCCGAAAAACATGGTTACACCCGATTTGTGGAAATCCCCTGGCCTTAGGGGCCAATTTGGAGGCTGATAAACACAATCCCTTCCTTATTGGCGCAACGGACCGTGCCCACAGGGTTCCCGCCCGCCAGGTTGACCGAACCAGCAGCGCTGAAACGCCCTTCGTTGCAAGTTTCAAAATTCACCGTGGCTTCTCCTGCATTGAAGACACCCTCAATCATCCAGGTTTCAGGAGTGTCACCCGATGTGCAGTTATAGTGGTCGATAAAAGATGGGCCGGTGGTGGTTAATTTCGCCGAGCCGTCGCTTTGTACCCGCAAGGTATAGGCCTGCGTTACCGAACAGAAGACATCGCCGGAACCGTAACTGGTTTTGACAGCGCTGCCTTCATAAATCTCTTCAGAGGGCGGAGCCGGAGTGTTCTCAAGCGGTGGAAGCGGCGAGGGGGCCAGGGTCGGGGCCGATTCGGTGACAATCCCGTAGTCAACCTGTTCCAGCCCTGGCAACGAGCAGGCCAGCCCGGCGCCCAAGAGGGCAAAAAGAAGGCAAGCAACAACAAAACGGTTCGGCATGTTGACCTCCGCGCTTCTGAAAAACTGCGTCTCAACACTCCCTACTCGTACCTGAAACGCCAGACCCCGACGACAAAAAAGACCAGCGCAAACCCAAGCAGTACGCCCGCTTCGGGCAAAATATCCATCAGCCCGCGCCCACGCAAGACCAGGTCGAGCAGTCCTTGCATGGCCCAGGTGGTCGGCAAGACATGGACAAGGGTGCGCACAACCTGCGGAAACAGTTCAAGCGGATACCAGCAGCCGCCCAGCAGAGCCATCACCATGCCGAGCATAATGCTCAGGCCGTTGGCCTGGCTCTCTGACTTGATGAATGTGCCGAGCATCGTCCCGAAGGCTGCGGCAGCCAGCGCCGCCGCCAGCAGAATGACCAGCAGCGCCACAGGGTCGCGTCCCCACTGCAAACCCATCACCAGCATACCGAACAGGATAAGCAAAAACATCTGAAGCAGGGCAAAGGCTAACTGGCCGATAATCGTTCCGGATAAAAAGGTCGCCTTGCTAGAGGGGGTCGTCAGCAGGCGGCGCAGGGTTCCCTGCTGGCGTTCGTAAACAAATATGGCCGAAATGCCAAAGAGCGGAACAAAAACCCAGGTAATCAACTGCCCGGCGGATGAATTGGCGCGCGGGTCATATTCCACCTGGTCGGGCGTGTCACCTTCAACCAGGACAACCCGCTGGGGGGCATCTGCCTGCAACTGGCGGGCGTTTTCAAGGGAAGTTTCAAAATAAGCCTGGCGGCTGGCCTGGTCAGCAAAGGGGGCCTGGTTTTCACGTTGCCGGACAGCATTGTTGGCCGCGTCCACTGCGCTGGAAACAGAGCGGATGGCGGTCAGGATGGCGCGTTCGGCAACCATGGCGTTCAGGTTGTTGGGCTGCTGAAGCAACTCCACCTTGGCGGTGCCAGCGTTAAGAGCAGAGACATCTAACCCGGCGGGCAGGATGAAAAGCGCCGAGGCGCGCCGTTCGTCAAATTGGGCCTGTCCATCGGCGCGGCTGACAACTTCGGGGCGAACAGCGGTGGACTTTTCCAGTTCAGACAGAATCTGGCGCGAAACCGCTGTCTGGGCTTCATCAATGACCAGCAGGCGAATGCGCGGGTCTTCTTCCCCATTCGGGGTTCCGCCCGCCAGCAGGAAGGTGAACACAACCGGCAAAACGATGAAGAACATCCACTCCCAGGGGCTGGCAAAGCGGACGATGGCGTCTTTCCAAATGATGGCGAAGATTTTTTTCATAGAAATATCCGTTGAGCCAGAGATTGCTGTGGCGAGTCTCGAGCAGAAGAACACCGCCTGCCAGGCAATGACTGGTTAGCGCTTCATGACATTCGTCCGGCTGAAAAGCGCCGCCGAAACGACAAACAGCAAGACACCCATCAGCAGCAGGGCAACAACCGGCTGAAGCAGTTGCGGCAAGCCGCCGCCCAGCGCCAGGGTAGTGAAGCCATCCAGCCCCCAGGCATTGGGCGTGATTTTGCTGACCAGGCGCACAAAAGGCGGCAACTGTTCCAGGCTGATGAAACTCCCACCGAGGATGCCAAAAATCAACATGACCGCCGAGCCAAGTGAGCCAACCTGCCCGGGGCTGCGCCCAAGAGCCGTCAGCAGCAGTCCCCAGCCGGTTGCGCCAAAGACAGCCGCAAGAATCAGCACGACCACCCCCAAAGGGTCGCCCCAGCGAACGCCAAAGAAAATGCTGGAAGCCAGGATGAGGATGCTCATTTGGGCCACCCCGGTCAGAAAGATGCCAAAAACCTTGCCGCCCAAAATCTGGGCCGCCTGGGTAGGCGAGACCAGCAGGCGCGGCAGAGTCCCCTGGGCCTTTTCGGCCAAAATGGAGCGCCCGCCATTCGAGACAGTGTACATGAGAAACATGAGCGCCATGCCCGGGGCCATGTAGGCAAGCGGGTCAAACTCAACCGCGTCAGCGCCTTGTTCGGCTTTTTTGAGGGTGATGGAGGTCGAAGCGCTGGTCTGAAAATCGGTATTTTCAAACATGCCCCGGGCCAGTTCTTCGACCTGGTCAGAGGGCATGGTTTCAATGCCTGGTATGCTCATCACGCTGGTCATACCAGTGATGCGGCCTTCTTCGATTCGGCTGACAAACTCATCCACAATGGCTTTGATGACCCCAGCCGAGGTGGGCCGGGCCGGGTTGGCATAAATTTCAATCTTGACGACTTGCAACGCTAACAACTCACCCGCCCGGGCACGCTCAATCATGGCCTGGGTGGGGATGACGCTCTCCGTGAAGCCCGTGGGGATGATGACCGCCGCCGCGGCCTGGTCTTCGTCAATCAAACGGTAGGCCGCTTCGGGTGAGTCTGATTCGGAGGGCGCTACCAGCGTGGATAAATCTTCGGAGTAGAAAACGTCCATCAGGGCGTTGCCCAGTTCGGCTTTGTCCAGATTCACAATCACAACCGGGATGTCAGACAGGCCCGAGGTGCTGGCGCCGCTAAACCGCCCGGTGACAAAACCGAGGCCAATGGTGAGCAAAAAGGGCGCCAGCAGGGTGAAGGTCAGCCCCGCCCGGTCACGGAACATGAGTTTCAGGTCTTTAAGACCGATGAGGAGGAGTTTGAGCATGGGGTATCCTGATGACCGGCGGAGGATTAATCCCGCAGGGCGCGCCCGGTGAGATGCAGGAAAACAGCCTCGAGGTTCGGTTCGCGGATGTCAATCGAGCGGATTTTGATGCCGCGGTCGTTGGCCGCGCCAACCACGCTGGCCAGCACATCTTCGGCCCGGGGTGTGATGACGCTGACCTGATGGTCATTGGCCTGGGCCTGCAAAACGCCTTCGAGGCCGGTGAGAGACTGGGCCAGGGCCTGGGGATCGTCATTTTCGCCGACATGCAGGAGCAGGGTTTCGGTCTGCCCGACCTGGCGGGTCAGTTCGGCCTGGGTGCCGAGGGCAATCAGTTCGCCGTGGTCAATGATGCCAACCCGGTGCGAGAGTTCGGCGGCTTCTTCCATGTAATGGGTGGTGTAAAGGACGGTCATGCCCTGGGCGTTGAGTTCCTTGACGGTGTCGAGGATAGCACGGCGGCTTTGCGGGTCAATACCCACGGTCGGTTCGTCCATGAAAAGCAGTTGGGGTTTGTGCAGCAGGCCCACCCCAATGTTGACGCGCCGTTTCATACCGCCGCTAAAAGTGCGCACACGGTCTTTGGCCCGTTCGGTCAGACCAATTTGGGCCAGCACTTCTTCGATGCGCGCCGCCAGAGATTTGCCGCCCAGGTTATACATCTGGCCCCAAAACTCGAGGTTTTCGCGGGCGGTCAGGTCTTCATAAAGCGCCAGGTCTTGCGGCACAATGCCGATAATCTGGCGCACGGCCATTGGCTCTTTGCGTACCGAGTGGCCGCCAATGATGGCATCGCCATCGGTCGGGTCGTAAAGGGTCGAGAGCATCGAGATGGTGGTGGTTTTGCCCGCGCCGTTGGGCCCAAGCAGGCTAAAAATTTCGCCCTGCTGAATGTCAAAAGAAACACCTTTGACAGCGGTGAAATCGCCGTATTTTTTAACCAGGTTCTTCACTTCGAGAATAGGCGGCATAAGCCCTCCGGGCAAGAATATTGTGAAGTATAGCGCAAAAAGAAAGCAAAAGTTTCATAAATCCCCCATTCAGCCGCGCAGCGGGGAAAATCATCCCCGCCGAAAAACATCATCGAGCATTTCAACCGTCACCGGCTTGACCAGGAATCCGTGCGCGCCCTGGCGCAGGGCCTGTTCGCGCGTTTCGGGCTGGTCATCTGAAGTCACCACAATCACCCGGGTTGCCCTCAGGCGCGGTTCGCGGGTGACAAAGCGCAGTATCTCGAAACCACTCAGCCCGGGCATGTTGATATCCAGAAAAACCAGTTCTGGGGTTTCCTCACTCAGAATCATCAGGCCAGCACTGGAGCCGTAAGCAGCACGCGCCGGGCGCCCAAGCGCCTTGAGCAAGCGTACCATTGTATCGGCAGTTGTGCGCGAGTCATCAATTACCAGAATTGCGGCCATCTTCACGCCTCCAGGTAAACAGTTCCCATGATGCTGGTATCATACCCCGGCAGCGCCCTAACAGCATTTTGAAATGCTTGCGAATGCAATAAATCGAACAGGGGCGCCAGCAGGCCGCTTTCGGCATGAACCTGCGGGATGACCAGGTCGTAGCGCTCATGAAAGAGGGGCACAAACTCGAGGTCGAGAGCCTGGGCCGCCGCCGGAATGCCCAACCCACAATCGGCGCGGCCACTGGCAACCGCCGCCGCCACGCCCAGGTGGGTGTATTCTTCATCTGTGTAACCGCGCACGGCCTCGGGTGGAATGCCCAGTTTTTCGAGATGATAATCGAGCAGGACTCGCGTGCCCGCGCCGCGCTGGCGATTAATGAAAGCAACCTCAGCTCGAAGCAGGTCTTGCAAGGAACGGACTCCCTTTGGGTTGCCTGGCCGCACAATCAGCCCTTGCTCACGGTTGACCAATCCGACCAACCTGACCGCCACACCGGGCAAATACTGGCGGATGTATTTCACGTTGTAGTCGCCTG
>CAZNCT010000105.1:3413-6359 GCA_964571615.1 uncultured Anaerolinea sp. | reverse complement strand
TCGAGCAGGTGCGAGCCTGCCAGATGGGCTTCGCCGCGCTTGAGCGCAATCAGCCCGGCCTGTGAGCCAACATTGGCCGAAACCAGCCGCCGCTCCTGGTCCGACAGGAATTGCGCCATCAGGTCGAGGATGACATCATGCGAGCCGATGCAGAAAATGGTGCGGTCAATCTCCTGTCTGGTGCGATAGAGCCGCGCCTGAACCTGCTCACCCGCCTCGAGGCCCTGAATGCCACTCGGAATGAGAACCAGCCCATCGGCGCGCACCAGCGAGGTGATAACCCCCGCGCCGCGCGCAATGGGCGCAGCCAGCACTTTCTCGCCCACGCGGCCAATCGCTACGCGCATAAAATCATCGTCGCCGGGCGGTGAGGTGACTTTGCGCGTCAGAGTGACGGTTTCGGTGGGCAATTCTGCCGGGCGGCGCCCCAGCCAGCGGGCAATGATTTCCTCGGCAAACAAATCAACTGTCAGCGCGGCAGAAACCGGGTAGCCGGGGACGCCGATGATGGGAACCATTTCATTTGGAGTGGGCCGTTGAACGGTGAGCGAAGCACGCTCCTGGCTGTCAGGGGAGGTTGCCTGCTCGGCCTTCGACATCCTCGGAATAACTCCCAAAATCACCGGGTGACCCGGGCGGACGGCAATGCCATGCACAAGCAGGGTGCCCAGTTTGGCAACCACACTGGCCGAGAAATCTTCGGCCCCGGCAGATGAACCGGCATTCAGTAAGACCAGGTCATGCTGTTCGGCGGCTTCGGCAACCCGGGCGCAAATGGCGTCGAAGTCATCGGGGGTGATGGGGAAGCGGGTTGGCATGGCCCCCATCGCCTTGACCTGGGCCGCCAGCACAAGTGAGTTGTATTCAAGAATGTCGCCGCGCTTGAGTTCGGCGCCAATCGGGACAAGTTCGGTGCCGGTGGGTAAAATCGCCACCCGCGGCAGACGGGCCACCGAAACGGTCACATGCCCGGCGGCGGCAATGGCGCCCAAGTCGTAGGGACGCAAGACGTGTCCAGCCGGGAGCACGAGTTGGGTGGCGACAATGTCCTCGCCCAGGGGGCGGACGTGATGCCAGGGCACCGTAGCGGCCCGAAAACGGATCAAGGCCGGGTGACGGACATCCGAAGCAATTGCGCCATGCTCATCCAGCGACTCGACCTGCTCGATGGGGATGACAGCATTGGCCCAATCGGGCAGTGGGTCGCCGGTATCCACATATTGGGCGGCTTCGGGCAGCGCCAGCGTGACCGGGGCCGAGGGCTGTGCGCCGCGCGTTTCTTCGGCGCGGACGGCGAACCCGTCCATGGCGGCGGCGTGGTAGTGTGGCGAGGAGCGCAAGGCCCAAACCGGCTCGGCCAGCACGCGCCCCAGGGCGTTTTCGTCAAGCGGAATGGTTTCGCTGGCCAGGGTCTGCCACAACCCGGCAGCGCGCAGGGCATCGTGAAAGACCTGTTTGGCCTGGGCAAGGGGGATGTCGTGAAGGTACAGGGACATGGGTTCGCTACCTGGAAACGAAAACTGCCCCAGGAAAACATGGAGCAGTTTTGCAATCAAGACAAACGTTTAGGGTGTGGCCTCGGGGGTCGGCTCGGCTGGGGTTTCGGGCGTGGCAATCGAACCTTCAGGAGTGGCGGTGGCGGGTTCAGGGATGGGTGTCGGCGGGTTGCATTCCTGATAAAGTTCGTTGAACTTGGCGGTATATTCGGCATCGAGCGGGCTGATGTTGGCGGCCAGGCTCCAGTGGTCGAGGGCCACACAGCGGTCTTTGAGCCGCTGGGTGGCATAGAAGGTGTCGCCGTATTTCAACAAGGCAATCCGATAGCGCTCGGTAGCAGTAACGTTTGAGCCGTCGCGCAGGTTGGGGGTCAGGCGGGCGACTTCACCAAAGAAGTTAACGGCCTGGGCCCAATCCAGTTCCCAGTAAGAGGCGCCCTGAATGTAAAGCCGGGCAAAATTGCGCAGGCCAGCGGCCTGGCCGTCGAGCGGGCCAAAGCGTTCGGCCACGGTCAGGTCGTAGATGCCGCCTTCAAGGATGGGCGGGTTGTAGGGGCCTTGCCCAAGGATTTTGGCCACGCCACGGTTGCGCAAAGAGATGAAGTACATGCCATCAATCTGGGCGGCGCGATAGGCTTTGTCTTTTTTGCGCAAGGTGTCGAGCAGGGAGATGGCTTTGTCCCAGTCAGAAGCGCTCATAGCGGCCTGGGCTTCGGCAAAAATGGCTTCCTGTTCGCGCAAATCAGGTGTGGGGGTAATGGTCGGGGAGGGGGTGATGGTAGGCGTAGGCGTAATCGACATTTGCACCAGCACCTGGGCCAGGAGTTCTGGCGCGCCAGGATAGCCAGGGTCTTGTTGGATGATGTATTCGAGCCGCTGACGGGCAACGTCGTAGCGCCGGTCGATAAATTCTTGCTGGGCCATGCTGTATTGTTCGCCCAAAGCCTGCGATTTGGTGGCTTCTGCCGCTGTCAGGCGCTCGTTGATGCCCCAACCATACCCGCCGTAACTGCCAGAAAGCAAGGCCAGGACAAGAATTACAAGGCCAATCAGAAAACCGAGAGGCCCTTTCTTTTTTATGCGTGTGGGTTGTGTATCTGAGAGATTGGTCATTTTTTGAACTTTCAAATAATTTGTTTCAACGCGCAAAATCGCGCAAGTCGAATATTATACCCGATTCAAGGGGCTTACAATCTGAAGAGCAGTTTAACTTCAGACCAGATGATGGGCAGGGCCAGCAGCCCGCCTGCCAACAGGCCGACCAGGGCAGCGAACAGCGGGCCAATTGGCAGATGGTCAGCCAGCAGCCAGGCCAGCAGGCCCCCCAGCGCGGCGGACAAAGCCCCAAGCGCCAGCGGACGTTTGACCTGCAACCCAACCCCGGTGCGGCGCGCAAGCAGGAGGTAAAGGGCTATTGCTTCGAGCAGGAGTGACATCTCAGCCAGGGCAA
>CAZNCT010000105.1:0-3403 GCA_964571615.1 uncultured Anaerolinea sp. | reverse complement strand
TGCGCCAATCGGACGCAGGAAATTAACGGTCAGCAGGCCCATTGCGCTGAACAAAAGAACCCGAAAGGCGACCGCCAGCAAAGGCACAAACGGTTCTTTGCGGGCATAAAACGAACGGCCTGCCAGTTCTTGAATGTTGTAGCCCAGCAAGGTCAGCAAGAAGATGCGTGTTGTCCAGGTCACCAATTCGGTCATCGATTCATTGAAATCGAAATAAACCTGCACCAGAGGGTGCAGCCCGGCGGCCAGGATGGCGGCAATTGGCAGACTGGTGACAATCAGAACCCGCAGAGCGCGCTCGACGGTTTGCATAAAAGCGGGCCAATCCTGGCGGGCGGCAAATGCTGAGAGGGTCGGCAGCATCACAATCGCAATAGCAGTGCCAAGAATGGTTTGCGGAACCTGCATAATCATCCAGCCAAAGGTCAGGGCAGTCACCGAGCCATCCTGCCCCAACTGAGAAGCAAAGTAATCGCGCAGAAAGACAATCGCCTGAATGCCGCCAATCGTTAAGATGCGCGGCCACATCAGGCGCAGCGCAGCCAGCAGACCGCTATCGGCCAGGTTGAGCGAGGCCGTCCAGCGAAATCCATAGATCAGCAAAGCCGGAACCTGAATCAGCAGGTGCATGGCCGCCCCCAGGATGACCCCATAGACCAACCCATGAATGCCAAAAACCGGCACCAGAAAAATTGCGCCGAAAATTTGCCCCAGGTTATAGGCAGAGGGCGCCAGGCCAGGAGAGAGAAAATGCTGGTTGGCCTGCAAACTGGCCATCACCAGGCCGCTGATGGAAAAAATAACCGTCGCAACCAGGTTCAGGCGCATCAGTTCGGCCAGTAGTTCGAGTTGTTCGGGCGAAAAGCCTGGCACAATCAGCGGGGCGATGCGGTCGGCAAGCAGAGCAATCAGCAAGGCTACCCCGCCAGTGACGACAAATCCCAGGTTGGCAACCCGCGAAAACAAATCCCAGGCCGCGGCCCGGTCGCGGGTAGTCAAATATTCGGTCAGCAGCGGGATGAAAGCCATCGAGAGTGCGCCGCCCGAAATCAGCGCAAAAAGGATATCGGGCAGGTTGTTGGCGGCATTAAAGGTATCGAGCAGGTGCAACTGGTCGCCATACAGACGCGAGACAATGCCGGTATGCACAAAAGCCAGAACTTTGTTGAGCGCAAACAAAAAGATAACCAGCAGGGTGTTCAAACTGGTGCGGGTGAGTTTTAGTCTGGCAATCGCCTGTCTAACGGTTTCGATCAAAGAAAGAGACATAAGGCACATCCTGAAGTGAAAAAAGCAACCCCGCAATGATACCAGATTGCCCCAAACCCGCTTGTTGACAAAAAATGCCGGGCGTTGTATGCTGATTGCAGAAAGGATAAGGAGGTCTCATGCGAGAGAGTATTTCTCATTTTCTGCAAAAGCTCTGGCCCATCTTTGGATGGGTGCTATTGCCGCTGGCAATTGGCATCAGCCTGGCCGCGCTCATCCCACAGCCGGTTATCGGGCTGATTTATCTGAACGATTCAATTCAGCCCTACAGCGCCGAAAGTATGCTGCGCCAGATTGAATACGCCCGCAAACACCCCGAGGTGCGGGCGGTGGTGCTGGTGCTCTCCAGCCCGGGTGGCACAGTAGCCGACACCGAAAGCGTTTATCTCGAGTTGCTCAAACTGCGCCAGAGCAAGCCGGTGGTGTCGTCCATCAACCAGATGGCCGCCAGCGGGGCCTACTATCTGGCGGTCGGCACCGACTACATCATCTCACGGCCTACCTCGAGCGTGGGCAACGTGGGTGTGATTGGCTATTTGCCTGCAACGCCCAGCATCTATGAAGACATCATCTCTACCGGGCCATACAAACTGTTTGGCTACCCGCGTGACCACTACATCCGCCAGACCGAAATGGTCAAACAAGGATTCGCGTTCGCCGTTCAGACCGGGCGCGGCGACCGGCTGAAAGTGGATATGCAAACCGTGCTGACCGGTCAGTTATGGCTGGGAAACGAAGCCGTCAAAATGGGATTGGTGGACCAAATCGGCACCCAGTCGGATGCTGAGGAGAAGGCCGCCGCCCTGGCGGGAGTGCGGGATCATACCACCCTTGACCTGTCCACCGTGACCGGGTATATGCCCATCCCTTATGTTTTCTTCGGACAAACCCCCGAAGGCCAGAAACTGCCCACCCCGGCAGAACCCGGCATTTACCTGCTTTACATCCCCCCGCTGCCGGTTCGTGGTGAGTGAAAGGAGCAGCCAACATGAGCAAAACCAGCCGCATTCTAAGCGCACTTGCGCTTCTGCTCTTGCCTGTTGCCATCCGCTTCTTCTGGATGTACGCCATTCCGCCCACCTATCAGCCACAGGTCAACTCACCAGGTTTTTTGCAAGCCAGCGTCCCTGAGCCGCCCACCGCCTCCGCGCCGCTGCCGACCAGTACAGTGAACGAGGCCGCGGGGAAGGTCGTCCTGATAGACTATGCGCATTCGAACCAGTTTTTCGTCAATGAAATTGAGCCTTTTACCCGGGCGCTGACCTCACGCGGAGCCATCACCGAGGTCTACATGGGCGAGAATTCACTGGAACATGCCCTCAAGTATGCCAGCGCGTACGTCGTTATTTCGCCGCTTGGGTTGTTCAGCGCGTCTGAAATCCGCAGTATTGAGCGCTTCGTCTCCAATGGCGGACGGCTGCTGGTCTTCACCGACCCCACCCGGGGCCTGGCCTTTTTTGACCTGAACTACCCCGATGTCGATAGCGCCAATCTGCTCCTGTCTTCTACCGGCATCACTTTTTCGAGTGATTACCTTTACAACACGGTAGACAACGAGGGCAACTTCCGCAACATTAAATTTGCTCAATTCGGCAAGCACCCCCTGACCGAAAAACTCGGCATGGTGGTCTTATACGGCAGTCACACAGTCAGCGTCAAAGAAGGCACGGTCTTGCTCGAAGCGCCGAAGCAGACGCTCTCATCGCTGACTGACCAGGGCGGCAACCTGGCCGGAATGGTGCTAAGCGCGGATGGCGGCGTGCTGGCCGCAGGCGATTTCACCTTCATGACCACGCCCTTCTTCAATGTGGCCGATAACGCTCTGCTGGTTGAACGACTGGCCGAGTTTGCGCTGGGCGGTGAACGACAACCCAGCCTGGCCAATTTCCCTTACCTGTTTAAGGGGCCAGTCACGCTCTCGCCAATTGGCAAAACCCAAATTACGGCCAATTTGCTGGCGAGGCTTTCGGCCATGCAGTGGGTTTTGCAGCAAACCAACAACGAATTACGGATTGGCGACAAGCCCGGGGCTGAAAACAACATTCGGGTCGGCATCTATGCCGAAAGCGAAGAAATCATTTTGCTACCGTACATTTGGGATCAAGAAACTTGATTGAAAGCGAAAAATCGGTGT
>CAZNCT010000104.1:0-14098 GCA_964571615.1 uncultured Anaerolinea sp. | reverse complement strand
CATCTTCCTGTGGGACGCCGATGACCGCTACAACACCGCCGGCACCGCCACCGTGATTGTGGATACCGCCTGGAAGGAATACACCCTCGATTTTTCGGGCAAGAATCTCGATTCCGAAGGCCGCGCGGTGGATTTCTCGCGCATCAAGGCACTCCTGTTCAACTTCGCGCCCGGGCAGATGTACCGCGGCACGCTCTGGCTGGACGATATGCGCGTGGGCAGCGAGGCCGCCGTCCGCGCCGCGCCGCCCGCGCTGGTCATTCAGGCCCCGCCGCGTCTCACCCTGCTGCCGGGCAGTTCCGCCGCCGAAACGGTGACGGTTTCCGGCCTGCTGGGGGAGGAAACGGTCGAATGGAGCGATTCCGCGCCCGGGCTGTTGACTGAATCCCGCCTGATTCCGCAAGGCGAAGGGCGCTTCCTGCTCACGCTGAAAACCGCTCCCGCCAAAACGGGGTTGACCCGCCTGAAAGTGACCGTCCAATCCCCCGATGGCCGCCGCGCCGAAAAGTTCGTGGATGTCATCGTCCCCGACCTGCCCCCCGCCGAAACCCTGACCCTCGACCGCTCCACCCGATACCAGGAAATAGACGGCTTCGGCGCGTTTCTGGGGGCGGGAGTCTGGCCGCGCGACAAGCAAGACCTGAACCTGCCCTTCGTGCAAGACCTGAACATCACCGTAGCCCGCTTCGGAATCATCGAAACCGACTTCGAGCCGTACAACGACAACGCCAACCCGTTCGTGACCGATTACGACGCCTTCGACCACAGCGCCCTGCCGCTCGAATGGATGCGCCGCCTGAAGGCCGAAAGCGCCATAGACAAGTACATTCTCTCTGTCTGGGGCCCGCCGGCCTGGATGAAAAAAGGCCGCACCCAAAGCGCGGTGACCGGTTCGGGAGAGAACTTCGTGGAAGAACGCTACTACGAGGAATACGCTGAGTTCCTGGCGGCGATTGTGCGGGTGGTGAAAGAAGAAACGGGCGTGGAACTGTACGCCATTTCCGTGCAGAACGAGCCGCAGTTCAACCAGCCCTACGCTTCGGCCCTGCTCCCTGCCGATAAGATGGCGCAGGTGCTGGCCGTAACCGCGCGCCGCTTCGCCGCCGAAGGCATTCAGACCCGGCTGTTCGCCCCCGAAGCCCTGCCCCAGCAAAAGGGCATTGGCGAGTACATCCGGCAGATAGACCTGATTCCCGAAGCCGCCCAGGGGACGGACATCATCGCCATCCACAACTACGACAGCGACGGAATCAACGTGGGCGGCGCCGGGGCGCAGGAATGGGCCGAGATGTACCAGTGGGCCAACGCCGCCCGTCCGCGCCGGATGTGGATGACCGAAACCAGCGGACATCCCAACACCTGGTCGGGCGCGACCCTGCTCTTTGGCAACATCTACAACGCCCTGCGCTACGGCAACGCTTCGGCGTGGGTGTGGTGGACTCTGGCGGAGACTTCCAGCAACGCGCAGTTCGGCCTGGTGGTGGATAACCAGCCCACCGCGCGCTATGCCGTCTCGCGGCACTTCTACCGCGCCATTCAGCCCGGCGCGGTACGGATTGAAGCGGCCTCCCCCGATGACCTGCTGGCGCTGGCTTTCGAGAACCCGGATGGTTCGATTGCGCTGGTGATGTACAACAAGGGCAAGGCCCGGCTGGTGGCCTGCCCCTCAACCTTGTCTGTGTCCCTCGCGTGGTTCTCGCACGAAGGGCTGCTCAGCCGCCCGGCGCAGGCCGGCCCCGCCGGGGTTCTCCTCCCCGCCGATGCGGTGCTGACGCTGGTCTGCGGGCCGTAAAAAACAAAGGCAGAACTTAAAACCAGACGGCGGCCACCCGAAAGAGTGGCCGCCGTTTTTTGATTGCTTACAGACGAAATATCATTTGGTCAGTCGTGGCTCCGGCTGGAATTTTATTCCACAGGGCTGCGGCTTTGCTCAATAATCTCCGCCACCAAATCGTAGCGGTGGAACTGTGGCATGATATACACGCCCTGCGCCCATCCTTTGATATGCTGGATTAATTCGATGGCGATTTTCACGCCTTCGCGCGATGCCTGCTCCCCGGCGTCTGCCATGCGCTGACGGATTTCCTCAGGGATCATAATCCCCGGCACCTCGTTGTGCAGGAAATTGGCATGTTTCACGCTGACGAGGGGGAGTACGCCTACCAGCACGGGCTTGTTTAACGGCGCGCCGGTTTCCGCGGCAAACTTTTCGAGGAAGGCGCGCGCTTTCTCAGGGTCGTAGATGGGCTGGGTCAGGAAGAAATCCGCCCCGGCTTTGAGTTTCCGTTTCAGATTTTTTATCTCTGTCTCTGGCTCGGGCGAACACAGGTTGAGCGCCGACCCGGCAAAGAAACTGGTCGGCTGCCCGATAGACGTGCCGGAATGATCCACGCCGGTATTGAAGCCCTGTTGATGAGTTTTATCAGGCCCGATGGGACGAGGTCGTAGTTATCGGCGGCTTCGGGGTAGTCGCCAATGGAGGTGGGGTCGCCCATAACGACAAACACATTGCGGATGCCGAGAGCGTGCGCGGCCAGTAAATCTCCCTGCACGCGCAGCAGGTTGCGCCCGCGCGTGGGGAAGTGCAGCGTGGTTTCGATGCCGACCTTGCGCTGGACGACATCGCAAACCGCCCAGGCCGACATTCTCATGCGCGCCAGGGGGCTGTCGGCCACGTCAATCACATCGGCGCCGGCTTCTTTGAGCAGGGAGGCGGCGGCGACAATTTTTTGGGTCGCCAGGCCGCGCGGCGGGTCCATTTCTACGGCGAAGACAAATTTTCCGCCTGCCAGTTTTTGCGCCAGTTCGGAGGGCGCTTCGGCGGGTTCGGTATCGCTCCTCGAAACGGCGACCCGGCTGACGGGTTCGACCGCGATTGCCGGGGCTGCGTCGAGCGTTTTTCGCATGGCGGCGATGTGTTCGGGCGTCGTCCCGCAACATCCGCCGATGACGTTTGCCCCGGCTTTCCAGAATTCGAGGGTGTAATCACGGAAGTATTCGGGCGCGGCGGCGTACATCACCCGCCCGCCAACGTGTTCGGGCCATCCGGCGTTGGGTTTGACCCAAAAGTAGGGCCTGGAGTGCAACGTCTCTGACGTTGCGCTGGTTTTTCCAACGTCGGGAGACGTTGGAGTCCAGATTGCGCGGCGCATTTCGCGCAAAATTCGCAGGAGTTGGGCCGGGCCGCCGGAGCAGTTCACACCGATGACATCCGCGCCTGCTTCGTGCAGGGCAACCGCGACTTTGGCGGGGTCATCGCCGAGCAGGGTGCGGTCGTCGCGGGTGAAGGTCATGGTGGCCACAACTGGCGTTTCGGGCAGGGTCTCTTTGGCGGCGGCAATCGCTTCGACGGTTTCGTACAGGTCGGTCATCGTCTCGATGACGATTAAATCGACCCCGGCCAGGGCTTGAATTTGCTCGGCGAAGGCGGCGCGGGCTTCGGGCAGTTGGACGCGTCCGTAAGGGGCCAGGCGCACGCCGAGGGGGCCGACATCCCCGGCAACCAGAACGGGCTTGAAGGAGGCATCCACTACCCGGCGGGCGAGGGCAACGGCGGCGCGGTTGATTTCGGCGGTTTTATTGTCCAGGCCGTGTTTGTGCAGTTTGTAGCGGTTCGCGCCAAAGGTGTTGGTAAGGATAATCTGCGCGCCCGCTTCGATGTACTGGCGGTGCACATCCGCCACTTTGGCGGGGTCGGTCAGGTTGAGCGCGTCAAAGCAATGGGTATGCTCCACGCCGTGCGTGTGCAGGAGCGTGCCCATCGCGCCATCGGCGAGCAGGGGGGTGGAGGATTGGAGGAGGGCGAGAAAATCAGCCATTTTTTATTGTCTTTCGGGGTGGAGATAGGGTGAACAAAACAGGCAACCGTTGAAGCAACGAATAAACGCTGGCGGATTATATCATTTTGAAATTCGCGCAAACACAAAAGCGGGGACGATACCAACGTTCCCGCTTTTGCGAACGATATTTTTGAAATCCGCAATCGTGCTTTTGGGCTTTAGCCTAAATCGGCTGTTTTGCCGTCATACCCGATGCCCAATTCTTCCTCAATGCTCACCACGTCACGCAAGGCTTCGAGCGATTCGAGGGCTTCCTGTTCATCCAGCAGGTTGAGCGCAAACCCGACATGCACCACCGTGTATTGCCCCACCTGCGCTTCTGGCACATAGGCCAGGCACACTTCGCGGGTCACGCCGGCGCCAAAGTCCACTTTGCCCATCAGCAGGCCGTTCTTTTCGTTAATTTCAATGATTTTTCCAGGGACGCCCAGGCACATACGGTCTCCTTATCGGTGAGATTGGGTTTTCAGCCAGTCAATCCAGGCCTGGAAGCCCTCGCCGGTGACGCACGAAACGGGGAAGAAGGCCAGACCAGGGTTGAGCGCTTCTACGCCCGCGCGGAAGTAGTCCACGTTGAACTTGATGTAGGGCAGCAGGTCAATTTTGTTCAGGATGACCGCCTGCACGCCCCGGTACATGCCGGGGTATTTGTAGGGTTTGTCATCGCCTTCGGGGACGGAAGCCACCAGCACGTTGAGATGCGTGCCGAGTTTGAAGTTGGCCGGGCAAATCAGATTGCCCACGTTTTCGACAATCATCAGGTCGAGATTGTCCAGCGGCAGGGTGTTGAGCGCGCCCTGCAGCATGAGCGCATCCAGGTGACACTCGCCGCCGGTGTTGATTTGCACGGCAGGTATGCCCGCCGCCTGCACCTTATCGGCGTCAATCGTCACCGGGGCGGTATCGCCCTCTACAACCCCGATGCGCGTATCGCCCTTGAGCGCTTCGATGGTCTTGAGGATGACGCTGGTCTTGCCCGCGCCGGGCGAGGCCATGATGTTGATGGAAAAAACGCCGGCCTGTTCAATTTTGGCGCGGTTTTGCTCGGCCAGACGGTCATTGGCCGAAAGGATTTTCTCTACGACGGGGACATTGGTAGACATATTTCGCCTTTAATCGGTTTCAATTTGGATGGATTCGACCTGAAACTCTTCGCCCTGCTGAACGTGAACGCGCAGACTGCCACACTGCGGACAGCGCAATTCACTATCGGCGGGGCGGTAGGCGTGAGCGCAATCCAGGCACAAGAGTTGGGTGGGAATGCGCTCGAAGCGCAGGGTGGCGCCCTGGGCGATGGTGCCTTCGCTGATGGTATCCCAGTAGAATTGCACTGAGTCATCTACAATCGAAGACCACTGCCCGATTTTCAGGAAAATATCGGTAATGCGGAGGGCGTTTTGGGCCTGAGCCGCCCGCAGACTGATTTCGAGAATGCTTTCGGTGACGGCCAGTTCGTGCATTAGACCAGCAGCCCCCATTCGGTCAGCACGCGCTCGGCGCGCGCCAGGATTTCGGGCATGACCTTTTCAATCTCCGGGCTGATGCCATACCCCACCGACATATCGACCGGATGCGCGCCTACCAGATGCAGGTGTTCGGGAAAATAGCCGCGAAATTTCGCCAGCCCCAGCACTTCCTGAAAGGTGATTTGGTGGTCAGACATTTTGATATTGCGATAGAGCGGGATTTCGTCTTTGGCGAGTTCCATCACGCTGCCGGGCAGGGAAAAGCGCGAGACAATCGAATCCAGCACCAGCAGGTGCGTGGATTCTTCCACCCAGGGCAGGAGATTCAGCCCCAGCGCGCCGCCATCTAAAAACTCAACCTGCGGGGCGCGCCCGGCCAGGCGTTGTTGCAGCCTTTCCAGGGCGTGAACGCCCAGGCCTTCGTCTTGATTGAGGGTGTTGCCAATGCCCATTACAATTTTTCGGGTCTGGAGAGTCATCATCATGCCTTTTTGGGAGAATGAGACGCAAAAATTGTTCCACGCAAAATGCCCAGGACAGTCCACAGGGTTACAGCCAGCCACAAGAACAGCAAAAATGTCAGCACGGCCAGTCCGCTCCACAGGAAAAAGGCGGAGGGAACGGCCTGGTATAAAACGCCCGTTGCCACGCTAAAAGCGCCCAGAGGAAAAACAAAAGCCCACCAGCTCAGGGCAAAAGGCAGTTCAGATTTGTTGTGAACGCCAAAGGTGACGATGAGCGCCAGCAGAAGCCAGAAGAAAGCAAATCCCCAGAAAATTACGCCTGCCGGGCGCGAAAGGAAGTTCAAAACCTGTTCGATTTCTGGGGCGGCCCCAAAGAAAATCGCCAGGGGCTTGACCAGTTTGAAGGCCAGGATGGTTAGAATGGAGGTAGGCGCGATGCCAACCCACATTGTGGGGGTCAGGTGGGCGGGCGGCAGGGCGTAGAAGATGTAGCGGGCAAATACCACCGACATCACAAAGAGAAACAAGAAGCCGCCCATGCCCATAAAAAGCAGGCTGCCAAGCAGGTTAATCTCGCCCCAAAGGGTGCCGGCATAGTGGGTAAACAGGCTGGCGCCCAAGACCGGGACGAGCAAGGCCGAAACCGGCGGAATTAACCAGCCAAGCGTGGAAGACTGCCAATCGATTTCTGCCTTGTGAAAGAAGATGTTGATGATAAATAGCGCAAAGATGAGAATGCCGGACGCGCCCAAGACCCACAGGGTTTGCAGGGTCGGCCACAAAAGCGCTTCGGGCATCAACTGATTTCCGGTTTTTTCCAGCGCAATGCCAATGACCAGCAACGAAATGGGCATGGTAGGGAAGAACGCCGTCGAAATCGGGTGGTTCAAATCATGCCAGACGTCTTCAAAGTAGAGGAACCAGCGCAAAAGCCAGGGGACGATGGCAAGCGCAAAAAAAAGCAGGGCGGCAAACAGGAAAAAGAATTGCAGCGCCGTTGCCAGGGGAAAAACTTTTTGAAAAGAAAAGACCGCAATGCTGATAACAGCCGTCCCCATGACCGTGGCAAACCAGCCGGGGGCAAAAGCTTTGACGATGGAAAATTTAGTGATATTCAAGGCATCCTCGCTGTATTGAAAATGTTTTTCGATAATTAGATGTCTTGAAATCTTAAAAGTGACAGAAAAATCTTGCCAGCCGCTTTTGGTCAAAAACGGCTGGCCGGGAACGGCTATCTATCTGGCAATGAAGGGTTCGACCATTTCTTTCTCTTCAATCGCAACCTTGCCCATGATTCGGGCGATGTTGCCGCCGAACATTTTGGTCATCAGCCCCATGTTCATTTCGGCAATGTACGCCTTGCCATCTTTGCCCTGGTAAACCGCCATGCGGCAGGGCATGATGGCCGTGACAATTTTGTCTTTATCGTCTTGAAGAATGTTGTAGGCGTGCGCAGGCTGGCAAATCGACAGGATTTTGAGCGGGGTCATGTCGCTGAAACCAGAATCTTGCAGGGTTTTCTGGATGTCATAAATTTTCGGCACTTTCCACTTACGGTCGAGGGCGGCTTTTTCCAGCCCGGCTACCGTTTCGTCCACCGAAAGTTTGCTGGGGTGAATGGTAATCATCAATCCGGGCATGAATTTCCAAACCGCCAGGCCAGCTACAAGTCCGCCCGCCAGGAACCCAATGAGTAAAGATACAGCGTCCATTTCAAGTTTCTCCTTGTAAAAAAAGGCCCGAAAGGTGGTGAGCCTTTCGGGCCCCAATCTGATTTTGATTAACTCACGCAAACGCTCATGCCGGTTACGGTTTCGCCCAGGTCTTGCCCATCGGCATCTACCAGGTGGATGGCGCAGGCCATGCACGGGTCGAAAGAGTGGATGGTGCGCAGGATTTCGAGCGGCTCTTCCGGTTTGGCAAGCGTGGTGCCTACCAGCGACATCTCATACGCGCCGGGCTGTTCCTTGTGGTCGCGCGGCGAGGCATTCCAGGTGGTCGGAACGACCATCTGATAGTTGCTGAGTTTGCCGTTGTCGATGACGCACCAGTGACCCAGCGCGCCGCGCGGGGCTTCCATGTAGCCAAAGCCTTCGGCGTGGGCGGGCCAGGTGGTTGGCTCCCACTTTTCGTTGTTGAAGGTTCGGGTATCGCCAGATTTGATGGTATCCACCAACTCGTTGTAGATGTTCAACATCAGGTCGGCAAAGACTTTGGTTTCAATACCGCGCGCGGCGGTGCGGCCCAGCGTGGAGAAGACGGCTTCGATGGGCGCGCCCAGCGTCTTGAGGACGTGGTTGGTCAGTTCCTGGGTCTGCTTGTGACCCGTGGCATACATCGCCAGCACGCGCGCCAGCGGACCTACTTCCATCGGCGTATCGGCCCAGCGCGGCGATTTAAGCCAGGAGTATTTCTGCTCCACTTCCAGGTATTCATAAGGCGGCTTGGGGCCGGTAAAGTTGAATTTGGTTTCGCCCTTCCAGGGGTGCAGGCCTTGTCCATCGCCGCCGGAGTATTCGTACCAGGAGTGCGTGGCGAACTCTTTCATGCGCTCGAAATCGCGCGGGTCGGGGACTTCGACGCGGTTCAGGTCGCGCCCGATGATGACTGCGCGCGGCACGACGAATTTCGAGAGGTCGCTGTTGTCGGTACCGGGGAATTCGCCCCAGGTCAGGAAGTTGCCCAGGCCTTCGCCCAGCCCCGCATACTCCAGGTAATAGGGCGCAATCGCCAGCAGGTCGGGCAGGTACACCTGGTCCACGAACTCAATCATGCGGTCAATGCTGTCTTTGATGATGGAGAGCCGCTCAGCGTTGAGGGCCGTATCGCTGTTCAGGTCAATGGGGAAGGGGACGCCGCCCACCACGAAGTTGGGGTGCGGGTTCTTGCCGCCAAAGATGGTGTGGATTTTGGTGAAGGTGCGCTGGGCGTCGAGCGCCTCCAGGTAGTGCGCGGTTGCCAGCAGGTTGATTTCTGGCGGCAGTTTGTAGGCCGGGTGGCCCCAGTAGGCATTGGCAAAGATGGAAAGTTGTCCGCTTTCGGCAATCGCTTTGACTTTCTTCTGCACATCGGCAAAATAGCCGGGCGAGGCGTTCTTCCAGGGCGAAATGCTCTGCTGAATGCGGGCGGTCTCCGCCGGGTCGGCGCGGACGGCATCCACCACGTCCACCCAATCCAGCGCGTGCAGGTGATAGAAGTGCATCACATGGTCGTGGACGTATTGCTGGGCAATCATCAGGTTGCGGATGAGATTGGCCGCCTTGGGAATCTGGATTTTGAGCGCGTCTTCCACCGAGCGGATGGACGCAAACGAGTGGACGGTGGTGCAGACGCCGCAGGCGCGTTGGGCAAAGGCCCAGGCTTCGCGCGGGTCGCGGCCCTGCAGGATGATTTCAATGCCGCGCACCATGGTGCCAGACGAGTAGGCGTTTTTGATTTGATTGCCTTCGCCCAACTCGGCTTCAATGCGCAAGTGGCCTTCAATACGGGTAATGGGGTCAACCACAATTCTTTGTGCCATAGTTCATTCTCCTCTAAATCATCGCCTCGGCCACCATCTCAATCAGGCCTTTGACTTCAACCGGCTTGTTGTAATACTTGAAGCCGTCTTTGAGTTGCAGCTGGCAGTTGTCGCAGGTGCTGACGACGACATCCGCGCCAACCTGTTCGACCTGCGCCAGTTTGAGTTTGAAGGCCGCCAGGCGGTTTTCGGTGGCTTCGGGGATGGAGCGCAGCCCACCACCGCCGCCGCAGCACACGCCTGCTTCGCGGTTGGGGGTCATCTCTTTGAAGGTGTCACCCGCCAGCAGTTTCAGGGCATAGCGCGGTTCGTCAAAAATGCCGCCCTGCCGCTGAATTTTGCACGAGTCGTGGAAGGTGTAGGTGTGGCCGTTGGCAAAGTAGCCTTCCTTGACCTTGATTTTGCCTTCCTTGATGAGATTGGGCAGCAACTCGGCAATATGGGTGACAAAGAAGGGCAGTTCCTCGCCAAAGACATTCGGCACGGCATCGCGCAGGGTGGTGTAGCCGTGTCCGCACTCGGTCACAAGCAGCTGCTTGACGCCCAACTCTTTGGCAACGGTCAAGATTTTGGCAGCCAGTTCCTTCTGTACTTTGGGATTTCCGATAATGGAACCCATGTTGAAGGCGTCGCGCGCTCGCAGGCTCACCGTCCACTTGATTCCGGCGGCTTTTAAGATTTTCGCCAGGTCATACAGATTTTTCTTCTTCGAGCCAATTTCCAGGCTGGTAAAGACCACCAGCATGTCGGCGCCTTTAACGTCGAGCGGCGCTTTGATACCGGTTTCGGCTTCGAGCGAGGCAAACCAATCGGCAAATTCTTTTTCGCCTGCGCCGTTTGGCGAGCCGGTTTTCACCTGGGTTTCGGTTTTTTCCACCAATCCGGCGGGCGCGAACCCGGCGGCGGTGATGCCAGCGCGGACGGTGGCAATTAAGGAACTGATTTCGATGCCCATCGGGCAAACCGCGCTGCACTTGCCGCACACTGTGCAGGCTTCAAAGTCGGCTTTGCTCCACTCTTTCAGGTCGGCGTCGCTCAGGGCTTTTTCCACGCCCAGGGCCACTTTCATTTTTCCCATCAGGGTAAAGCGCTGTTCATAGGCTTTGCGCAGGGGTTCGACCTTCCAAATGGGGGTGTATTCCGGCTTGCCGGTGGAGAGATAATACGGGCAGGCTTCGGCGCACATGCCGCAGCGCGTGCAGGCTTCCAACTGGCTGGCAACCCAGCCGCCGGTTTTTTTGACAAAGAAATTCATAGTCGATTCGAGAGCCATATTCGCCTCCTATGGCAGCGCGTTGCGCTTGCCCCACTCCACCCCGTGAATGGCGCGCGAGAAGAAGTAGAACATGAAGTGGGAAATGCGGCTGAGCGGTATCCAGACCAGCATGACGTTGATGGAAATCATGTGCAGGCTGAAAAGCACCTCGTAAGGGAAGAACATGTGATGCGTCATCATGTAGCCGGTAATCATCGGCAGGAAGACGAACAGCCAGTTCAACGCCTCCGCCGGGCCGGTGAGCAGTTTCATCACCGGGTGAACCATGCGGTTGACAATCAGCGCCACCATGGCGATGATTCCCACCGCCGCCATCCAGTCCACAATCGGCAGGGGCAGGGTGGGCCAGCCAAAGCCCAGCAGGCTCTTCCAAACCAGCATGTGCGCCGTCCCCAAAATCACCACCACAAACAGGCTCAGGTGAAAGAGACCGCCCGCGATGTAAACGATGGGGTTGCGGGCATAGGCTTCTTTTTCGCGCGGGAAGAAGGGGAAGATGAACCCGCCGCGCAGGAAGGATTTGACCACCCCCAGCGTTTTATCGCCGCGCGGTTTTGCCAGGTCTTTCTGCCACCCCAGGCTGGCAACCGTTATCAGACGGTACGCCATGCCCGCGATGAAGAACAGGAGCGCGCCGTAGAACATTGGGCCGCGCGAAAATTCGAGAATCTCCGTCCAGTTCATTTGGAACCTCCTTTGGGGGCTTCTGCCGCTTTCTTCTGATTGCTGTTGACAACGGCCATGCCGGCGCCCAGCACAACGCCAACGGCGGCGGCTGCGCCGACAGCGGTCGCTTCAGGCCGCGAAACCGGCGCCGATTGACCCTGATAGAACCCGCCGCCATCCCAGAAGTTCGGCTCGGAGCAGCCCAGGCAGGGGTGGCCGGATTGCACGGGGAAGGAAAGCCCGGCATCCCACTTGATGGTGGCGCAGGAGTTGTAGGTGGTGGGGCCTTTACAGCCCAATTTGTAGAGACAGTAGCCCTTCTTCGCGCCTTCGTCATCAAAGGAAAGCGCAAATTTCCCGGCTTCGTAGAACGGACGGCGCAGACAGCGGTCATGCACGGTCACGCCGTAGAAGGTCTTCGGGCGGTGCAGGCCGTCCAGTTCGGGCAGCGTGCCAAACAGCGCGTAGTGGGCAATTACGCCGGTTGTGGCTTCGGGAATGGCCGGGCAGCCAGGGATGTTGATGACCGGCTTATCGGTAATAATTTCCCACACGCCTTTGGCGTTGGTGGGGTTGGGTTTGGCTTTGGGCAGGCCGCCAAAAGAGGAGCAGTTGCCGGTGGCAATGATGGCCGCCGCGCCGGCAGCGGCTTCTTTGAGCAAATCTTCCGCCGTGCGCCCGCCCACCGTGCAGTACACTGCCGCTTCGCCGACCGGAATGGAGCCTTCTACGACCAGGATATACTGCCCGGCGTATTTCTTCATCGCCGCCTGCTTGGCTTCTTCCACCTGAAAGCCCGCCGCTGCCGAGAGCGTTTCGTGATACTCGATGGTGAGGGTGTTCAGCACCAGGTTGGTCAGGCTGGGTGAGTTGGAACGGGTAAGCGCTTCGCTGCATCCGGCGCAATCCTGAAACTCCAGCCAGATGACCGGCAGGCGGGGCTTGGTCTCCATGGCGCGGATGACCGGTTCTGCCGCTTTGGGATGGACGTTGAGAGAAGCGGGCAGGCCGCTCTCTTCCAGGGGAGGCATCCGGGTAAAGCCCAGGGCCGCCGCAAACAGGCCGCTCAACTTGAGAAAATCGCGGCGCGAAACGCCTTTGCGTTTCATGTTTTGGTAAATCGTTTCTTCAGGCATAACATTCTCCTCCAAAAAATTGGGAAGCAGGTTTCAAAAACGTCTGCATTGGATGCCAAAACTCGATAACGATGATTAGCGGGCCAGGTTCGATAGCGTCCCTCCTTCCACGTCGAGCGTGATTTCCGCAATCTGGCGCAAGCGGCCCAGCAACCGCGCGCGCTCGCTGCTGACATCGGAAAACGTGCGGGCAATTTTCTCCAGCCAGGTTTCAATCTGGCTCTCGTAGGTTTTATCCAACACTTTGATAGATTGGGCGGCGGTTTTCAATTTGTCGAGCGGCAGGTTATGTTGCTGGGCAAGGTCTGCCAGCGCGCGCTCGAACTCATCCGTTGGGGGTTCTGAATGAAACTGCCCGCTGACCAGCGCGGCAATCGGTTTGCCATCCAGTTCAATGACCGCCCGCGCATACTCCAGCCCGGCATGGCATTTCCAAAACCCGGCCGGGCCCGGCTGGGCCAGCCCAATCTGCTGCCAGGAAGCCTGACAAGCCTGTTTGCCGCTTGGGCTGGATTGCATTAATTGGCAAAACTCGCACAGGTTGCTCATCTGGGTCAGCGGCTGGCCGCTTAAATCGGTAACGACGGCCCCCACGCCCGAAATTTCGGCAAACACATCCTGAATGCGCTGAACGCAAAAAAGCGGAATGACGTCCTCGCCCCATTCGCCGTCATCGTCTGAGTCTCGCGCAGTTCCTCGGGTCAGCGCTTCGATGGATTGGGGCGCAAATCTCCACTGCCCGCCAACCTTAACTCCTACCAGCCGCCCGTCTTTCAACATGCGGTGAATGGTGGTGCGGTCCACCTGCAGAATTTCTTGAACTTGCTTTAGGGTAAGGAGGGTTTCCATAGGGTTTCTCTGTATTTTTGCAACGTTTTGCAACATTTTGCAACACCCATTGTATGCCTGTGGCTGTACAAATAAAAGTGACAAATGTCATATCTTTTGATGTGGCTTTGTTGTATGGCCTGTGGGTAACTTAATTTAAAAAACGGAGTTCGCAGAGAAACTCTGAGAACTCCGTTGGCGAGAGCGTTATCTGGCCAAGAAACAGGCAGTAAGATGATTTTTGAGAGAGCCGCCTTCCAGCTTTAATCTTTGCTATGCTTCAGATAGCCCAGAAATGTGCTCACCGGCCTGAGACGTGTTAGCGCATCAACTGCTCCACCCGGCTTTCGCCGACGCTGTAATACCTGGCCTGCGGGTGATGGACGATAATCGCGGCGGTGGATTGTTCGGGGATTAACTGGTAGGCCGGGCTGAGGCTCATGCCGAGTTCGCTTTCCGCTGGAAGCAGGTCGAAGACTTTGCGGTGGTCTTCCAACTCCGGGATGGCGGGGTAGCCCCAAGAGTAGCGTTTGCCCTGCCCGGCGGGGAGGCCCAACTCGCGCAGGATGTGCTGGTGCAGGTAGTCGGCGGTGGCTTCGGCGGTTTGGACGGCCAGCCCATGCACGAAGTAGCCTTCGGTGTAGTCATGGGCGGCTTGCAGGGCGTCAAATTTCTCGGTGGCTTCCTGCCCAACGGTGACAACCTGGAAGGCGACCACGTCCATTTGGCCGGATTCGACGCTGGCGAAGTAGTCGCTGAGGGCCAGGTGGTCATCGTAAGGCTGGCGGGGAAAGGTGAAGCGGGTCAGTTCCCTCACCCCCGCCCCCTCTCCCACAGGGAGAGGAGAGTAAATGATGAGGTCGTCGCCATCCGATTGGCAGGGGAAGTAGCCATAGACGGCCT
>CAZNCT010000103.1:10128-14183 GCA_964571615.1 uncultured Anaerolinea sp. | reverse complement strand
CCGATTTTTCGCTTTCAATCAAGTTTCTTGATCCCAAATGTACGGTAGCAAATTTTTCTGTTCATATAACGCCTCCAGACAAATGCGCAGGTCGATTATATTGAGTATAACAAAAGCGCGCCTGCATTGATACAATTATCCGCATGAACCTTGATGACTTGAATGCTGAACTGATATCTTGCCGCAAATGTCCGCGCCTGGTTGCCTGGCGCGAGCAGGTTGCCCGTGAAAAGCGCAAGGCCTATCGCGACCACGATTATTGGGGCAAACCTGTCCCTGCGTTTGGCGACCCTCAGGCGCGCGTTTTTGTGGTGGGGCTTGCTCCGGGGGCGCATGGCTCGAACCGCACCGGGCGGCAGTTTACCGGGGATGCCTCGGGAGATTTTCTCTACCCGGCCCTCCACCGCGCCGGATTTGCCAATCAACCCGAATCCCGTTCCCGTGACGATGGACTCAGGCTTACCGACCTGTATATTGCCGCCGCCGCGCGCTGTGCCCCGCCTGGCAACAAACCCACTCCCGCAGAACTTGCCAACTGCCAGCCATATCTTCAAGCCGAGTTGGAACTCATCCGCCCCAAAGTCATCGTAGCCTTAGGTCGGATAGCATTTGACAGTATCTTGCGGATATTTTCAGTCAGAAATTCCGATTGGAAGTTCGCGCACTGTGCTTTCTACCGTTTTTCTTTGGAAAACTGCGTACTGAATACGGACCATTGGATACTGAACACCGCTCACTGGTTGCTGGCTTCCTATCACCCCAGTCAGCAAAACACCCTGACCGGCAAACTAACCGCCGCCATGTTCGACCAGGTGTGGGCCACCGCCCGCCGCCTTTTGGAGACGTAGGACACCCTGTCCAAAATCTCCAGATTTTGGACAGTTTATGAAATACCTGAAGCGTTTTCTACTCGTTCTACTGCTTGTTTCTCTCCTGCTTTTGGGCGGGTTTGTTTTCTGGGCCTCCATGAGTGCCCAGCCGGGCCAGGCCGCCCTCAAGGCCCTGGTTTCAGATGAGACGGTTACCGTCACGCAATCTGACTCTTACATCGTCTTTCAGCCCGCAACCCATTCAGCGGATTTGTCTGTGCAGGCTGGCCAGGCTGCTCAACCTGCAATCGGCCTGATTTTTTACCCCGGCGGGCGGGTCGATTATCGCGCCTATGCCCCGGCCCTGCGTCAGATTGCCGCTCAGGGCTGCCTGGTTGTGCTGGTTCCGGTGCGCCTGAACCTGGCATTTTTTGACATCGATGCCGGGTTATCGGCCTTGCGTGACTTTCCGCAAATCACCACCTGGGCGGCTGGTGGACACTCGCTTGGCGGGGTGGCGGCCTCTATTTTTGCCCAAAACCACCCCGAAGTGCGCGGTGTGGTCTTTTGGGCTTCTTACCCCGCCGATGAGCGCTTCCGCGCGACCGGCCTGCCAGCCCTATCGGTTTATGGCACGCTGGATGGCCTGGCCGGCCCCGACCGGATTGACCAATCCCGCGCCCTCCTGCCCGAAACAGCCCGGTTCGTCCGCATCGAAGGCGGCAATCACGCCCAGTTTGGTGATTACGGCTCCCAGCCTGGAGATTTGCCTGCAACGATCAGCCCCGAAGAGCAGTGGACGCAAATTGCCCGCGCAACGGCGGAGTTTCTCCAATCGCTCACCCCATAAAATCTCAATGGCCCGGTTTTGCGGTTATCCTGTTATTTGAGCAAACCGGACAACCGGACAACCGAAAACTTGCAACTATGAAAAAATCACCCAAAATTCTGCTTGGTATCCTGGCTTTTCTCTTATTGGCCCTGGGGGTTGGCCCCTTCCTCATCCCCGTCCCGCCCCTCACCGATACCGTCAGTGAGCGCGAACTGGCCGACCCGGATAGCCAGTTTGTTGAAATCAACGGATTGTCTGTTCACTACAAAGAACAGGGTGCGGGCGAACCGGTTTTCATCCTCCTGCACGGATTTGGCGCCTCGGCTTTCTCGTGGCGTGAAGTGATGGGGCCATTTTCTGAATTGGGGCGTGTCATTGCCTACGACCGGCCCGCCTTTGGCCTGACCAGCCGTCCCATGCCCGGCGAGTGGAAGGGTGATAACCCCTACAGCCCCGAATCGCAGGCCGCGATTATCATTGGGCTGATGGATGCCCTCGGTATCGAAAAAGCCTGGCTGGTGGGCAACTCTGCCGGTGGAACTGTCTCAGTCTATACCGCGCTCACCTACCCGGAGCGCGTCAGCGGCCTGATTCTGGTTGATGCCGCCATCTATACCGGCGGCGGCTCCCCTGCCTGGGCGCGTCCTTTCCTGTCCACCCCGCAAATGCGGCATCTTGGCCCGCTTCTGGCGCGCCAGATTGCCACCAGCGGCGATGACTTCATTCGCACCGCCTTCCACGACCCATCGTTGGTCACGCCCGAAATCCTGGCGGGCTACCGCAAACCCCTGCGCGCCAACAACTGGGATCGCGCCCTGTGGGAACTGACCGCCGCCAGCCATCCGCTTGGCCTGGCCGACCGCCTGACCGAACTGACCCTGCCCGTGCTGGTCATCACCGGCGACGACGACCGGATTGTCCCCACCGAAGAGTCGATTCGCCTGGGCAGCGAAATCCCTGGCGCGGCGCTGGTGGTCATCCCCAATGCCGGGCATCTTCCCCACGAAGAAAAACCCGCCGAATTCATGCAAGCCGTGCGCGAGTTTCTCGGAGGCCAGTAGAGGAAAGCGCGGAAAGACGAAAGCACGGAAGCACGTAAACACGGAAGTACGTAAACACGTATGCACGTAAACAATACTGAACACTGAACACTGAATACTGAACACTGAACACTGAATACCAATGCTCGATCTCGCCCCCGATTTTGAACTCCCCGATTACCAGGGCCGCCCTGTGCGTCTTTCAGACTTTCGTGGTCAGAAAAATGTCGTCCTGGTCTTTCTGCGCGGCTTTCTGTGACCACACTGCCGCGCCCACCTCGCGCGCTTGCGCGACGACTACGCGGCCTTTACCGCGCGTGACGCGGAAATCCTGGCCATAGGCCCCGACAGCCCCAACAGCTACCGCCGCTATTGGGAAGAAAACAATCTCCCCTACCCCGGCCTGCCCGACCCCAAACATCGCGTCGCCGACCTGTACGGGCAGGAATGGAACCTGTTCAAATTTGGCCGCATCCCCGCGATGCTCCTCATAGACAAAACCGGCCAGATTTGCTACGAGCACTACAGCGATTCGATGAAAGACATCCCTGAAAACAGCCTGATTTTGGCAATTCTCGATAAAATCAACCAGCAAAGCAGGTAGCCATGCCGCATGGGAAGTAGTAACTGCGAATTTCCGCTCCCAATCCCCACACCACCCTTCAACTACATCCCCTCTCTCACCCCTGAATACTGACCACTGAATACTGAATACTGAATACTGACCACTGAATACTGAATACTGAATACTGAATACTGAATACTGACCACCCCCCTGGAGAAAACATGCCCCTCGGCCCGATTGCCCTGCTCGGCTCTGGCGAAACCTCCCTGGCAGGAGGACGCATCTTCGAAAGCCTCGCCAGCCAGATTGATGACCCACTGCGCATCGCCATCCTCGAAACCCCCGCCGGTTTTGAACTCAACGCCTCGCAAGTTGCCGGGCGTGTCGCCGACTATCTCAAAACCCGCCTCGGCAACTATAAACCGGTCATTGATGTCATCCCCGCCCGCAAAAAAGGCGGCCCCTACAGCCCCGACGATCCCGAACTCCTCGCCCCGCTTCTGCGCGCCAATCTCATCTTCATGGGGCCGGGTTCCCCCACCTACGCCATTCGCCAACTGCAAGACACCCTCGCCTGGGAACTCATCCGCGCCCGCCACCGCCTCGGCGCGGCCCTGGTGTTTGCTTCTGCCGCCACCATCGCCATCGGCGCCTGGGCTGTTCCCGTTTACGAAATCTACAAAGTCGGGCAAGATGTCCATGCTATCCCTGGCCTCGACCTCTTCCGCTCCTTCGGCCCGGTCATTTCCTGCGTTCCACACTGGAACAACACCGACGGCGGCGCCGATGTAGATACCTCGCGCTGCTTC
>CAZNCT010000103.1:0-10114 GCA_964571615.1 uncultured Anaerolinea sp. | reverse complement strand
TTGCCGAATGGTGCAGCCAGATTCCGCCTGAAAACACCACCCTCGGCCTCGATGAACACACCGGCATCATCCTCGACTTTGCCAACCGTCAGTGCCGTGTCAGCGGGGTCAGTTCGGTCACCCTGCTGCGCGCCTGCAACCCGCACATCTACCCATCCGGCGCAACCTTTCCTTTCGAAGAATTAGGGATTGGCGGCTCGCCCCGCGACGACATCCGCCTCGACGCCTGGGAGGCTGCTACCAACCTGCCCCCGTTGCCCGAGCCGCCGCCTGATTCACCCGACCCGGCGCTTGTCTCGCTGGCCGAAGAGCGTGAACTGGCCCGCAAAGCCAGAGACTGGCCCCGCGCCGATGCCCTTCGCCAGCAAATCCTATCGGCGGGTTGGGTGGTCACAGACACCCCCGCAGGCCCCAAACTCACCCGCGCCTGATGTGTCGTACCGCCGACCAATCCCATCCTTGACCATCCCCGCTTTATCGGCTATACTCTGCCAGCCTTTGACCATTTCACTCCGCGCCCCAGCCTCCCAGGTGGAGACTCCGGCCCGGGGCGAAAATTTCAGTTTTAATACCGCCTATGTTTGAGACTCTCACCAATCGCCTGAACCAGGTCTTTGACGGATTACGTCGCCGCGGAAAACTCTCCGAGGCCGATGTGGATGCCGCCATGCGCGAAGTGCGCCTGGCCCTGCTCGAAGCCGACGTGCACTACAGCGTCGTCAAAGACTTCGTGGCCCGTGTCCGCGCCCGAGCGGTGGGGGCCGAGGTCTCAAAGGCCCTTAACCCTGGTCAACAGGTCATCAAAATCGTTCACGAAGAACTGATTGGCACCCTGGGCGAACCCGCTCCCCTCAACCTGAGCGGCCCCAAGCCGCGTGTGCTTATGCTGGTCGGTTTGCAAGGCTCAGGCAAAACCACCGCAGCCGGTAAACTTGCCAGACTCTTGCGCGGCAAGGGTGAGCGCGTCATGCTGGTTGCGGGCGACCCCTACCGCCCGGCGGCGGTTCAACAGTTGCAGAACCTCGGTCAGCGTGTCGATGTGCCCGTTGTTGCCGAAAGCGGAATCAAACCGCCCGACCTGGCCGCCAAAGCCTTCGACCAGGCCCAAAAAGGCGGTTACACCGTCGTCATCATCGACACCGCCGGGCGCTCACAACTCGACAACGCCCTGATGGACGAGTTAAAAGCCATCACCAAACGCGTATCGCCCGTCGAAATTCTGCTGGTCGTCGATTCGATGATTGGTCAGGAAGCCCTGCACGTTGCCGAGGGCTTCCGCGACACGGTTTCGATTACCGGCCTGATTTTGACCAAAATGGACGGCGACTCGCGTGGCGGCGCCGCCATCTCCATCCGCAGCGTTACGGGCGTGCCGCTCAAATTTCTCGGCACCGGCGAAAAATTGGATGCGCTCGAAGTCTACGACCCGGGCCGCCTGGCCTCGCGCATCCTCGGCATGGGTGATGTCATCGGCCTGATTGAAAAAGCCGAAGCCGCTTTTGACGCCGAAACTGCCCAAAAACAGGCCGACAAGATGATGAAAGGCCAGTTTGACCTCGAAGACTGGCTAGAGCAAATGCGCCAGATTCGTAAAATGGGCCCCATCTCACAAATTCTCGAAATGCTGCCCGGTCAGTTGGGTCAGGCGGCCAAACAGGTTGACCCGCGCGATGTTGAGAAAAACTTCAAGCACATTGAAGCCATCATCAACTCGATGACTCCTGCCGAACGCCGCAACCCCGATATCCTCAACGCCTCGCGCCGCCGGCGCATTGCCGCTGGTTGTGGCCGTGAAGTGCAGGATGTGAATAAACTCATCAAGCAATATCGTGAAACCCAAAAACTCATGAAAACCCTGCAAAAATCGGGCATGAAGGGTCTTTCGAATCTGTTTCGCTAACGCTTAATCTGTGCAAAGCCATTCGGTTTTGCATTGAAAAAAGAACACCAAACAACCGTATTATTCAAGGAGTAAGTTCAAATGGTTCGTATTCGTCTCCGCCGTATTGGCCTGAAGGCCCAGCCTTCTTATCGCATTGTGGTTGCCAACCAGGAAGCCCCCCGCGATGGCCGTTTCATCGAAATCGTTGGTTTTTACAACCCGCGCACCCAGCCCGCCACCATCAACCTCGATGAAGCCCGCGTTTATGACTGGATGAGCAAAGGCGCCCAGCCGACTGAATCGGTGGCCCAACTGTTCAAAACCACCGGCACCCTCGACCGCTTTGCCCGCTTCAAGAAAGGCGAAGCGCTTGAAACCCTGGTGGCCGAAGCCGAAGCCGCTACCGCCAAGCGCGGCGCTGGGGTGAAGACCTCGGGCAACTAACCAGTTGCAGAAAGGCGCTTCATGAAAGCCCTTACAGAATACATCGCCCAGTCCCTGGTCGAAAATCCCGACGAAGTGGAAGTCACCCAGTCGCGCCAGGGGAACCGGGTGCGCTTGCAATTGCGCGTCGCCAAAGATGACATGGGACGGGTGATTGGCAAGAGCGGGCGCGTCGCAAACGCCATTCGCATCCTGTTGCGCGTCGCCGCAGAACGTGACGGACAGCAGGTCACCCTCGATGTGGTGGAACCCTGATGACTGAAGAAAACGTGCCAGTCGCCCCTGGCCAGACAGGCTCGCCCGCTTCTGGCGAGCCTGTGTACTTGAGTGTCGGCCTGTTGCGCCGCCCACATGGTTTGCGCGGCGATTTGTTGATGGAAGTCCTGACCGACTTTCCCCAGCGCCTGCGCCCTGGCGCGCGCCTGTTTGTTGGCGAGAAGCATACCCCCATGACCATCGCCTCCGTCCGCACTCACAACGACGGATTGCTGATTCGTTTTCGCGGCATCGAAGACCCCGAAAGCGCCGCAAAATGGCGCGGCAGCCTGGTCTTTGTCCGCGCCGATGATCGCCCGCCCCTGCCCGAAGGTGAGTTTTACCATCACCAGGTCATTGGCCTGCAGGTTGTCACCGAGTCTGGCGAACAACTTGGCAGACTGTCCGAAATCTTGATCACCGGCGCCAACGAAGTCTACATCGTTAAACGTCCCGATGGCCGCGAACTGCTCTTGCCAGCCATCGAAGAGGTCATTTTGAAGATAGACCCGCCCGCCGGGCAGGTGCTGGTGCGCCTGCTGCCCGGGCTGGACGAGTAACCAGGACTGCTCAAGCATGTCTGATATTCGTTTTCGGGTGGCTTTTACGCTTGTCAAAGGCATTGGGGCCGTACGCCTGCAAGCCCTGCTCGATTTTTTTGGCGACGCAGAAAGCGCCTGGAAAGCCCCTGCCACCGAACTGGTTGCGGCAGGTTTAAGCCCCCGGTTGACCGAGCGGGTGATTGAAACCCGCGCCAGTCTCAACCTCGAGCAGTACATCGCCAATCTGCAGGCCCAGGGGATCCAAATTCTGACCTGGGATGACCCGGCTTACCCGGCCCACCTCAAGCAGATTGACCAGCCGCCGCCGGTCTTGTACCTGAAAGGCGAAATTGTCCCCGAAGATACCTGGGCAGTCGCCATTGTTGGCACGCGCGCTGTTACGGCTTATGGCCGCCAGGTCACAGAAGAAATTGCCACTACCCTGGCCCATAACGGTGTTACGATTGTCAGTGGTCTGGCCCGCGGCGTAGATGCTGTTGCTCACTCGGCGGCACTCAAGGCCGGGGGCCGCACTCTAGCGGTGCTGGGTTCGGGGGTTGACCGTATCTACCCCCCTGAACATCGCAGTCTGGCCGAGAAAATCTTCTCACAAGGGGCTGTTCTCAGTGATTATGCCCCCGGAACGCCACCCGAAAGCGCTAACTTCCCGCCGCGTAACCGCATTATCAGTGGTTTGTCGTTGGCGGTTGTCGTTATTGAAGCCGCCGAAACCAGCGGGGCTCTGATTACTGCTTCTTTTGCCGCAGAGCACGGGCGCGATGTCTTTGCTGTGCCTGGCAACATCTATGCCCCGCAAAGCAAGGGAACCAACCGGCTGATTGCCAATGGCGCCAGGCCGTTGCTGTCTGTCAAAGACCTGCTCGACGCCCTCGACCTGACCCGCAACCTTGAGCGCCGCGAAATTCGCAAGGCCCTGCCGTCAGACCCAACCGAAGCCGCTCTCTTTCAACTGGTGGGCGCCGAACCCCTGCACGTGGACGAAATCCGCGCCCAGACCGGCCTCCCCATTGAGCGTGTTTCCTCTACCCTGGCGACGATGGAACTGAAAGGCATGGTGCGCCAGGTCGGCGGGATGCAGTATGTCGCAGTGCGCGAAGAATCCGCGCCTTACGAAACCAGAGACTAATCCGGCAAAGTCTCAAACTGTGGAAAGAAAAAATGAACCCTGACGAAAATACCTACGCAGTGATTATGGCAGGAGGCGGAGGCACGCGGCTCTGGCCCGTCTCGCGGCGTAACCGCCCCAAACAGTCTATCCCGCTCATCAGCCAGGAGAGTCTCTTTCAGACCACTGTCCGCCGTTTGGATGGGTTCTTCCCGCCCGAGCGTATTTTCGTTGTCACCGTGGCCGAACAAGCCGAAGAACTGCGCCGCCAGGCTCCCGAAATCCCGGCAGAAAATTTTCTGCTCGAACCGGCTCCGCGCGGCACGGCCTCGGTCGTTGGGCTGGCCGCCTCGGTCTTACACCAGCGCGACCCCCAGGCAGTCATGGCCATTCTGCCTTCAGACCATTTCATCCGCGACCGCGACCTGTTTCACTACATTTTGCGCGTGGCCGCCGATGTGGCTCGCCAGGACTATCTGGTAACGCTCGGAATTGCTCCTACCTTTCCGGCTACCGGCTACGGCTACATTCAGCGCGGCGACCCCCTGCCTGAAAACTTCAATTATCCGGTCTATTCTGTTTTGCGCTTCAAAGAAAAACCCGAAGAATCTGCCGCCCGGGCCATGCTTCAGGCCGGCGACCACTCGTGGAATTCGGGCATGTTCATCTGGAAAACCTCGCGCATTTTGCAGGAGTTCGCAACCCAGATGCCCGATTTGAAAGCCGCTCTCGACCGCATTGCTGCGGCCTGGCCCACCCCGGCCCGTCAGCAAACCCTTGAGACCATCTGGCATACCTTGAAAAATGAGACCATTGACTATGGCATCATGGAACATGCCAGCCGGGTGGCAGTGATTCCCGCCGCCGGGCTGGAGTGGAGCGACATCGGCTCTTGGGATGCGCTTTTTGATGTCGTATTGCCTGATGAAGATGGTAATGTGATTGTCAGCGGGGAATTGTTGTCCTTCGATACCCATAACGCCTTGCTGTATGGCAACGGCGATGGACGTCTGTTCGTAACGATTGGCCTCGATAACGTTATTATCGTAGATACCGGCGATGTTTTGCTGGCCTGTCACAAAGACCGCGCCCAGGAAGTGCGCCGCGTGGTTGAGAAACTCAAAAGCGAAGGCAAGGAAAAATATATTTGACATCACAGACCCGCCTGGTCTTGCTGTGATGAGGAGAAATGAATGCAAGCTTATTGCATGAAGTGCAAAGAAAAACGCGAGATGAAAGATGCCCTGGCGACCTTCAATGCCGCGGGTGCCCCGGTCACGCGCGGCGTTTGTCCGGTTTGTGGCACGGCCCTATACCGCACTGGCCGCACCGAAGCCCACGACGGTCTGCCAACGCCTGAAAAACAGTCCAGAGAGCAGAAACCCAAAAAACAAACCCGGGCGAAAAAATTGTCTCAAACGACTGAAAAACGCTCTGGCAAACTGGTGATAGTCGAATCTCCGGCCAAGGCCAAAACTGTGGGGCGTTTTCTGGGCAAGGGGTACACTGTCCGCGCTTCAATTGGGCATGTTCGTGATTTGCTGCGCTCACAGCTCTCCGTAGATGTCGAGAATCAGTTTGCGCCCAAATATCGCGTACCGAATGAGAAAAAAGACATCGTTAAAGAGTTGAAGAAACTGGCTCAGGGTGCCGAAGAAATTTACCTGGCAACCGACCCCGACCGCGAAGGCGAGGCCATCTCCTGGCATCTGATGGAAGCCGCCGAAATTGACCCCCAGCGCGCCCGACGGGTAACGTTCCACGAAATTACCGCCCCGGCCATTGCCGAGGCTTTTAGCCACTCCCGTCAGATTGATATGGCCCTGGTCAATGCCCAGCAGGCCCGGCGTGTTCTCGACCGCCTGGTTGGCTACTCCATCAGCCCAATTTTGTGGGAGAAAGTCCGCAGCCGCCTTTCAGCGGGTCGGGTGCAATCGGTGGCCCTGCGCCTGATTGTTGAACGGGAACGTGAGATTGACGCATTTGTCCCACAGGAGTATTGGACAATTGAAGCGGAACTCAAGCCCCAAGGGGGCCGGCAGTCTTTTATCGCCAAACTCAGCAAAGTAGATGGCAAAGATGCCGAATTTAGCGCCGAGGCCGAAGTCCGACCCATCCTGGACGATATGGAGAAGGCGGCTTATGAAATTAGCAAAATCAAACGCGGAGAGCGCCGCCGCAAACCAGCTGCGCCTTTCATCACTTCCACACTTCAGCAGGAAGCCTCGCGCAAACTGGGCTTTACCGCCAAACGCACTATGGGCCTGGCTCAGGGCCTTTATGAAGGTCAGGATGTCGGTGAGGGAGGCAATACTGGTCTGATAACCTACATGCGTACCGATTCAACCAATGTCTCGGAATTGGCGCGCAACGAGGCCCGCCAATACATTGCCGGCCGTTATGGCAACGATTTTCTGCCTGCCAGTGCGCCCGAATACAAGACCCGCGCAGTTGGCGCGCAAGAGGCCCACGAAGCCATCCGCCCGACCTCGGTATTGCGCGACCCCGAGAAAGTGAAGCCCTATCTCGATGCGGCCATGTTCAAACTTTATCAGTTAATCTGGCAGCGTTTTGTGGCTTCCCAAATGGAATCTGCGCTCTACGATACGCTCTCGGTTGAGGTCAGCGGCCAGGCGGGCCGCCAGTATTTGCTGCGCGCCGCCGGGTCTGCGGTCAAATTCCCTGGCTTTCTGGTGGTCTATGAAGAATCGAAAAACGAAGATGTCAGGGATGAAGATGCCGACAACGTCCGCATCCCGGCAGATATCGTTGAAGGACAGCCTCAGGCCCTCATCCGCCTTTTGCCCGAACAGCATTTTACCCAGCCGCCACCGCGCTATTCTGAAGCCTCGCTGGTGCAGACCCTCGAGTCCTTTGGGATTGGCCGCCCTTCAACGTATGCCCCCACCTTATCGACCATTCAGGAACGTGGTTATGTTAATCGCATCGACAAGCGCTTGGTGCCGACCGAAACCGGCACGCTGGTCAATGATTTGATGGTCAAATACTTCCCTGACATTGTCAATACTGATTTCACCGCCCGCATGGAAGAAGACCTCGACAAAATCGCCGAAGGCCAGGCCGATTGGGTCACAGTCATGGACGCATTCTACCGACCCTTTGCCGATGAAGTTCGCAAAGCCCAGGCCGAAATGCCCCAAACCAGGAGCGGCCCTGAACCGATTGGGCGCGACTGCCCGAAGTGTGGCAAAGAACTGGTCATTCGTTATGGCCGTTTTGGCAAGTTCATCTCTTGTTCGGGCTTTCCCGATTGCCGCTATACCGAACCCTGGCTCGAGAAAATTGGCGTCTCTTGCCCCAAGTGCCACGGTGACCTGGCTGAGCGCAAAACCCGCAAAGGACGCTTGTTTTACGGCTGCGCCAACTACCCGGCCTGCGATTTCACCTCCTGGAAGCGGCCCCTGCCACAGCCCTGCCCCGCTTGTGGTGGCATGCTGGTCATTGCCAACAAGCGCGAAGCCCAGTGCCTGAACTGTCAGGAAAGCCATCTTTTAGAGACCATTTTAGGCGAATCGGTAGCAGAATAAACGATTTTGGGCCAAAACCGGCGAATTGTGAAAGTTTTCTTGTATAATAGATAATATGTTCGTTCCAAATTGAAAGGAGCGTTATGGAACCCATCCTGAACTTTTTCAAGGAACGCCCGGCAATCGCTGCCATTGCTTCACTACTCGTCGGTCTGCTCTTAGGTCTGGTGTTCGCCTGGGGAATCTGGCCGGTGGAATGGAAAGACGCCCCTGCTGATTTGCTCCGCCCCGATTTGCGTCGTGAGTACATGAGCATGGCGATTGACTCCTTCCGTGTCAATGGGGATGTCAATATGGCGGCCAAGCGCTACAAAGACCTTGGTTCTTATGCCTATGAGACCTTCCTTGACATTAAACAATCTCCTGGCAAACTGGATCCCGTTCTGGTAGGCATTTTTGAGACCCGCCTGACCGAAGCCGGGGTGATGGTTCCATCTGCGCCTCAAACTGAGGAAAAACCGGCGGGTAACCCGGTCATGACCGCTATTTTATGGGGCGGCGGTCTGGCGCTTTTGCTGGTGATTGCGGCTTTGGCCTTTTACCTCTTCCGTGGTTCGCGGCGGCCTGGCGCCCCTCTGACAGCCGCCCAGCAGGCAGCTGAACTCAGCCGCTCTGCCGCCAAGACCGATTACTCTGCGGTAGCGCCCACCCCGCCGGTGGCCCAATATGTGACCACGTATGTACTCGGTGATGACCTGTTCGACGACTCCTTCAGCATCGACTCGCAGTCAGGTGAATTCCTGGGTGAATGCGGTGTTGGAATTTCAGAAACCATTGGCGTGGGCGACCCCAAGAAAGTGACCGCCTTTGAAGTCTGGATGTTTGACAAAAATGACATTCAGACCGTTACCAAGGTCTTGCTCAGCCAGCACGCCTTCAATGACCCAACTCTGCGCGCCAAACTCGAATCAAAGGGTGAGATGTTCCTGGTCGAGCCGCAAAAGCAGATTATGCTCGAAACTCAGACCCTGCAAATGGTTGTCACGGTGGTTGATATGCAATATGGGCAAGGCCCCTTGCCCGGTGGCAGTTACTTTGATCGTGTCACCCTCGAATTAGCCATCTGGTCGAAATAAACGCTCAAAGCCTGGGCGAGAACATTCTTACCCGGGCTTTCTTATAAAAAAGCACAACGACCGCAAGCATGACAGTCGTTGTGCTTTTTCTTAACAGTTTGCCTGTCTGTTACTCAATTTTCAAAATCTTTAAGCGCACTTTACCGCCGGGGGTTTCAGCTTCTACCACATCGCCGACCTTATGATCCATCAACGCGCGGCCAAAAGGCGATTCGTGTGAGATTTTCCCCTGGCGCGGGTCGGCTTCTTTGGCGCCTACGATGTAAAAGACTTCTGGTTCAAAGTCTTCTTCCTGAATCGTCACGGTTGCGCCAACAAAGACCACATCGCGCTGGGCGGTGCTTTCTTCGACAATGATGGCGTTGCCCAAAATGTATTCCAGCTCTTGAATGCGGCCCTCCAGAAACGCCTGGTCTTCTTTGGCCTTGTGGTAATCAGCGTTTTCTGAAAGGTCGCCCATTTGAATGGCTTCACGCAAACGTTTCGACAGGGCCTCGCGTTCGGTACTTTTCAGGTGATTCAGCTCTTCTTTCAGGCGCGCTGCGCCTTCAGCAGTCAGGTAGGTGGGGCCAGGTTGGGTCATCGAAAATACTCCTGAAAAACAGTGAAGGTTGCAGGTGAAAGTCGAACCTGCAACCTTCAACTTTCAGCCTGCTGAGAATTATGGTTTGAGAAATGGGTCAAACAAACGTTGGTGTTCTTCAACAGCGTAACGGTCTGTCATGCCCGCAATATGGTCGCAAATGGTGCGTTCCAGGCCACGCTGGGCAATATGTTTCTGCACATGATTGGGCAGAATGGTCGGCTCATCGCAATAGGCTTCAAACAACTCACTGATAATTCGTTCGGCTTTGACAGCCATGCGCACCACCCGGTAGTGGCGATAAAGTTTGCTGAACAGAAAATCCTTCAGCTCGCGGTTGCGCCGCCGCATATCGTCACTGTAGCCGACCACATTGTAAGGCAGTTTTTGCAGGTCAAGCGCCGATTTGGCGCCGCTTTCCTTTAGCCTGGCGTCGGTGGCCTGCACCATATCAGTCACCAGCATTCCAACCAGCTGGCGAATCATGCGGTGACGCTCCATTTCTTCCAACTGCGGGCCACGCCATTTGAAAGATTCCGCCAGAATTTCCCACAGCGCAATTCCTTCGAGCATCTGCGGGCTAATCATGCCCGAGCGCAGGCCGTCGTCCAGGTCGTGGGTGGTATAGGCCAGTTCATCGGCCACGTTGGCAATTTGA
>CAZNCT010000102.1:0-14240 GCA_964571615.1 uncultured Anaerolinea sp. | reverse complement strand
TGTCCTCGTTCCCGCAGTTAATTTCCAGGACGGCGGCGTGCTGGCGGGCTGGTATAGCAGTCAGTCCAACTTTGTTGATGACGTGGACCTAAACGACAACGGCATTGATGCTGCGTATCCTGAAAATACCGGTATTCGCAGCAATCCAATTTTGCTGCAACGCGGCCTGCCGACCCCAACGGGCGAGACCCATCTGAGCGGTGAACCTGACCCTGGCGCGCCCGCCAACGCTGGTTTCAACCCCACCGGCTGGGATGGCCCCGATTCTCGTGGTCGTTTTGGTGAACCCGATGAGAACAGCAACCTGACGGTTGATTTTGGCTTTATACCGCCCATGAGCATTGGCAACCGCGTCTGGTTTGATAGCGGCGCGGGCGAGACGGTTTTCCGTTCGCAGTACAACGACGGCATCCAAAACGGCACCGAAGTTGGGGTGGCGAATGTGCGCGTGGAATTGTGGCTGGACAACGCCGATGGCGTGTTCAACTCCGCCACCGATACCCTGATGTACTTCACCACTACCAACGCGCAGGGCTATTACCTGTTTGACCGTATGCAGCCCGGCAATTATTTTGTGCACATTCCGGCATCCAATTTTGCCAGCGGACAGCCGCTCTTCCGTTACATCAGCAGTTTTGACCGCACCGTGCCCCTTGATGACGCAACTGACATGAACGACAACGGCATAGACGTTGCCACGCCCGCCACCAGCGGTGTGACCAGCCCGCAAATTAACATGGCTTATACTGCCGAACCGGTTGGCGAAACCGACCTGCCCGCCGCTACCCCCGCTAACATTGCTGCCTACGGGCCAGAGATGCGCGGACGCTACGGACAGTTGGACGAAAACAGCAACCTGACGATTGATTTTGGCTTTGTCTATCCGCCGCGCAGTATTGGCAACCACCTGTGGTACGACGAAGGCGCGGGCGGCGGCACGCCCAATGACCGCATCCGGCAGACAAACGAACTTCCTGTGAGTGGGGCGCGCGTCAGCCTGTATCGCGATGACAACAACGACGGCACGCCCGATGGCGCGGCAGTCGCCTACGATATCACCGATGCCAACGGCTTCTACCTGTTTGACAACCTGCCGCCCGGACGCTATCTGGTTGGCGTGGATAACACCAACTTCCAGGCGGGCGGACCGCTTGAAGGCTATATCAGCAGTGTTGGCACAACCACCAACGCCGACCAGCGTGACAACGGCATTGACCGCATCATGCCCTACGACCCGGTCGCTTCGCCCTATGGCATTCTTTCGGGCAATGTGGATGTGCGCGTTACGACCAACTCGCCCACCGGCGAAGTCCACGTGAGCGGCGATAACGGCACAGCGCTGGGCTTTAACCCCACCGAAGATGACGGCCCGCTTTCGCGTGGGCGCTTTGGTGAGACGGATATCGCCAGCAACTTGCGCATCGATTTTGGCTTCTTCCGCCCGATGAGCCTCGGTAACCGTGTCTTTTACGATAACGGCGCAGGCACAAACCTGAACAACGGCCTCATGGACGCTGATGAAGTCGGCGTGGCGGGCGTTCAGGTTCAGTTGTGGCGCGAAAGCAACGGCACGCCCGGCTTGCAAACTGCTGGCGCAACTCCCGATGTGCGCGTTACCTATGACGGCACAAACTTCTACGCAGATGTCACCGATGCCAATGGCTACTATCTGTTTGACCGTCTCGTGCCTGGCAACTACTACGTTTATCTCCCGCCTGCCAACTTTACAGGAACGGGCGTTTTGCGCGGCTGGTATAACAGTGACCCCACTTTTGACGATGACGTTGACCGCAATGATAACGGTATCAACAACGCCCATCCCAACATCAATGGCATTTCCAGCGCGGTGATTGGCCTCGCCTGGGGCACTGAGCCAACTGCCGAAACCGAACTGAGCGGGCAGACAAACCCCGGCGCGCCAGCCAACGCCGCATTCAGCCCCACCGGCTGGGATGGCCCCAATTCGCGCGGGCGCTGGGGCGAACTGGACGTGAACAGCAACCTGACGGTAGATTTTGGCTTCATCCCGCCGCTCAGCCTGGGCAACCGCGTCTGGATTGATGACGGTGCCACTGTTAGTGGCTTGGATTTGACCCGGTTCAACGATGGTCTGATGAACGGCACCGAAGCCGGGCGCGCGGGCGTCATCCTGCACCTGTTCTACGATGCCGATGATGATGGCGCATACACCAGCATTGTGGACGGTGTCAACGAATCCGTGCCGTATCGCATCACCACCACCGACGCCAATGGACATTACCTGTTTGATGGCTTGCCCGAAGGACGCTTCTATGTGCTGGTTGCGCCTGCCAATTTTGCCTCCGGCGGTGCGCTCGCAGGCTACCGCAGCAGTACCGGCGTTTTTGATGACGAAACCGGCGATCTGAACGACAATGGTATCGATGACTCTGCTTATCTCACAGCTGGCATTCGCAGCCGCAACTTTGTGCTGAATTATGGCGGTGAGCCGCTGCTTGAAAGCGATGTCTCCTCAGATACCACCGCCTATGGCCCACTTGGTATTGGCCGCTTTGGCGAAATTGACGCCAACAGCAACCTGACCCTCGACTTTGGCTTTGTCACCCTGCGAAGCCTGGGCAACCGCGTCTGGCTCGATGACGGCACCGGCAGCGGCATTGCCAACAACAGCATTCAGGATGGCAGCGAAGTCGGGATTGATGGCGTCACCCTCAGCCTGTATCTGGATAGCGATGGAAACGGCATTCCCGATGGGCCCGCCATCATGACCGCCACCACCTCCGATGGCGGCTACTACCTGTTCAGCAACTTCCCCGCCGGGCGCTATGTAGTCGGCATTGACGCCAGCAACTTCCAGCCAGGCGGCGCGCTCGAGACCCTTGTCAGCAGTTTGGACGCGACCACGCCGGTGGATGCTACCGCCGACCGTAACGACCACGGTATCGATGCGCTCGACCTGCCCGTTAATGGTCTCTACAGCCCGAGCATTGACCTGCGCTCCCCACCAGGCGAACCCACCGGCGAAACCGACCTGAGCGGACGCCCGCAGGATGGCCCCGACAGCCGCGGCACGCGCGGCGAAGCCGATAACGAAAGCGACCTGACGGTCGATTTCGGCTTCACCTATCTCTACTCGCTTGGCAACCGTGTCTGGTACGACACCGATAATAGCGGCGACATCAACGGCGCAGAAGTCGGCGTTAATGGGGTGACTGTTCAACTGTACGCCGCTGATGGTTCTGGCAACCCAATCGGCGCGTCGCTTGCTACCGCCACTACCGCGGGCGGCGGCTACTATCTGTTTGATAACCTGTACCCCGGTGATTATGTGGTTGTCATCCCCGCCAGCAATTTTGCATCCGGCAACCCGCTGGAAGGCTACTGGTCATCTGGCACGACGCGCAACACAGACGGCTCTCTGAGCGAACTCGCCGCCCCCGACCCCGATAGTACCCCGACCGACTCGGATGATAACGGCTTCCGTCAAACCGGTGGCGCATTGGATGGCGCGGTACTCTCGCAGGCAGTCACGCTCGGCCCAACCATTGCCAGCGAACCGACCGGCGAAACCGACCTGAATGGCGGCTCGCAGGGCGACCAGCCCGATGGGCGCGCCAACATGACGGTAGATTTTGGCTTCTATCGCGTCGCGGTTGGCAACCTGGTTTTCAACGACCTGAATAAGAATGGCGTCTTTGATGCAGGCGACACTGTCATCGTAAATGCTGTTGTGCGTCTCTATGCCGCTGACGGCCTGACCGAATTGGCCCAAACCACGACTGACGGCACTGGAATTTACCTGTTCTCTGGTCTGCCTGAAGGCGACTACATCATCAGCGTCGAGGCCCCGTCCAACGCCTCCAGCACGGTGGATAACAACCCGCAAAATGACAACGATAACCCGAACTGGAATGTGGACAACAACGACAACGGCGTCGGCACGGGCGAAGGCGAAGTCTTCTCCGCGATTGTCACCCTGACACCCGGCGGCGGCACGCGCCCCAATACAAGCCCCAAGCCGAACGTCAGCATCGACAACAACACCGGCACAACAACCGATACCACGCTTGACTTTGGCTTTGTAACCGCCTATGCCCTGGGCAACCGCGTCTGGTTTGATACCGATAACAGCAGCACCATCAACGGTACGGAAGTCGGCGTCGATGACGTCCTGGTGGAACTGTACTTTGCTGACGGCTCTGGCAACCCCGGCGCGCCGGTTATGGAACTGGACGGCGTCACGCCGCGAACTGCCCTGACTGCCGATGGCGGCTACTATCTGTTCGATTACCTTGATGCTGGCAACTATGTCGTCGTCATCCCGGCCTCGAACTTTGCTTCTGGCGGCGCATTGGAAGGTTACTGGTCTTCGGCTACCAGCCGCAACAATACCGGCGCGATGACAGAAACCCCGGCTCCCGACCCCGACAATGATGTCGATAGCGACGACAACGGTACGCGCGTAACAAGCGGCGCGTTCGCTGGCGCGGTAGTTTCCCTGCCAGTGACGCTCGGCGGCGCAGACCCTGAACCAACGGGTGAAACCGACCTGCAAACAGGAGTCGGACAGGGTGCCCAACCCGATGGCCGCGCCAACCTGACGGTTGATTTCGGCTTCTACAAAGTTGCACTTGGTAGTCTGGTGTATCGTGACGAAAACATCAACGGCACCTATGACAGCGGAACCGACACGCCGCTTGCCGGTGTCACTGTTGAACTGCTGTCTGGTGATGGCTCAACCGTGTTGGCGACCACTACCACTGACGTGAACGGCGAATACCGCTTCGATGATTTGCCGGAAGGTGATTACATCGTGCGCGTCACTACCCCCAGTGGTCATGTCAGCACAATTGATACGGATAGTCCTGCCGACAGCAGCGACCCGAATACCAACATTGATAACAACGATAACGGGCTTGGTGTTGGGCCGACGACGGCAGTTAATGTCCAATCGGCTGTGGTCGCTTTGCAAGCCGGAAACGCTGGCGCACAAACCAACAATTCGATTGATGATGGGACTGGCACCACCTACGACCCAACGCTCGACTTCGGTTTTGTTTATGCCTACTCGTTGGGGAATCGTGTCTGGTATGACACCAACAACAACCGCCAGATTGACTTTGCTTCTGAAGTTGGCATCGATGGTGTGACCGTGCAACTTTATGCGGCTGATGGCTCTGGTAATCCCACTGGCCCGGCACTGGCAACCACTATCACTGCCGATGGCGGCTATTACCTGTTCGATAATTTGTTCCCTGGCGACTATGTGGTCGTCATCCCTGCCAGCAATTTTGCTTCTAGCGGCCTGCTGCAAGGATATTGGTCCTCTGGAACCAGCCGCGATACTCTTGGTGCGCTGACTGAAATCGCCGCGCCCAGTCCCGATGGTGACCCGACCGATTCGGACGATAACGGCTTCCTGCAAGTTGGCGGCGCTTTCGATGGTGCGGTTGTCTCACTGCCGGTGACGCTGGGTGGCGAAATTTTTGAACCAATTGACGAAAGCGACCTGCACCCCGTGGATGGACAGGGCAATCAGCCTGATATCCGCGCCAACATGACGGTCGATTTTGGCTTCTACACCCTCTCCCTGGGCAACCTGGTCTGGGCGGATGCTGACCGCAACGGCGCGTATGACGCCGGTGAGCCGCTCTACGCGGGCGTAACCGTCAACCTGTATGCTGAAGACGGCGTCACCCTGCTTGCCACTACCACAACCGATGTCAGCGGCGAATACCTCTTCACCGGCTTGCCCGCAGGGACCTATGTCGTCTCAGTCATCGCCCCCGATGGCACCTTTAGCACGATTGACTCGTTCAACCAGCCCGACAGCGACGACCCCAACACCAACGCCGATAACAACGACAATGGCCTGGGCTTGCTGGGCGGCGAAATCTTTGCCAACCCGGTCACGTTGACCCCCGGCGACTCGCAGAGTAATAACATCGTCGATAACACCGACGGAAGCACCCACAACCCGACCCTCGACTTTGGCTTTGCCCCGGTCTATTCGCTTGGCAACCGCGTCTGGTATGACACCAACAACAACCGCGCGATTGACTTTGGCGATGAGCAGGGCCTGGACGGTGTGCGCGTCCAACTCTTCGACACGCTCGGCAACGAGATTCTGGTTGGGCCCGATGGTATTCTCGGCACCGCCGATGATGCCAGCGGCGGTATGCTGACCGCCAACGGTGGCTACTACCTGTTCAACGGGCTGGAAGCCGGAGATTACGTTGTGGTCATTTCTGCCAGCAACTTTGCCAGCGGCGCCGTCCTCGAAGGCTACTGGTCGTCTGGCACGAGCCGCGGCAATGACGGCGCCTTGGGTGAAATCGCCGCACCCGACCCCGATAACGACGCAGACAGCGACGATAACGGCATGCGTCAGACCTCCGGCGCGTTTAGCGGAGCGGTGGTTTCTCTGCCTGTTACGCTTGGGCCCACCTTTGACGAACCGCTCAACGAAAGCGACCGCGACGCAACCCTGCCCGGCAACCAGCAGGGACAGCCCGATGGGCAAGCCAACCTGACACTTGATTTTGGCTTCTACACCATGCGCCTGGGCAACCAGGTCTGGAATGACCTGGATAACAACGGTTTGCTGGATGTTGGCGAAAGCGGGATCAATGGTGTAGTCGTGCAGTTATGGTCGGCAGATGGCTTGACTTTGCTGGCAACAACCACCACCGCAGGCGATGGCGAATATGTCTTTGAAGGTTTGCCCGCTGGAAATTACATTCTGCGCCTGCCCGAAGTCAATTTCATCCTGACGGGCGCTCTGCGCGATTACTACTCCAGCACCGGGTCATCTGGTTCTTATGAGCCAGCTCCGGCTCCAGATGCAGATGTGACTGATTCAGATGATAACGGCTCGGAAGTCGGCACGCTCGGTTTTGCAGGCGGGTACATCCAAAGCGCAATCTTTACGCTGACGCCGCAAGCCGAACAATCGTTTGACCACAGCCAGGGGCTGACTACTGAGTTCCGGATTGATTTTGGCGTCTTCAACAGTCCGCAGGTAGATCTGGCTATCACCAAAGATGATGGACAGGACTTCTACCTGCCGGGTGGAACGCTGGTCTATACGATTGTGGTCAGCAACAACGGCCCTGCTGATGTCACTGGCGCAACGGTCAGCGATGACCTGCCCGCGCAGATCGAATCCTGGACGTGGGTTTGCGCAGCGCAAACCGGCGGCGCCAGCGGCTGTGATGGGGTCACCACCAGCGCGGCCAACTTCAGCGATACGGTTGACCTGCCGATGGGCGGCTCGATTACCTATACAGTGACCGCCAATCTCTACACCGACGCCAGCGGTTCATTGACCAACAACGTCAGTGTGACTCCGCCTTTGGGCCATGCAGAGACCAACGATGGCAACAATGACGCCTCGGATACTGACCTGCCTGCCATGCTGACCGTCACCAAGACCGATGACCTGAGCGTGGTGGCCCCCGAGTCGCCGATCACTTACACCATTGAAGTAACGAACAATGGTGCGGTGCCTCTGACCGCTATCACCGTTATCGATACCCTGCCCGATGATGATGTGGTTTTCCAGAGCGCCACACCTGCACCCACCAGCGCACCGGACGGCAGTACCCCTGGCGGCACCGTTACCTGGACGGGACTCAACCTTGCCGTTGGAGACAGCATGACGCTGACCGTCACGGTTCGGGTGATTGCAGAGCCAGGCACGTTGTTCACCAACCGGGTGGTGGCCGAAGACAAGGTTACCGGCCAGAGTGGTGAAGCCGAAGATACCGACCTGGTTGCCGTCAACACTGGCAAGATTCTCTTCAACACCAATGAACCGACAACAGTTACCCCAGGCGTTGCGATTGGCGAAATTCTCACCTACCAAATCAGCATTGATGTGCCTGGTTTGGGAACCATGGGCAATCTCAAGGCGCTTGATGTGCTCGATTCGGGCCTTGCCTTTGTGCGCTGTGTCTCGATTGATGCCGGCAGCCTGCAAACCACCCTGCCCGGCGGCTTTGCGGATGCCTGCAACGCCCCTCTCAACCCAACTGTTTCGGCTGAGCCGGTGGGCAGTTCCAGCCCTGTCCAGCAAGGGCGGCGAATTCTGTTCGACCTGGGCGATGTCAGCAATGGCGATCCGCTCGATGCCCGTCTGGTCATTACGTACGAGGTGGTTGTGCTGAATGTCACCGCAAATCGGGTGGGTGTTGGCGGTCTGAACAATACCGTTCTCTGGACATGGGATGGCGGTTCGCTCCAGTCCTCGGCTCCGCCGCTCGAAATTGTCGAGCCGGATATGGAGATTGTCAAAAACGCCTCGCCCACGGTGGCTCCTTATGGTGCGGTGATTGAGTTTACCTTCGACATCTCTCACACCACTGAGAGCACAGCCGATGCCTTCGATGTCATTGCAACCGACATTCTGCCGCCGGGGTTGGCGTTTATCCCTGGTACGGTTTCGGTCACCGGCCTGGCCCCGACCCAAATCCTGTACGACTCGTCGCGCACCACCCTGCAGTTTATCTGGGCGCACTTCCCGCGCAACGAGACAGCCTCCATCAAATTCCAGGCTACTTTTGTCGGCCCGGTGCCGGTCGTGAACACCGTCAATCTGGAATGGACCAGCCTGCCGATTGACCCCGGCCTGGATGGCGACCCGGTTCAACAATCGGACTATAACGATTTCTCAACCGAACGCTGGTACGACCCCGCAGATTCTTCCGGGCTGAACACGTATGGCGTTGCCTCCTCGGTTGCCATCAGCCTGCCCAGGGTCTTGCCTGCGACTGGTTTTGCGCCGGGCGTGGTCTCTGCTTTGCCGCCCCAACCGGCAGAAAAAGCCTATGGTTTGATGAATGGAATGTGGTTAGAGATTCCTTCGATTGGGGTTAAGTTGCCAATCTTGAATGTTCCGATTTCGGCAGATGGCTGGGATCTGACCTGGCTCTCAAACCAGGCCGGTTATCTCTCTGGCACCACCTTGCCGGGCGATATTGGCACGACTGGCCTGACCGCGCACGTGACTCTTGCCGATGGAACCCCCGGGCCTTTCCGCAACCTGAAACAGCTCTATTGGGGCAACCAGGTTATCCTTTATGTGGGCGGTTACCGTTACACCTATGAAGTGCGCGAAAATCGCACGGTTTTGCCGCGTGACCTTTCGGTCTTCCGCAAAGATGGCTACACCTGGCTGACACTGCTCACCTGTGACGGTTATGTGCCCTGGTTGGATACCTATAACTATCGCGTGGCAGTCCGCGCAGTCTTGCTATCTGTTGAACCTGATGCCACCCCCTACCCCTTCGGTTATCTGTCGGCGGCCCCGGTACAGCGAGGGAATGACCGCTAGCGCAGCAGTTCGTTTCACCTTTCCAAAAGTGCCCCGCGAAAGCGGGGTACTTTTTACTTTCTCACATATAATCAGAACAAGTCATTAACTCAAATTTCTTCCGAGGAAAACCATGAAAACCCTGACTCTCTCCGGCGGCTGGCAGTTTCGCCAGGCCGGAACCGAAGACTGGCTGCCCGCCACCGTGCCGGGCGGCGTGCATACTGACCTGCTCGCCCTGGGAAAAATCCCCGACCCCTTTGTGGCGGATAACGAACTGAAGGTGATGTGGGTGGCCGAAACGGATTGGGAATACCGCCGCGCGTTCAGCGTGGAAAAGAGCCTGCTGGCCGAACCGAACGTGAGCCTGGTCTGTGATGGGCTGGATACGATTGCGGATGTTTACATCAATGGGACGTATCTCGGTCATGCCGATAATATGTTCCGCCAGTGGGAATGGGATCTGAAAGACCTGCTCAAGCCGGGCGAAAACGAAATCCGCGTGGTGTTTGGGTCGCCGGTGCGCTTCATCACCGGCAAACAGGCCCAACTGCCCTTGCAGGGCGGCGGCGACATCCCCGGCGGGCCGCACCTGCGCAAAGCGCCATCTCACTGGGGCTGGGACTGGGGCCCCAAACTGCCGCCCATCGGCATTTGGAAGGACATCCGCCTGCAGGGCTTCGCGGCCCGGCTGGAAGATGTCCACCTGCGCCAGCGCTTCGAGGACGACGGCAGCGTGACGGTCACGGCAGATGTAGCAGCCGAGTCTGCTCCCGGTGCGGAATTAACTGCCAGCCTGGAAATCGTTCACCCGGATGGAAGCAGGCAGTCGGTGGAAGAATCCTTGTTCTGGTTCGAGAAAAGTACCGAACAATCTTGCAATCTGGAATTACCAATTCCCAATCCCCAACTCTGGTGGCCTGCGGGCTGTGGCGCTCAGCCACTCTACGATGTCGTAGTCACGTTGAGAGACGGCAAAACCGTTTTGGATAGCCACGCCTACAAAATCGGCCTGCGAACGATTGAACTGCGCCAGGAACCTGACCAGTGGGGCAAGGAATTCACTTTTTACGTCAACGGCGTGCGCCTGTTCGCCAAAGGCGCGGACTGGATTCCCGCCGATTCATTGCCGACCCGTATTACGCGCGAGAGCCTCGAAGTACTCATCCGTTCCGCTGCCGACGCCAACATGAACATGCTGCGCGTGTGGGGCGGCGGCTATTACCCCGAAGAGATGTTCTATGACCTGTGTGACCAGTACGGCCTGCTGGTCTGGCAGGATTTCATGTTCGCCTGCGGCATTTACCCGGCGGACGCGGATTTCTTCGAGAACGTGCGTATCGAGGCAATCGAGAACATCCGCCGCCTGCGTCATCGCGCCAGTCTGGCGCTGTGGTGCGGCAACAACGAGATGGAGCAGGGCTGGTGTGATTGGGGCTGGAACAAGCCCGACGACCCGCTCAACCAGCGTCTGAAGGACGGCTACGACCGCATGTTCCACCAGATGTTGCCTGAACTGCTCGAGGTCGAAGACCCCGACCATCCCTACTGGCCCAGTTCGGCATCCTCCGATACGCCCTTCAAAGATGCCAACGGCCAGGCCCAGGGCGATTGCCACTATTGGGACGTATGGCACGGGCGCAAGCCGTTCACCGCCTACCGCACGCAATTCCCGCGCTTCATGAGTGAGTTCGGCTTCCAGGCCCTGCCGCCGCTCAAGACCATTGCCACTTACGCCGACCCCGCCGATTGGAACATGACCTCCTACATCATGGAACATCACCAGCGCAGTGGTTCGGGCAACGGCCTGATGATTGCCCAGATGACCGACACCTTTAGAATGCCCAAAGACTTCGCTTCGCTGGTCTATCTCAGCCTGGTCTTGCAGGCCGAAGGAATCCGTTATGGCGTGGAACACTGGCGGCGCAACCGCAACCGCGTCAGCGGCACGCTCATCTGGCAACTGAATGACTGCTGGCCGGTCGCTTCGTGGTCTTCGCTCGATTATTACGGTCGCTGGAAAGCCCTGCACTATGCCGCCAAACGCTTCTACGCCCCGCTCCTGCTCTCGGTGGCCGATTATGGCAAGACGATGAAAGTCCACGTCACCAGCGACCTGGTCGAGCCGGTCGATGTCACCGTCCGCTGGCGGCTGGAGACGCTGGATGGCAAAATTCTGCAAAAGGGCGAACAATTCGTCCGCGCGCTGGCGCTGGCCGATACGCTCGTTACGACGCAGGATTTTTCGACCCAGGTCACGCCCGAAAACCAGAAAAAAGTCGTTTTCGTGGCCGAACTGTGGCGAGACGGTCAGCCCGCCGCCCGCAGCGTGACGCCCTTTGTCGCCAACAAACACCTCGAACTGCGCAAACCCGGCCTGAAAGCCCAAACCCGCATTGAGGGCGGCACGCTCTTTGTGGATGTCTCAGCGAAGACGTTAGCCCGTTTCGTAGAACTCTCCATCGAAGGGGCCGATTCCGTCTTCAGCGACAACTACTTCGACCTTCCCGCCGGCGCGACCGTGACCGTCTCCACGCCCCTGCCTGCTGGCTGGTCGCCGGAGAGCACGGTGACAATCCGTTCGCTTTACGATTCGTTTGCGTAAGCCAGAATAAACGCACTATCAAAAAACGGCAACCACTCACGAGATGGTTGCCGTTTTTTTTGATTTTCGGGTTGCAGTTGGATATGGTTACAACAGCGCCAGCAGGGCAAAGACCGCTCCGCCCAGGGCGCAGGCGAAGTTGACCCAGTCGTTATCGAGCCAGGGATAGCCGCGCTTAAGGGTGGTGGGCGTGCCGCAGGTGTGTTCGGGGTGGCGTTCGGTCTCTTTCTGGCAGGTTGGGCAAAGGTAGATGGCTTGCACCGTCGCGCCGAGGAAACTATCCACCAGCGAACCGGCCAGCCCGGCGAAGGTCACCCACAGCGTGAGGGAGAGTCCGCTTAGTGGCGACCCGCTGACGGGGGAGAGCGTTCCGGCGAGAATGCCGATTAAGCCGGAGCCAGCCAGGGCGGCGAAGGTGCCAAAGAGCGAGATTCCGCCCGAGGTGCCTTTTTCCACTACTTTTCTTAAATCGGTCATCATGCGCGGCGGGCGCGGACTGAGCACGCCCAGCTCGGTGGCCCAGCTGTCGGCGTTGACGGCGGCCAGCGAGGCGGCGAACGCCAGCCAGACCCAGGCTTCGCCGGGGAAAAAGACCGAAAGCCCGGCGAAAAGGGTCGCCAGCCCGCCGTTGCCGAAGACCTGCCCGGCGTCGCGCTGACTGCCTTTGGAGAATTTCTCGTTTAAGCCGCGTTTGCGGCCTTTGAAGGCGCGTGAGAGCGCGCTGGAACTGATGAAGAAGGTCAGCAGCAGGATGGCCCATTGCCAGCCGCCCAGCCCAAAGATGACCGTGCCGACCAGGGTTGCGGCCAGCGCGCCAGAGCGCGACAGGCTGTGGGCGCGGTAGGCCAGCGCGGCGATGAAGACGGCAAGCAGGAAGCCGAGAGTGAGTTGGAGGAGTTTTTCAGGCGGCATTGAGCAGGAAGAAGACGGCAATCAGAAAAAGGGTAGAAGAGAGCGTGCCAGAAAGCCAGAGCAGGTTGGCGAGCAGGTGCTGGTCGGCGCGGCGGAAGAAGAACAAGCCCGCCAGCCAGCCGCCCGCAAACAGGACGGCGCTGAGCAGGGGCAGGAGGATCAACTGTGCGCCCGGCACGGGGTCGAGCGGCGCGCCGAGCGAGTCGAAGCCAAGCGAGACCTGCGGCAGACCCGGCAGAACAACGCTGACCCAGAGGAACAAGCCGATGTTGACCAGCGCCCCCAGCAGCCAGGTGACGCGGGTGAAGGGGTTTTCCCAGGCGTTGGCGATGACAAAGGTCGGGTATTGCGAGTGTGATTGCCCCGGCGCGAGACTGCCCATTTCCATTGTGCGCTGAAAGGCGAGCACAAAAGCCGCCGGGTTGGCGGGCGAGATGGCGTACACCTTGCGGGCGGTGGCAACCAGCAGCAAGCCGTCGGTTTCGGAGGCCAGGAACTCGACCGCGCCCAGGTCGGGGTGGCGGGTTGTGCCGAGTACGCCGCCCCAAAGACGTACCAGGGGCAGGCTGAGCGGGGTGGGCAACTGGTCTGCCGGGCGCACCCATTCGACATCTGAAATCGGGATGTCTTCGATGCGCATGCCCCAGACGATGTGCAGGTTGTCGCGGTCGAGGCTGTATTCGGCCCGAATCAGGGCGTACAGGCGGTAGGCGAGGAAAGGCAGGATGAACAGGCAGGTCAGCAAAAGCAGAACAAAGCCCGCAAATTCGGCATCGAGGGCGGCGCCGTAAAGGTTAAAGCCCGCCCAAACCGCCAGCGCCAAAAAGATGGCAACCAGGGCGGCGTGCAGCGCCAGTCCGCGCTGTTTGGGTGGGGGGAAGGTGGTCAGGGATGGCATGGTTTTGTGCCGCCTGAAGGCGGCGGTACGGGTTTACAGCAACTCGGCACGGATGGACTGGCAGACGTATTCGACCTGTTCTTCGGTCATCACACCGCTAAACGGCACCGCCAGCCCGCGCCTGCCCAGGTCTTCGGTGATGGGGAAGTCGCCTTCGCGCCAGCCGAAGCGCTCGACCATGTAGGGCTGGGTGTGAATCGGGACGAAGTAAGGGCGCACCGGCACGCCGCGCGCTTCGAGGCGTTTGGCGAAATCGGCGCGGTCAATTTTCGCGTCCAGGCGGATGACGTAAACGAACCAACTCATGCGGGTGGTGGATGGGGCGATGTAGGGCAGTTCGATGCCGGGGATTTCGGACAAACGCTCGGCGTACCAGGCTGCCACCTGCTCCCGTTTAACAAGAATTTCATCCAGCCGGGTCATTTGCACCGCGCCCATCGCGGCGGACATTTCATCGAGGCGGTAGTTGTAGCCCAGGTAGGTGTGCGAGAGCCAGGTATCGCCGGGGGCGCGGCCCTGGTTGCGCAGGGCGC
>CAZNCT010000101.1:13005-14308 GCA_964571615.1 uncultured Anaerolinea sp. | reverse complement strand
AACGCCCTGGTGGACAAAGCCATCATTCAAAAACTCTATCAGGCCTCCCAGGCCGGGTTGAAGGTCGATTTGGTGGTACGCGGCATCTGCTGTTTGCGCCCGGGCATCAAAGGCCTCAGCGAAAACATCCGCGTGGTCAGCATTTTGGGCCGTTTTCTGGAACACAGCCGCATCTACTACTTTGAAAACGCTGGCGAGCCACAGGTTTATCTGGGCAGTGCCGACCTGATGCCCCGCAACCTCGACCGCCGGGTTGAGATTCTTTTCCCGGTGGAAGAAACCCGCTACGTTCGCTACATCCGCCAGCAAGTGCTTGAAACCTATCTGCGCGATAACACCTCGGCCCGCCTGATGCAGCCAGACGGCTCTTACAAGCGGCTTGCGCCTGCCGATGGCGCCCCTGAAATCAACGCTCAGCAAATTCTCTTGAGAAATGCCCGAAACTGACCCCGAAACCCTGCCAGAAGCGCCCAAACCGCGCAAAAAGAAGCGTATCGAAGGCCTGGCTCCCGATTTGCCCCTGGCCGAGTATGCCCGGCTGGTGATGCGCTTTCACTTTGACGAACTCTTGCGTCACGAAGCCGGGACGCGCCTGGGCGAAGACATCGAAGAATTGCACGATATGCGTGTGGCGGCCCGCCGCTTACGGGCGGCTTTTGAAATTTTTGCGCCTGCCTTCCGCCCCCGCGCCGTGCGACCGCTTTTGCGCGACCTGCGCGAAGCCCGCCGCGCCCTCGGCCCGGTGCGCGACCTGGATGTCTTTCTCGAAAATGCAAGCCGCTACCAGGCCGAACACGGTCTCAACCTGGCCCCGCTTCTCGAACACTGGCAAGCCCAGCGCGAACAGTTTCGGGCGGCCATGCTGGCCTACCTTGACGGCCCAGATTTTGTGGCCTTCAAGACCGATTTCGACCAGTTTCTGAACACCCCCGGCGCGGCAGCGCGTCCTTTCGATGCCCAGGAGCCGTACCCCGTGCTCACCTGGCAGGCTGCTCCCCTGTTGATTTATCAGCGCTACACCGACATTCTGGCTTTTGAGCCGCTCTTACCCCAGGCCACCCCCGAGCAGTTACACGACCTGCGCATTCGCTTCAAAAAATTTCGCTACGCGCTTGAATTTCTGCGCGATTTGCTCGGCAAACCGGCGGGGGCGGTGATTGATGACCTCAAGCAAATGCAAGACCATCTGGGCGAACTGCACGATGCGCACGTCTCTTGCGACCTGCTCTCAAACCAACTGAACGACTTCGAGCGCACCCAGGCCAATCTGCCTTTGGGTCTGCGGGCCGACCTGAGCGGCGTG
>CAZNCT010000101.1:0-12984 GCA_964571615.1 uncultured Anaerolinea sp. | reverse complement strand
CGCCGCAGCAGTCTGGCCGAAACCTTCCCGGCGGCCTGGGCGCATTTCAACCGCCCCGAATTTCGCCGCAGCCTGGCCCTGGCCCTGGCCGAGTGACGAGTGATGGAGCCATCAACCATGAAAACTCTTTTTCTTCTGCGCCATGCCAAATCGAGCTGGAAAGATACCCTGCTGGACGACCACGACCGCCCGCTGAATAACCGTGGACGCGAAGATGCGCCTCTGGTGGGTGAGTACCTGCGCCAGCGCGGACTCACCCCGGCTTTTGTCGCCGTTTCGACAGCCCGGCGCGCCACCCAGACCGCCGCTGAAGTCCTGTCGGTACTGCGTTACGAAGGCCTGGTGCGCGCCTCGCGCCTGCTTTACCTGGCCGAGGCCGAGACATTGCTCAAAATCATTCGCAAAACTCCCAGGCGCTATGCCAGCCTCTTGCTGGTGGCCCACAACCCGGGCCTCGAGCAGCTGCTCGAACAACTTACCGGTCAGGCCTCGCCCATGCCCACCTCCAGCCTGGCCCATATTGAATTGCCCATTGAAACCTGGCGCGAACTCACCCCCAATGCAAGCGCAAGCCTGGTCGAAATCTGGCGCCCGGCCACTCGAAATTAGAAAAGCCCCCCCATTGACAATAAACTCACTGATGGTATAATCTCCATTCGCCTCTGCCCTGGCAGAAAGTTTGCCGGGGCGGAATACTGTCAATCCCGGCTTACCCGCAACGCGGCCTGGCCTGCGCCCCAAAAGGGTTACAGGTGGCGGCGTCTGTGGAGAAGCGAAGACCAGGAGAAAGGTTCTATGAAATTCGCTATCGTTGAAAGCGGCGGCAAGCAATATCGCGCCGTCGAAGGCGGCACCATCGAGGTGGACCGCCTGCAAGCAGCCCCCGGCGAAAGCATCGCCATCGAACAGGTTTTGATGGTGGTGGATGGCGACAGTGTCGCCGTTGGTACGCCGGTTGTCAAAGGCGCGGCTGTCAAGGCTACCGTGCTTGAGCACTTCAAGGGTGAGAAGACCATCAACTTCCACTACAAGCCCAAGAAGCGCATTCGCCAGAAGACCGGCCATCGCCAGCAGTACACCCGCCTTGCTATTGAGAAAATCGGTTAAGAGAGGTAGATATGGCTCATAAAAAAGGTGGCGGCTCCAGCCGCAACGGTCGTGACTCGAATGCCCAGCGCCTGGGCATCAAACGCTATGCTGGTCAGTTTGTCCTTTCTGGGAACATCCTCGTGCGCCAGCGCGGTACCCACATCAAGCCCGGTCTGAACGTTGGCCGCGGCAAGGATGATACCCTGTTTGCAACGGCAGACGGTGTTGTTTTGTTTGATATTTACCATGGCCGCAAGCGCGTGAACATTGTTCCCGCCGAGATGCTTGAGGCCCAGGAGTAAGAGGTCTGCCATGAAGACTGATATTCATCCCAAGTATTACCAGGCCAAAATTACCTGCGCTTCTTGCGGCTCAACCTGGACTGCTGGTTCAACCCGCAAAGAAATTCGTGTTGAAATTTGCTCGAACTGCCACCCCTTCTTTACCGGGGAGCAGGCCCGCATCATCGACATCGAAGGTCAGGTAGACCGCTTCTATCGCAAACTCCAGGCTCGCCAGGAGTATGTCGAAACCCAAAAAGCGCGCGAAACCGAGAAGGTTTCTCCCAAGCGCCCGATTGCAGACCTCGAACTTGGCCCGCGCCCGACCAAGGCCCTGGCCGAAGCCGGTATCACCGAGGTCGGTCAACTGCTGGCCAAACTGGCTGAAGGCGAAGAAGCCGCTCTTGCGATTGATGGCTTTGGCCGCAAGTCGCTGATTGACGCCAAGAAGAAGATGCGCGCTCTGGGCTACGATGTGCCCGAAAGCGTTAGCGAAGCAGCCTAAATCTGGCGATTTTCAGGTAAACTTAACAGGCAGATGACCATCATCTGCCTGTTTTTTTATCTTTTTTCTGGGAGTGGACATGGTACATAAAACCGGTTCGATAGAAGTTGTTTGCGGGTCAATGTTCAGCGGCAAAACCGATGAACTTATCCGCCGCCTGCGCCGGGCGGTCATTGCGCGCCAGAAAGTGCAGGTGTTTAAGCCCGCCATTGATGTGCGCTATGCTGTCGAAAAAGTCACCTCGCACGCCGGGGCCGATTTCGAAGCCATCCCGGTGCAAAATTCGGATGAAATTGCTGGCAGACTCGAGGCCGATACCACCGTTGTCGGTGTGGACGAAGCCCAATTTTTTGATGATGGCATCGTCGAGGTTGCCCGCCAACTGGCCGAGCGCGGAATTCGCGTGATTGTTGCCGGTCTCGATACCGATTTTCGGGCCGAGCCTTTTGGCCCAATGCCGACCCTGATGGCTGTTGCCGAGCGGGTTGATAAACTACAGGCAATCTGCATGGTCTGTGGAGAGCCAGCCTCGCGTACCCAGCGCTTGCTGGATGGCAAGCCCGCCCGCTATGATGAGCCCGTCGTCATTGTTGGCGCATCCGAACTGTACGAGGCCCGCTGCCGACAACATCACCAGGTTCCGCGCTAAGTCAAAGGAGAATCATCATGCAAGACTATCGTGAATTTCTCGCTGAAACCCTGATCGACGAGGCAACGCTCAAGGCGCGTGTCGCCGAATTGGGGGCCCAAATCAGCCAGGATTACGCCGGGCAAGACCTGGTCTTGATTTGCATTTTGCGCGGCGGTATCACCTTCATGGTCGATTTGATGCGCCATGTCACCGTCCCGCACAGCATGGACTGTATGGCCATTTCATCCTATGGGGTAGGCGCCCGGTCTTCTTCTGGCAATGTGCGCCTGACCTATGACCTGCAAACCAACATTGCCGGGCGTAATGTCCTGCTGGTTGAAGATATTGTCGATAGCGGTCACACCATTTCGCATGTGCTCGAACTGTTGCGCACGCGCAATCCCAAAACCCTCAAGATTTGCGCCCTGCTCGACAAAGCCGAACGCCGCGAAGTTCAGGTGCCGATTGACTACACCGGATTTGTCATCCCCAACGCTTATGTTTTCGGATACGGTCTGGATATTGATGAATACTACCGCAACCTGCCTTTCATTGGCATTGTGGATTTGGCGAAGTACAAGCCGGATGGGCAGTAGCCAGTGTTCAGTAAGTAGTATTCAGTGTTCAGGCCTTGAGAGAAGCGTGTAGTCGCAGGGTTGGAACCAATTACAAATCACCATTGACCACCAATGTCCCCGCCGCCTAATCTTCCGCCAAACATTTCCTCCGCCTATGCCGGGCGCTGGGTGGCGCTGGTCAAGGGACAGGTGGTTGCCCAGGCTGAGACCCGCGATGCGGCTTTTCTCGCCGCCCGCACGATTCGGCCCAAAGAGCCACTCGAAGTTCTTTTTATGTCAGAATCCTTGCCCGTCTTCAATACCCCTTTGATACAAAAACTGCGCCAGCACCTGCCCGCGGACGTGTCCGCGTACCTGGTTGGCGGCGCGGTGCGTGATGCCCTGCTTGGGCGCGGGATTCATGATTTTGATTTTGCCGTCTCACGCAACGCGCTCCAGGTTGCCAAATCCCTGGCAGACAAACTCTGTGCCGCTTTTTACCCGCTCGATGCTGAAAACGACACCGCCCGGCTGGTCATCATCCATGAAGACGGTTCACGCGACATCCTCGACTTTGCCGGTTTTCGCGGCGAGACTCTCGAAGACGACCTGCGCGGGCGCGACTTCACCCTCAACGCTATCGCCCTCGACCTGAACAGCGGAGAAATCAGCGACCCCCTCGGCGGGCTGGCCGACTTACGCGCCAAACGTCTGCGCGCCTGCTCCGAAACCGCCATGTGTGACGACCCCGTCCGCATCTTGCGCGGCGTGCGCCAGGCGGCTGGCTACGGGTTTACCCTTGACAAACAAACCCGCGAGCAGATGAAAGCCGCCGTCCCGGGTTTGCCCGCCGTCTCGGCAGAACGCAGCCGTGATGAACTCCTCAAAATCCTGGCCGGCCCCCAGCCCGATACCGCCCTGCGCGCCCTCGACCTGCTCGGCGTCCTGCCCCACATCCTGCCCGAACTGGCAGAGATGAAAGGCGTTACCCAATCACCGCCGCACGTTCAGGATGTCTGGTCGCACACGCTTTCGGTCTTGCGCCATCTCGAAACCATCCTCGACCTGCTCGCCCCGCAATACAACGAGGAAAAATCCAACGCCGACCTGTACAGTGGGTTGCTGGTTCTCAAACTCGGGCGTTACCGCGCCCAACTGGGTGAGCACTTGGCCCAAAAACTGAATACCGACCGGCCCCTGCGCGCCCTGCTCTTCCTGGCCGCGCTCTATCACGATGTGGAAAAACCATCCACCCGCAGCGTCGAAGAGAGCGGGCGCATCCGCTTCTTGACCCACGAAGACAAAGGCGCCCAAACCATCCTGCGCCGCGCCATTGCCCTGCGCCTGAGCAACGACGAAATGGATCGCCTGAAACTCATCGTTGCCAACCACATGCGCATCCATGCCCACGCCGACCGCCTGCGCAAAGGACACCCCATCAGCCGCCGCGCCATCTACCGCTTTTTCCGCGATACCGGCCCGGCAGGTATCGATGTCATCCTGCACTCGCTGGCCGATGTGCGCGCCACCTACGAAACCACCCTGCCGCAAGACCACTGGGTCGCCGAACTCGACATCTGCCGCGCCCTGCTCGAGGCCTACTTTGAAACCCCCGAACAGGTCGTCCGACCGCCGCAACTACTCAACGGCAACGACCTGATGACCGAATTTCATCTCAAACCGGGCCGCCAAATCGGTCAACTGCTCGAAGCCATCCGCGAGAGCCAGGCCGAAGGCAGCCTCGCCACCCGCGAAGAAGCCCTGGCTTTCGCCCGCGAATGGTTGGATACAAACAGGAGTCAATCATGAACTACCTGCGCACTGGCTCTGGTCAGCCGCTCGTCCTGCTGCACGGCTTTCCGCTCGACAACACCATCTGGGAGCCGCTCCTGCCGCATCTCGAAAAGCATTTCGACCTGATTCTGCCCGATTTATGGGGATTGGGGCATTCACCCCTGCCCCAGCCCGACTACCGCTTAACCGACCTGGCCGCCGCCCTGGCCGCCCTCCTGCGCGGACTCGGACTCCCCCGCGCCTTCGTGGCCGGGCATTCGATGGGCGGATACCTGGCCCTGGCCTTCGCCCGCCAGTCCCCCGAAATGCTGCTTGGCCTCGGCCTGATCGCCACCCAGGCCTTGCCCGACAACCCCGAGCGCCAGGCCATCCGCCACCAGACCGCCGCCGAAGTCGCCGAACGCGGCCCCGGCGTGGTAGCCGATGCGATGGCCGCCAAACTCTCGGCAAACCCGGCCCATGAAGCCCTGCTGCGCGAAACCATCCTGCGCCAGCCTGTGCCAGGCATCGTCAGCGCTCTCAAAGCCATGGCCGCCCGCCCCGACTCGACCGATATTCTGCCCGGGCTGACCTGCCCGCTCAGCATTGTTCACGGCCTTGCGGATGTCCTCATCCCGCCCGAACGCGCCCGCGAAATGAAAGCCCTGCGGCCCAACGCCTCCCTGACCGAACTGCCCGGCGTCGGACACATGCCCATGCTCGAAGCCCCCGCCGAAACCGCTGAAGCGTTGAAAAAACTCTTGTAGCGCGGGATAACATCCCGCGATTCCTTGTTCATGAAACGGCAGGATCGCATCCTGCCCCACGATAAAAATGCCTACTATTCAACTCTTCATCACCTGCCTGGTCGATACCTTCCACCCCGAAACCGGGGAGGCTATCGTGCGCATCTTCAACCGCCTGGGGTTTGAAGTTGCCTTCCCTGCCGACCAGACCTGCTGCGGACAGCCCGCCTTCAACGCCGGACTGCGCGCCGAAGCCCGCCCCATGGCAGAGCATACCATCCGCGTCTTTGAGTCTGCCCCCGGCGATGTGATTGTCCCCTCTGGCTCGTGCGCTCACATGCTCATCCACGGCTACCCCGAACTCTTCCGCGACGACCCCGCCTGGCTGCCGCGTGCCCAGGCCCTGGCAGCGCGCACCTACGAATTTACCCAATACCTGGTCGATGTCCTCGGCGTGACCGACCTCGGCGCGCGCTGGGACGGCGTCCTGACCTATCACCCCTCCTGCCACCTGCTGCGCGGACTGGGCATTGACCGTCAGCCACGCGCGTTGCTCGCCCAGGTGCGCGGCGCAACCGTGCTCGACCTGCCGCACCAGGAAGAATGCTGCGGCTTTGGCGGCATCTTCAGCGTTGAACACCCCGAACTGAGCGCCGAATTTCTCAAACGCAAAATCAGCAACCTTGAAGCTACCCAGGCTCCTACTCTGGTCGTTGCCGACACCGGCTGCCGAATGCACATCGCTGGCGGCCTGCACCGCCAGAAAAAGCCCCAGCGCGTTCTTCATATCGCCGAAGTATTGAATTCCCGATGAACCACACGATTCATTTTTACCCGGTTGGCAATGGACGCTTGTCACTTCACCACTTCCTGGGCAAGAAATCTCTGGACGGGTTTGAAGAGACAGGCTGTACGCATGTTGTCACCCTCCTGCGCGATACCGAACGCGCCGAGTCGATAGGACGCAAGGTTCAGGAAAAGGGCCTGACCTGGCTTTGGGTACCTGTAGCCAATGGAAAATATCCGCGAGGAGAAGTTCACGAGCGACTCATGGCGGCCATCCCGCAAATTTCAGATTTGCTTGATAACGGCGCCAGCGTACTCATTCACTGTGCCGCCGGCATCCACCGCACCGGAATGCTGGCGTACGGCCTGCTTCGCTGGCGTGGATTGAACCCAGAAGAAGCCCTCGAAACAATCGGAAAAATCCGCCAGGTAACGCGTGATGGCATCCTGCCGCGCCATATTCGCTGGGGCGATGAAGTTGCCCGCCTGCGCTGGCCGGAAAATGATGGAGCATAGAAAATGCCCGCATTTCACACCCACATCCGCGAAAAAATCGCCGACGCCAACCTGCAATCTGCGCTTGATGCCAACGTCGAACGGCGCATGAAAGGCCGAGCCGCCGCTTTGGCTTCGGTTCCCGATTGGGCCGAGCGCCGTCAGCGCGCCCATGCCATCCGCGCCAGGGTGATTGAACACCTCGATCGCTACCTCGAACAATTCATCGCCGCCGTACAACGCAACAACATCACCGTCCACCGCGCCAAAGACGCTGCCGAAGCGCTCAAAATTGTGCTGGCAATTGCCGCAACCGATGGCTCACCCCGGCTGTTCGCCAAATCGAAAAGCATGGTTAGCGAGGAAATCGGGCTGAACCACGCCCTTGAAGCCGCCGGGCATCGCGTTGTCGAAACTGACCTGGGTGAGTACATCATCCAACTGCGCGGCGAACGCCCCAGCCACATCATCACCCCAGCCGTACACCTGCGCCGCGCCGATGTTGGGATACTTTTTCAGCAAAAACTCGGTATTCCTTATACCGAAGACATCCCCACGCTGACCGCCACAGCCCGCAAAGTCTTGCGCCAAATCTTTCTGAGCGCCCAGGTTGGCATCAGCGGCGTCAATTTTGGGGTGGCCGAAACCGGCACCTTTACGCTTGTCACCAACGAAGGCAACGGGCGCATGGTCACCACCCTGCCGCCCGTCCACATTGCCCTGATGGGCATGGAACGCCTGCTCCCCAGCCTCGACGACCTGGCGCTCTTTCTCTCGCTCTTGCCGCGCTCGGCCACCGGCCAAAAACTGAGTGTTTACACCAGCCTGATACAACAACCGCTCGCCAACCAGCAGCGCCACCTGGTCATCGTTGATAACGGACGCAGCGCCCTGCGCAACTCGCCGCTCAAAGAATCGCTCTACTGCATTCGCTGTGGGGCCTGTCTGAACGCCTGCCCGGTTTTCCGTGAAATCGGCGGGCATGCCTATCGCGGCGCCGATGGCGAAATTGCGCCCTACCCCGGGCCAATCGGCTCGGTCATCTCACCCGGGCTGATGGGTGAGAACTTCACTCAACTGGCGCAAGCCTCCAGCCTGTGCGGGGCCTGCAAAGAAGCCTGCCCGGTGGATATTGACCTGCCCAAAATGCTCTTAAGAGTTCGAGCGGGAGAAATTCCCCACGAGGAGACGAAACCGTCTGGCGGGCAGGGACTGCCCGGAATCTTAAAACTGGCCCTGGGCGGCTTCGCGCGGCTCGCGGCCCACCCGCGCCTGTTTGCCGTTTCGCAGCGCCTGGCTGGCTGGTTCTCCCGCCCCCTGCCCGGGCAGATTCCGTTACCCCCGGTGACCGGCTGGGGCCTGAGCAAAGACTTCCCCAAACCGGTTACACCCTTTCGAGCGCGTTTTAACGGCATTCAGCAACAGACCGCTGAGAAGCCCCTCGCGCAGGAATCCGGCGCGAGCGTGGAAACGCTCCAACCGCCCGGGCCGGGCAAAACCGACCTGGCAGGTCAATTCACCTCCGAATTGACGGCGCTCGGGGGTCAGGTCATCTCGTGCGCAGAACAGGAATTGGGCGCGCGCGTGGCGGCCTTCCTACGTGAGCGCGGCATTCAGACGGCTTGCGCCAGCCTGGAGGCGGCGCGCCTGCTGCAAAACGAACTGCCCGATGTGCTCTTGCAACCCTACCCCGACGCCGATACGCCGGTTGGGATTACGTTCTGCCCGTTGGGCTATGCCCCGGCTGGCAGCGTTCTCGTGACCGGGGCCGACGAGGCCGCCCTGACGGCTTCGCTGCTGCCTGAAGTTCACCTGGCGATTTTGCGCGCCCGCGACCTGACCGACGACCTGGCGCCGCTCTTACGCCTGGGGGCTGCTTCGGCCTCCTCGGTGATTATCTCTGGCCCCAGCCGCACCGCCGATATTGAAATGACGCTGACGATTGGCGTTCACGGCCCGCGCGAGTTGGTGGTGTTCCTGGTGGGTTAAATTTTGTCTTGACATGCTCTCTCCGGCATGATAATCTTGCCCGGCTGGAAACAGCCAAATTTCATGTAGGAGAAAGAAAAATGTCTGAACGAATTGTTGGAACAGTGAAATGGTTCAATGCGACCAAGGGTTATGGCTTCATTGGCCGAGATGGCGGCGAGGATGTCTTTGTGCATTTCTCGGCGATTCAAATGGAAGGTTATAAGCGTCTTGAGCCAGAGCAGAAGGTTGAGTTTTCGGTGGAGCAAGGCCCGCGCGGCCTGCAAGCCGCTAATGTGACCCCGCTGGCGTAGTTTTTGCGGGTACAAATAGAAAATTCCGGGCTGGTTGCCAAACCGCCCGGTTTTGTTTTTTCATCATGGAGGCTGTTGTGCAGACCTTTACCTTCCGTTTGAAGCCTGGTGATGATTTTCTGGAGCAGATTGAGCGCTTCGTTGTGGCTCAAAACATTCAGGCTGGTTGTATTTTGTGCGCGGTGGGTAGTTTTACACAGGCGACCCTGCGCCTGGCGAACCGCGATTTTTACACGACCTACAAAGGCCACTTTGAGATTGTTTCGGCAACCGGTACGGTTTCCACCCTGGGCAGTCATATTCACCTGGCAATTTCAGATGGCGACGGGCAGACTTTTGGCGGACACCTGGTGCCGGGCTGCCGCATTTACACCACCGCCGAGGTGGTGTTGGCGGCTTTTCCGGGCGTGGTTTATCGCCGCGAGCCTTGCGCGTTGTCGGGCTATGATGAACTGGTGGTAACGGGGGAGTGAAACTCAGGAGAATTTCTGGCGATAGGCTTGCAGAAATTCTTGCTGGTTGCGCACGGTTTCGCCCAGGCCCAGGCGTTTGCCCAGGCGGGTGAGTTGCGGCGGGTCAACGTAGGTCTGGGCCAGGATTTCTTCCTGTCCGAGCACGTCGCGGGCGGGGCCATCGAGCAGTACCTGGCCCTGCGCCAGGGCGATGACGCGCTCGAAGTTTTCGGCACAGAAATCAATGTCGTGGGTGATGGTGATGACGGTTTTGCCGCGTTCGTTCAGGCGGGCAATGACGTTGGCAATGCGGGCCACCGAGGCGGCGTCTTGCCCGGTGGTGGGTTCATCGAAGATGACGATGGGTGTATCCATGGCGACAATTGAGGCCAGGGCGACCATTTTGCGCCAGGTGGGGGATAAGTCGTAGGGGTTGAGTGTGCGCTTGTCGTTTAGTTGGGTCAAGGCCAGGGCGTCGGCTACCAGTGCGGCGGTTTTTTGGGCATCGAATCCCAGGTTTTTAGGGCCAAACTCGACTTCTTCGCCAACGCTCTGGCAGAACAACTGGTCATCGGCATTTTGAAAGACGTACCCAACCCGCGCCGCCAGTTTTGCAACCGTCACCTGACGGGTGTTCCATTCGCCAATCAGCACGTCGCCGCGGGTGGGTTGGAGCAGACCGTTGAGATGTTTGACCAGGGTGGTTTTGCCTGCGCCGTTTTGCCCAACGATGCCAACCCGTTCCCCTGCCGCAAACGAGAGCGAGATGCCGCGCAGGGCTTCTACGCCGCCGGGGTAGGTGTGATGCAGGTCGCGGATTTCGATGTTCATCGTTTGAACCCTTCTACGGCTTCTTCGAGGGTCACGGGCAGGCGCCGGCCTGCGGGCCACAGGCCTTGCGCGGCGGCGGCGCGGGCCGCCTGGGTATAGCGTGAAAGCCCAAAGTTTTTATCGGCCAGCTGCGGGTGGGTCAGCACTTCGCCGGGCGCGCCATCGAGCAGGATGCGGCCTTCGTCCAGGGCAATCACGCGGTCGGCAAAGGCCGCAATCCATTCGATTTTGTGTTCAATCAGCAATACGGTCATGCCGCGGCGGCTCATTTCGCGGATGACGCCGAAGACCTCGCGGGTGCCAATCGGGTCGAGCTGGCTGGTTGGTTCGTCGAGCACCAGCACTTTGGGCTGCATGACCAGGATGGAGGCCAGCGCAACCCGCTGCTGCTGCCCGCCCGAGAGCGAGTAGGGTGAGCGCTGGGCCAGGTGGTTGATGCCGGTCATGGACAGGGTTTCTTCGACCCGCCGCTTCATTTCGTCACGCGGGATGCCCAGATTCTCCAGCCCAAAGGCGATTTCTTCGTAAACGGTGTATTTGGCGCCTGAAATCTGGTTAAACGGGTTTTGGAAGGCCAGCCCAACATTGGCGACCCATTCGCTCAGGCTGGTTTCGCGTACCTCCCGCCCGGCTACCCGAATCTGACCTTGCAGGCTGCCTTTGAAGAAGTGCGGGATGAACCCCGAAATGGCATAGCCCAGGGTCGATTTGCCCGCGCCGTTGGGGCCAATCAGGGCCACAAACTCACCTTCGTTAATTTCCAGGCTGATGTTGTTCAGCGCCGGAACGCTGGTGAGCGGGTACTGGTAGGTGACGCGGTCAAGCGTTACGAGGGCCATAGATTTGCCAGGAAAGAGAGCGCCACAACCGCAACCAACAGCCAGCGGATGAGCCTGTCGGCGGGGGTATCGGGCAGTTCACGCAAGAAGGATTTGGGCCGGGTGGAGGTAAACCCGCGCGCTTCGATGGCGATGGCGCGTTCTTCGACCTCGACCAGTGAGCCGAACACCAGCGGGCGCACCAGTGGGACGAGGGCGCCAATCCGCTTCAGGTAGGAGCCTTCGGTCTCTAAACCGCGTGAGCGTTGGGCGGCGATGATGGTTTGGGCTTTGGCCTGCATCTGAGGGACGATTTGCAGGGTGCTGACGATGACGTAGGCAAATTGGCCCGGCAGGCCGCGGCGGGTCAGGTCGGCCATCAATTCGCTAGGGTGGGTGCTGAGCAGGAAGATGATAAACGATGCCACCATCGTGAGGATGCGTATAGCAGTCAGGTAGGCCTGAGCCAGCGATTCGGCGGTGACATCGAGCACCCAGAACTGGAACAACACCCTGCCGCCAATCGGCAGGAAGATGGCCTGCATCACCAGGATGAATCCCGCTACGGGCACGAGCAAGCGCAGGGCCGCCGTGAGAAATTCGCGCCATACCCGGCCCGCCACACTGAGCGGCAGGATGGCACCAACAATCAGCAGGCTGGCTGTCCAATACCAGGGGGCCGAAAACGCTACCAGGATGATGGCAAAGGTGAGCGTCAGCTTGGTAAGTGGATTCAGCCGGTGCAGCGGGCTGTCACGGTGAACGTAAAGCGAGAGACGTTCTTGCATGGGCAGGTGTGTGCCAATAGCGACCCGCGCCCAGGGTCAAATAACCCCGGGCGGGCGGGTTTGGCGTTCTTGGGGAAGGCGCTTAGCCGAGGATGTTGACGATGACAAAGGCGGTCAGCAGGATCAACACAACCACCACGCCCAGGGCAATGTACAGTTGGGTCTTGCTATTGCCTTCGTCCACCTGGGCATTTTCGGGGCGGGGGAAGCGCGCTACAAAGCGCTGGGAAAGCCCCTGAATGATGGCAAAAGCCAGCAGGGCGGTGGAAATCTTGTCGATTGGCTCAACAATAAAATTGGTGCTGAGCACCGCCGAGACGATGTCGCGCCCGGTCTGAATCAGGAAGGCGGTGATGAAGGAGGAGCCGGAGGCGGTGATGCCGCCAAACAGGTAAACGGCAATTGGCGTACCAGAAACCACTGCGCCCAGGGCAATCAGGACACCCGTCACGGCCACCTTCCACCAGGATTTGAACAGACCGGCATTGGCGCACAGCCCGGCCACCAGGCCGATGACGCCCGCAACCGGGAACCAGGGCAGGGCGTTGGGGTCAATGGTCAGCCCCCAGATGACATTTGAGAGCACCCCGGTCAGCAGCCCGGCCACCGGGCCGCAAATGGCGCCGACCAGCACCGTGCCAATCGAATCGAGATAGACCGGCAGTTTGAGCAGGACGACGATTTGACCAATGGCAATGTTGATGGCGATGGCGACCGGGATGAGCACCCAGGTCATGGTATTGAAGTCTTTCTTGAGCCAGTTCATGTTTGATTCTCCTTGCGAAAATGGGTGGTTTGAAGGATGACAGGGATTTCTGTCTATGAGAACACATTTTCAGGCTTTTTGGCACGCTTTTTCGATGCGTTCGAGTTTGGCGTCAATGAGCGCGCGCATGGCGAGCAACATTTCGCGCTGCGCCGCGCGGCGATGCGTGTGAAATTCGGCGGGC
>CAZNCT010000100.1:0-14395 GCA_964571615.1 uncultured Anaerolinea sp. | reverse complement strand
TTTATCAGTATCTCTACCCTGGCCCGCCGCGACAGGCCCGCCGAAGTGTCTGAGGATGGCCCCAAGTGGGGCATGTTGATTGATATTAACAAGTGCATCGGTTGTAATTACTGCACCTATGCCTGTAAGGCGACCAATAACCTGGCTGACGACATGCTCTACAACGTGGTCACAACCGAGACCACCCAAAACGGCAGCGAATTTTTCCTCTCGCGGCCCTGTATGCAGTGCGCTGAAGCGCCGTGCGTGCATGTTTGCCCGGTCAAGGCCACTTATTACCGCGAGGATGGCATTGTTGAGATGGACTACAACAAGTGCATCGGATGCCGTTATTGTCAGGTGGCCTGTCCGTATGGCGCGCGCGTTTTCAATTGGAGAGAGCCGATTGCGCCCGATGCCAGCACCTGCTCACCCGATTTTGGAATTCAGGAAGTCCCCAACCGCCCGCGCGGTGTGGTGGAAAAATGTCATTTCTGTTCACACAGAATTGATAAATTTGTGCCCCGTGGCCTGGTTCCTGGGGTTGACCCGGCGGCTACCCCGGCCTGTGTCGTGGCCTGCCCAACGGGTGCGCGGGTTTTTGGCGATACCACTGACCCGCAAAGCCCAATCTCGAAAGCCCGCCGCGAGGCCCGGGTGACCATTCGCCTGCGCGAGGAACTCAGCACTGAGCCGCGTGTTTATTACATTCCGCCTGAAACCAGCAATGATGGTCTGCTGCGCGGGGAGGGTTAAGTCATGCAAACCAGCATTCACTACCCAACCATTCGAATTGGCAAACGCCAGGTAGATTTGTTCCCATATTGGATTGGCCTGCTCATCATTGGGATTCTCTTTGGTCTGGTAGGCGCTTTCATCGTTTTGCGCGATGGTTTGCACGTGACCGACCTGAGCAATGCCATTCCCTGGGGCTTGTGGATTTCAATTGACCTTTCGGCAATTGCCCTGGGCGGCAGTGCCTTTACCTTTGGCGTGATTGTTTACATCCTGCGCGTCAAACGCTTCGAGGTAATTGGCAAACTGGCGGTTTTGTTGGGCTTTCTGGGCTACTCGACTGCCGGTATGGTTTTGCTCTTTGACCTCGGTCAGCCTCTGCGCTTCTGGCATCCGCTTGTTTACTGGCAGCCACATTCCCTCTTGTGGGAAGTAACGATGTGCGTTGTGCTTTATCTGTCGGTGCTGATGGCAGAAGTATTACCGATTGTGATGGAGCACGAGATTTTTCGTACCCATCCCTGGCTGACCCGTTTCCCCATTTTGGGTAAACTGGCGAACCTGTTGCATCAATTCGCCCATCGCCTGCATAGCATGAGCTTTGTCCTGGCAATTGCCGGGCTGACGCTTTCGTTGCTGCACCAGGCTTCGCTGGGTGCAACCTATTCGGTCTTGGCCGGACGTGGGGTTTGGTTCAACCAGAGCGCACCAGTACAATTTGTCTTTTCAGCCATGAGCGGTGGCATTGCCCTGCTCTTCTTCCTGGGCGTGATTGTTTTTCGGGTCATGCGCCCGGGCCTGGTCAAAGACGATGTTCTCTATGATGTAGCCCGTCTTTCGGGCGGCATTACCTTGCTGTTGACCTACCTGCGCCTGTGGGACTGGGCTGTTACCAATTACTATAGTTTCGACCGCGAGATTGCCGTGCAAACCCAAATGCTTGATACGATTGCGCCCTACTCGCTCTCGTTTTGGCTCGGGCAAGCCCTGCTGCCCGCAATTGCAGGCTCACTGCTCCTGGCGGCCAGGTCAGTACGCAATTTCAAATACCTGATGGCTGCCGCTACCGTGCCGATTTTTGCGGCCATTCTGACCCGCTGGAACTACAATTTCGCCGGGTTGATTGCTTCGATTACCTATGACCCATTTACACCCAGCGTTGTGCTTAACTCTTACTCTCCCACCTGGGTTGAGTTTGCCGTTGGCGGCATGGTGATTTGTTACTGGCTGCTGATGTTCAGCCTGGCGGCTCGTTTTCTGCCCTTCCGCTCGACCAGCCACGAGCACTAGACCCTGTTTTACCTTTTGGCATCTGGTAGCGCTCTTTCGGCAGAAGCGGGAAGAGCGTTACTGATTCTTTGAATAACGGAGAGAGAATGAACATCAACCCGCAAGTGCTGGCCTTGCTGACCGCCATTGCCTGGGGCGTAGGCGGCTATTTTGAGAAAAAGGGATTAAGCCTGGGTGGGCTTTCCCCGCAGTTGGGAATCACCATTCGCACGGCGGTGGCCTTCATCATCCTGGGCGCGGTCAGTTTTCCGCAATGGAAAACGCTTCCCCAGGCCGGGCCAAAAGCCTTGACCATGATGGTTTTGGGCGGCGGTGTGGTTGCGGGCGCGGTGGGTATGTTGTGCTTTTATGCCGCGCTCAAAGGCGCCCCGCTGACTCGCGTCATGCCAATTGCGTTTACATCTCCCTTGTTTGGCGCGCTCATGGGTATTTTATTGGGCGGTGAACCGCTGACATGGAAAACCATCGCCGGGATGCTCTTGACCATCGGCGGGATTATTCTGCTGACAATTGGCTAACAAGCAAGGGAAAGGTGAAAGGCCTAATGTTTCACAATTTGCGCCAGCCAGATTTTGAACGAGGCATCATTCAGGCTGATGGTCGAAATTGAGAGATTCCACTCTTGTTCCTGGCGATTTTTGGCGCGCACAGTAATGCTCATATCATAGACGCCCGGTGAAGTTCGCAAAATACGGTTGAGCAGGGCGCGAGTCTCTATGCTGACCAGGTTAAGCGAAAGGATGCTCTTGCCAAGTACCTCTTCGGGCGCATAGCCGGTTGCCAGGCTAAAGGCACCGTTCACATCCAGTATGGTTGTGTTGGTCTGGTCAAGGGCCATGAAAATAAAGTCCTCGCTAACCCGCTCACGGCTTTCGAGGAACATGCGCATTCTTTCTTGCTGACTGGCTTTTTCGGTAATGTCATGGACGACATAAATGCCGCCCTGTAAAACATTGCGATGCCAGATGGGTGAGGCTTCAATTTGCAGAAAATAATCGCGGTCACCCAGGGTCACTTTGGCTTCGACCTGCTCAGTTTTTTCGGGATTTCTAAAAACATTCGGCCAGTTGAAAAAGACCTCGTTAGCCGAAGCCCCGACCGAGGTTTCAGGCAGCAACCCGGCCAAACGCTCAAAGGCTGGGTTGATAAAGACAATCCGTTTGTTGGCATCCAGCACCAGTACGCCATCGCCGATATTCTGTAGAATCATCTCGCTGGCAACCGGCATCAGGTCAAACAATTGATGCCGGAACAAGCCATAGGACAAAATCAGGCTGGAAACCGTAAAACTAAACGGGGTAATATCAACACCCTTGAACGGCAGCAAATCCAGAATCACCAGCAGGTTCCCGCTGATAAAAATCAGCACGGCCGTTAGCAAAATAGCCGCCTGTGACTGATAGGCGCGGCTGGTCTTGACCACATGCCGCAGCAAAAAGAAAATTCCGGCGAAAATTGCAACGTAAGAATAAATGGCGTGCAGGGTGAAGTACGGCCCGCGCACCGAGCGCATCACCACAATGCCCCCTTGCAGTTCAATCATGGTACGTTCGGTCCACATCAGCGAGTGCAGGTCATTTGTCCAGGCCATCAACACCGTAATGGCTGGCACAATCCCCAACAGCGCGAGTTTTTTCCAGGAAGGCGCATCCTGCTGAAAGGTGTACTGAATGGCAAAGACCAGCCAGACCACCGGCACAAATGCAATCGCCGGGTAGTGCACTGCGGCCCAGAACTTATGCCATCCCAGGGATGGGCTCAAATTCTCCAGGCTGTAAGAGAACGACCAGAGCGTCAGCAAAATCAGAATGGCCATCATCGCTTTGGCCCCGTACACATGCCGCCGCTGATAAGCCGAAACTGCCACCCCTGCCGAAACAATTGCAGAAATGAACAGGGTAATCGAAAACGTATTGAGCGAAAAGGCCATACAGTTATTTTATCGCAAATCGGTGCCCCGGGCTACAGGTCTGTGTGACAGGTTTCACAGCCGCACTCCATCCCGGCGGCTTTTTCAAAGGCCTCGCGGCCCTCTTTGACAGAGAAGTAAATCAGACCCAGTGCGCCCAGGCTATCTACAAAGCCAAAGCCGGTCAATTCGTAAATCAGGCTTGCGGCCAGCAAAACCAGCGACATGTAAATACACACCAGCGTACAGTTGGCATCTGCAAGGATGGGCGCCGATTGAAGCACCCGGCCCACATGCCGCTTGGCCGAGACCAGCAGCCACATTGTCACAATTGAAATCAATGAAATCACCACCCCTGCCAGGGTTGTTTCAGGTTTATGGCCTGTCACCAGGTTGACCGCTACAGTGGCCCCCAGGCCAATTGCCAGCAGGTAGAAGGCCGTCCCGGTGATGCGCAGCGCGGTACGCTCAAAGGTCGAGCGCGGCGTATCGGGGTTCTGGCGAATCCGCAAGACCATTGCCACAATCCCCAGCCCCGAAATGACCTCGATAAACGAATCGACCCCAAACCCAAACAGGGCAATCGTCTCATCGCTGACGCCAAAGTAAATAGAAACCAGTCCCTCTACCAGGTTATACAAGACCGTCAAAATGCCCAACCAAAGCGCATATCCAAAATAGCGGCGATTTTGGGGTTCAGCAAGGGTTTGCATGGCCTGCTCCTTTATTGACACGATTAATAGTCCAAGTTTACTCGAGGACTGCTCAAAATGCCCCAAGCAGGTAAAATAACCCCGAAAGGTGAAAAACTTGAGCCAATCAACCGAAAGCATTCGTGTCGTTGCAACGCATCGCCAACCTGGCAACGATGAGGCGCTTGCCTTGCAGGCCGCCCTTCGCAAAGCCCAGGCCAATGCCCAAAAAATGGCCGCATCGCAAGCCGTGCGCCTGCTTGAGCAGATTTCTCTGACCCAGGAAACGCGGGTGGATGCTGCCGCCCAAACGGTTTGGGCGCGGGTCGAAGCCGTTTACCGCGTTTCGGCGTTCTCGCAGGCCCGCCTCGACCTGGGGCTGCTGACCTGGAACAACCTGACCGCCTTCCTGCGCAAGACGCTGGCCTCCCGCTGGTTCCAGTTCCGCTTAAGCCGCCTGCCCGCCCCCAAAGCGGATCTGACCTCCCGCCCCAGGCGCGCGCTGATTAGCGGGCATTTCAGCCTTCCGGGCGGCGGTGGCACCTTTGGCGACCTTGAAGCCTGTGAAAAAGTCTGCGAATGGCTGACAGAAGTCGGTATCCCTTTTGATGTTGCTTCCAACTTTGAAGACGGCCTCGAAGGCCTGGCGTTAGAACAAGCCAATCCTGCCGATTATGGCCTCTTCATCTTTGTCTGTGGCCCCTGGTATCCCGAAAAACCTGTTCCAGCCATGATACTGCGGCGGTTTGCCCATTGCCTGAAAATCGGTGTTAACCTGACCGTTTCGCAGCCTGGCTCTGCCGGGTTTGACATTCTGCTGGCGCGTGATAACCCCACCGAAATCCGCGCTGACCTGGCTTTTGGCCGCTCTGTCCAATCTGTGCCGGTTGTGGGCGTTCTGCTGGTGGAACGCCAGGCCGGTTATGGCAGCCGACAGCGTCACCGTTATGTCCGTCAGGTTTTTGAAGCGTATCTTCAAAGCCACCAGGTTGTGCCCATCTGGCTCGATACCATTGTGCATGGCAACCAAACCGGCCTGCAAACCGCCCAGCAATTTGAAAGCCTGTTACGCAAAGTGGATGTTCTGATTACCAACCGACTGCACGGCCTGGTGCTGGGACTGAAAAACAGCATCCCGGTTGTCGCCGTCGATGCAATTGCCGGCGGCGGCAAAGTATCGGCCCAGGCAAAAGCCCTGGGTTGGCCGATTCTTATTCCGGTGGAAGAACTGGATGTTGAAAAACTGGCCGAAACGGTTACGCTCTGTTTTCAGAACGGGCTGAAACCCGAACTGGCGCATACCCGCCAGCAAGGGTTGGCCTCTCTCGAGCGTACCCGGGCCGAATTTTTACAGGCTTTGGAAAACCTCAATCCCCCACAATCTCTTTGAGTGCCATTAACCCCAACCAATACGAATGCCAGCCAAACCCGCTGATTTTTCCCTTACAGACCGCTGAAATCAGCGACGTATGCCGGAACTCCTCGCGCGCATAGACGTTTGAGAGATGCACCTCCACCACCGGCAGGCCAATTGCCGCAATCGCATCCCGCAGAGCGACCGATGTGTGGGTATAACCGCCCGGGTTGAACAGCACGCCGCTGGCCCAGGTGCGCGCATCGTGCAGGGCATCAATCAACGCGCCTTCGTGGTTGCTTTGCAGACAGCGCACCTCCAGGCCAACCTCGCGGCCTGCCGCCTGGATGCGCGCATTGATGTCCTCCAGTGTCAGCCGCCCGTACACTTCTGGTTCGCGGGTGCCGAGCAGATTCAAGTTAGGGCCATGTAAGAGCAGAATCGACTTTGTCATGCCCGAATCTTATCATAATCCTGGCGGGGTATAATAGCCTTGCCAAAGGACAATTGAACAGGAGGAGCAATGACCAAAGAAACCGAAGCGGTGATTCTCTCGGCTGTGCGCACCCCCATCGGGCGTTTTCAGGGCGCTCTGAGCGCCATCCCTGCCCCCAGACTGGGGGCGGTTGTTGTTAAGGCGGCAGTAGAGCGCGCCGGGTTGGAAGACCTGGATGAAATTGACGAAGTTCTGATGGGCAATGTCATTTCATCTGGTGCTGGTCAGGCCCCGGCCCGTCAGGCGGCTATCTTTGCCGGGCTGCCGGCCACCGTGGGCGCAACCACCCTCAATAAAATCTGTGGTTCGGGGTTGAAAACGGTTATGTTGGCGGCCCAGGCCGTGCGCGCTGGGGATGGAAACCTGTTTGTCGCTGGCGGTTTTGAATCGATGTCGCGCGCGCCTTACCTGGTGCAGGGTCGCAGCGGTGAACTGCGCTACGGGCACACCCAGCTGACCGACGCCCTGCTTCACGATGGCTTGTGGGATCCATTTGAAGATTGGAGCATGGGCAACTCGGCAGATTTCATTGCCGAAGCCTTTGAAGTCACCCGTGAAGCCATGGATCGCTTCGCTCTGGCCAGCCACCAGAAGGCAGTTGCCGCCCAGGATGCGGGCAAATTCAAGGCCGAGATTGCTCCCGTCGAAATATCAGGCCGCAAAGGCGAAACCACCTTGCTGGATACCGATGAAGGCCCGCGCCGTGACGCCTCGCTCGAAAGCCTGGCCCGGCTGAAGCCCGTCTTTCGCCCCGATGGGCGCGTGACCGCCGGCAACGCCTCCTCGCTCAATGATGGCGCAGCCGCGCTGATCGTTGCCAGCCGCGCTTATGCCGAATCGCGCGGCCTGGCTCCGCTGGCGCGGATTGTGGCCTATGGGCAGGCCGCGCTCGAACCCAAATGGCTGTTTTCGGCCCCGGCCAGGGCCATTCCCAAAGTGCTGGCCCGCGCCGGTTGGACTTTACCCGACGTTGACCTGATAGAACTCAACGAGGCTTTTGCCGCCCAGGTCCTGGCCAACGGTTACGAATTGGCCGACCAGGGCTGGGATTGGGACAAGGTCAATGTGCACGGCGGCGCAATTGCTCTTGGGCATCCGTTGGGGGCCAGCGGTGCGCGTGTACTTGCAACCCTGCTGCATGCCCTGCGTGACCGGGGCCTGCGCCGCGGCCTGGCTGCGCTCTGCCTGGGCGGCGGTGAAGCGGTATCTCTGGCAATCGAAATTGAATAGCCAGGTTCAGGCGTTGTTGTGCTTCTCGAGCCAGGCCGCAATGTCATCCAGAACCTGTTCGCGGCCTGGTTCGTTAATCACCTCATGGTAATAGCCCTCGTACACCTTAAGCGTTTTATCCCCCGAACTGCTTTGCTCAAACAACATTTTTGAACCGCCCGGGTCTACCAGCCGGTCGGCGCTGCCTTGCAACACCAACAGCGGCAGGCGGATGGTGTTCACCTCACGGGTCACGCGCTGCATCGCGCCAAGCATCTCTGCCGCCAGGCGGGCGGTCACTTTGCCGTTATACACCAGTGGGTCATTGATGTACGCCTGCACCACCGCCGGGTCGCTGCAAATGGCGCTGGCATCCAGGGCCAGCAGGCCCGCGCGCGGCGCTAGCAGTGAAAGCGCCCGCCCCGCCAGAATGGTCGCTGGCGAAACGCTCTCTGAGACCTTAATCGCCGGGGCCGAAATGACCGCTCCGGCCAACCGGGCCTGATGCTCGAGCAGGTAGGTGCAGCCAATCAGCCCGCCCATGCTGTGCGCGAACAGGAAGACGGGTTTGCCCGGCTGTTGGGCGCTCACCAGGTCTAAAAACTGGTTGAGTGTGGTGGTGAAGTCTGAAAAGCGCTCCACAAAAACACGCTGGCCTTCCGATTTTCCGTGGCCGATGTGGTCGAGCGCATAGACCGCATAACCCAGCGGCACAAAACGGTTGACCAGGTTCATGTATCGCCCGCTGTGCTCACCCAGGCCGTGCACCACCAACAGCACGGCCTTTACATCCCCATCGGGCAGCCAGCACTGATGAAAAATTTGCGCCTCGCGCGCGCCAGAAAACGTGCCTTCTTCATGCTTCATGGGAGACTCCTTTTTCAATTTGGCCCGATTATACAGCCAGCAGGGCCGCGCGCACACGCCGGGCGTTTTCTACTGCGCCTGGGTGGTCGCCGTGCAGGCAGAGCGTATCGGGGATGACCATTTTCTCACCAAAGCGAATCCCCTCCCGCGCCAGGCGGACGGCATTTGCCGCAATTTCTTCGGGGTTTTCCAGCACCGCGCCCGGCAGGTGACGGGACATGAGCGTGCCATCGGGATTGTAACCCCGGTCGGGGAAGGCTTCGCCCGCCACCCGCAGGCCGATTGCACGCCCCGCCTCGAGCAACCCGGAGCCTGCCAGCCCGACCAGCAGCAAATCCACGCTGAAGCGTTTGACCGCCCTGGCAACCGCTTCTGCCAGGGCCGGGTCTCGCGCCGCCTGATTGTAAAGCGCCCCATGCGGCTTGACATGCCGCAATTCCAGCCCCTCCGCGCGGACAAAGCCCGCCAGCGCCCCAATTTGATACAGCACGAGCGCTTCGGCCTCTGCCGGGGAGATTTTCATTTCGCGCCGCCCAAAGCCTTGCAGGTCGGGCCAGCCGGGGTGCGCGCCAATTGCCACGCCGTGCTGTTTGGCCAGCCGAACTGTGGCTTGCATGACGGATGCGTCTCCGGCATGAAACCCGCAGGCGATGTTGACGGAGGTGACATACGGCATGATGGCGGCGTCGTCCCCGATTTGGTAGGCGCCAAACGATTCGCCCAGGTCACAGTTTAAGTCAATTTGCATGGGTAAACTCCTGTCCCGCGGAGAGCAAAATCTCCCGATTTTGCTCCAAAGTCAGAGACTTTGGATTCTGGTCTTTCTCGATTTTGCGCCAAAGTCAGAGATTTTGGACTCCAAATTAAAACCCGGCCCAGAGATAATCATTCTCTACGAGACACCTGGCAATCTGTTTTTCCAGGTGGGCAATCAGCGCCCGGTAGGCCGACTGGGCTTCTTCGATTGTCGTCTCAATAAAACGGATTTCGCCGCTGGCGATGGGGGTTTGGGCCAGCACGGGCTGGTCGGCGGCGATGACGGAGGCGATTTTGGGGTAGCCGCCGGTCGTTGGGCAATCGGCCTGGGTGACGATGGGCAGGCCATCGGCGGGGATTTGGATACAGCCGCGCGCCATGCCCTCGGAGAGCAGTTCGCGCCCATCGGCGCGCGCCAGCGGCGGGCCTTCCAGCCGGTAGCCGGTTCTATCGGAGGCGGGCGAGACCCGGTAGGCGGATGTATAAAAGGTCGCCAGGGCTTCGGGGTTGAACCAGCCGCGCTGTGGCCCGGGCAAGACGCGAATTTGCGGGTTGGGTTTGTAGGCCAGCGGCGGGTCAATTTTGCGCCCGGCCAGGGCGGGTAGGTGGGCGCTGGCCGGGCCAATCGGCAGCAGGTCGCCGGGGGCGAGCGGGCGGGCGGGAGAACCTGTCAGCGTGGCATTAAGCGTCGTGGCGCGGGAGCCAAGCGCGGGTGGGGTGTGTATCCCGCCATGAACGGCGAGAACGCCCCAGTTGCCATCCCCCGTCTTTTCGATTTCGACGAGAGTCCCGGCGCGGACATAGACCGATGTCCAACCCCCGAAGTGCCAGCCGTAAACTTTCAGGCTGAAGCCCGGGCCGGCCAGGGCCAGCAGGCAGGGTTGGTGGGCGTACAGGCGCGCGCCTGAGAAACCGAGTTCGAGGGCGGCGGTGCCCGGCGGGTTGCCCGCCAGCCGGTTGGCGGCGTAGAGCGCGATGGCGTCCATTGGGCCGCTGCGCGGGACGCCATAGGCCTGCCAGCCTATTCGGCCAGAATCCTGGATGGTGGTGAGCAGGGCGGGGTCGAGCAGTTCGAGCATTTGGTGGGTGGCGCGGTTATGTTGGGATGAAACGCACCTGGTCGCCGGGGGAGAGCAGGAAGGGCGGACTGCGCCGGGGGTCGTAGAGCGGCAGGTCGGTATGGCCGAGCAGTTGCCAGCCGCCGGGGCTTTCTTGCGGGTAGATGCCCGCCTGCGCCCCGGCTATTGCCACCGCCCCGGCAGGGACGCGGGTGCGCGGCGTGGCGCGGCGCGGGGTGCGCAGTTGCGCTGGCAGGCCGCCCAGGTAGGGGAAGCCCGGCAGGAAGCCCATCATGTAAACTGTGTATTCGGCGGTGCTGTGCAGGCGGATGACTTCGGGGATGCTCAGGCGGCAGTGTTCGGCCACAAAGGGCAGGTCGGGGCCGTCGTAAGTGACCGGGATTTCGATGGCGCGGGTTGGGCGGGGGGTGAGTTCTGTCTGTGCGGCGAGGTGTTCACCGATCCACTCGGCGACTTCAGCGTAGGTGCGGATGAGCGGGTCGTAATGCACCGTCAGGCTGGCGTAGGCGGGGACGGTTTCGAGCACGCCTGCCAGCGGATGCGCTGCCAGCCGGGCGGCCAGGGCATGGGCGCGGCGGTTGAGGGCGGGGTCTATCTGGTCGCCGAGCGGGACGAGGATGGATGAGTCGGTGAGCGGGAGCATGGCGGCTGGTGGACGTGGCGCGGAATGTTATTCCGCGTGTGTGAGAAAAATGGCGGGGTGGTATTCCCGGGGTTTGCGGGATAGCATCCGACCGACACCGCGCCTGGTTCAGGCTTGATTTGGGTGGTACTCCTGGAGTTTGCGGGATAGAATCCCGCGCCACGATTATGACTCAAAAATGCTGATGCTCTCGATGTGATAAGTCTGCGGGAACAAATCGAAGGGGGTGACTTGTTTGAGTTTGTAGCCCCCGGCGAGCAGGCGGGCGGCGTCGCGGGCCAGGGTGGCGGGGTCGCAGGAGACGTAGGCGATGGTTTCGGGCTTTTTGGCGAGCAGGGCGTCTATCACGGCCCTGTCCAACCCGGCGCGGGGCGGGTCGAGGATGACCAGGTCGGCGTAGTCTGGCAGGTGCGGCAGAACTTCTTCGGCGGGGGCTTCGTACAGTTCAACGTTGTCGAACTCGTCGAGGTTGACGGCGAAGTCTTCGCATGAGGAGGGCGCGGCTTCGATGCCGATGACTTTTTTGACGCGCGGCGCGAAGAAGGCGCTGAACAAGCCGACTCCGCAATACACATCGAGCAGGGTGGCGGTGGGCGAGACCGGCAGGGTTTCGAGCAGGTGCTCGACCATTTTAGCGGCCATGCGGGTATTGACCTGAAAGAACGAGGCCGCCGAGACCTTGAAGGGCCGCCCCAGCACTTCGATGACGATGTAATCGTCGCCCGCCAGGATGACGGGGTCGTCTTCGACCAGGTGGACGACGGAGATGTCGCTTTCGAGTTCGAGTTCGGGCGGCTCGGGCGTGTCAGATTCAAGGATGAGCATGACATCGTCCCCAGCGCGCAGCGAGACGCGCTGAAGGGCGGTGCCGGGTTCAAATTCGAGGGTCGGCCAGAGGGCGTTGAGCCCGGCTTCGGGCAGGTGACATTCTTTAATCGGGAGCACGTTCAGGCTGGCGGCGCTGTCTCGCGCGGAGGCGCTTGGGGCGGCGATAAAGCCCAGGTTCGCGTCGTCATCCAGATGAAATTGGATGTGGTTGCGGTAGTTCCATTCGTCTGGCGAGGCGACGATTGGGCGCACGGGCGGGTTTTGAATTTTGCCAATGCGGGTCAGTTGGTCGCGCAGCAGGTCGGTTTTCAGGCGCAGTTGCTCGGGGTAGGCCAGGTGCTGGTAGTGACATCCGCCGCAAGACGACCTCACCCCCGGCCCCTCTCCTGATAGGAGAGGGGAGAAATAGTGCGGACAGCGGGGGGCGATGCGCTCGGGGGCGGGTTTGACGATTTCGAGTAGTTCGGCGCGGGCGAAGTTTTTGCGCTCTTCAATGATGCGAACGCGGACGATTTCACCAGGCAGGGCAAAAGGCACGAAGACGGCGCGCCCATCGTAGCGCCCGATGGCTTCGCCGCCGTAAGCAGCGGTGGTGAGGGTGAGTTGGATGGGTTTTGTCATCAGGGGGCTATGACCTGTTGAATGCCGGCAAGGATTTCCTTAAGCGTGACCGGAGCCAATTTGCCGAGTTTTTTGACCAACCGCTCTTCGGAGACAGAGCGAATTTGCAGACAGTCGGCGCTGGAGATTTTTTCGAGCCCGTTTTCGATGGACGGCGTGATTTTGACCATCCAGGGCGCTTTTGCAAACGAGTCTTTCCAGCCGGTGATTGGAATTACAACTTTGAGCGGCAGAACGCCGACCAGGTCACTGCTGATGATGACCGCCGGGCGTTGTTTCTTTATCTCGGCCCCAAGGGTTGGGTCGAGGTTGACCAGCCAGATTTCACCCCTTTTCATCGTCGGCCTCGAAGAAAAAATCTTCGCTATCGAGCGCATTGAATTCAGAAAGGTCGGGGTTGGTGCGGTATTCAGCCTGTAATTCACGGGCGGCCAGGGACATTTGCCTGCGCTGACGGGCAAGCAGGGCCTGTTCAAGCAACTCGCGCACGATTTCAGAAAGGCTGCGATTTTCCTGGCGGGCGATTTCGGTTAGCAATTCATGTTGTGATTTCTTAAGCAAAATTTGAGCGCGTTGGAGTTCCATACCTCGCTCCTGTGTGTAGTTTTATTACACACTATTGTTGCACTCTCTGCTTTATTTGTCAAGAAAGCAAAATGCCACAAAGTTACCGCAAAACAAGCGGTGGCACTTTGTGGCAAATGGCGGGCGCAACGCGGACTTACTTAGCGCAGGAAGAACGAGAGCGCAACCAGGATGGCCATAAACGTCCCGGCCAGGATGCCGATGCGTTTCAGGTCTTTTTTGACGGGGCCGTAATCCGGGTTGAATTCGGCGGCAGTGGCGTTTTTGAGAACAGATTTTCTTGGCATATACTTGCTCCTAAGGATTTTGTAGCGCGGCAAAAACAACAATCCGCTGGGTGTTGACGAGGTAAGGATAACACGAAATCAGCGTAACGGTAGGGTTGGGCGTTGGGGCCATGACTTCGACCCGGGTCGGTTCGACGATTTGCGTGCCGGTGATGATGTAATTGTACTGGCGCTGGTTGGTATACAGGATGACCACGTCGCCGGGTTGGAGTTTGTCCAGTTCTCGAAAGATTTCTCCGAAAATGTCGTTGTGCGCGGCCAGGACGACGTTGCCGTTCTCGCCCGGGTTGGCGGTGCCAATGTGCTGACCGACTCCTTTTTTGAGTTGCTCCCAGCCGTCTCCTTGCACGATGGGGGCATCTACACCAATGGCCGGAATCTGGATGCGGATGGCCTGGGCCGGGCTGGCGGTGGGGACGGGGATGCTGGCGATGTTTTGAACGAGCGGGCGCAGGTGTTCGGGGATTTCGGCTTCGTTGGGCTGTGCGCCGCCCTCGGCGTTTGGCGGCGTGTGCCCGGAAGGCAACACGACAGCCGTAATCAGCGCGGTGGGCTGGGCGGTTGGCTGTTGAATGGAGGCTGCGACCTCGTCGTTCAGGGTGCGCATGATGCTGAAGAAGGCCAGTCCAATCCCAATCAGCCCAAGGACTGCCAGGATTTCAACGCCGAGCAAGAGACGATCCATCAAAACGCGGCGGGGATTGCGCGGCGCCGGGCTGTTTGCGTCGTCGGATGTCTCCACGACCTGGCCGGGGTCGTCACCGTTTGCGGGCTGCTCGGGAGTTTCAACTGCCAGGGAGATGACCCGCCCGGTGCGGCGAAATTTTTCCAGCCGGTCGTGGCGGGTGACGCGGCGTTTGTCGAGTAACAGACGGCGCAGTTCTTCTACCGATAAATCTTCAGGCCGTTTTTCATTCATAGCGGGACGATTATACCGCAAGGTCGGGCGCTTTGCGCCGCGCTTGACCATCTCGGCGCCTCACGGTAGAATACGGTTTGCTTTTGCGGGAGTCGCCAAGCGGTAAGGCATCAGCCTTCCAAGCTGATATTCGCGGGTTCGAATCC
>CAZNCT010000099.1:7676-14402 GCA_964571615.1 uncultured Anaerolinea sp. | reverse complement strand
CCTGGGGCCTGCCGTACTTTCTTCGCCCGCCTGCGGTGGAGGGAATTTCGAGCACTTACGGCACCGGCACCCTGCGTGCCCGGGTAGTTGATATTCTGGAAGAGGGTCAGACCGACCTGGGCGGGACGCTGCAAGACTACCAGGTGATGCGCGTGGAACTGCTGGAGGGGGAGTATCGCGGTATTTTGATGGAAGTGGATTACGGACGCCGCCAGGTACGGCCCGCCTTTACGCCTTTTGCGCCCGGAGATGAGATTTTCATCACCCTGGGACGTCGTACCGATGGCGTCTTGAACGCTTTTTATGTGGAGACGGTGCGTGAAGGGTCGCTGCTGGCGCTTTTTGGAGTATTTGTGCTGGCTATTTTGCTCATCAGCGGTTGGAAAGGCCTGCGCGCCCTGCTGGCGATGGGCTTCAGCCTGCTGATCATCATTGGCTATATCATCCCACGCATCCTGGCAGGTGAAGACCCGGTGACGGTCAGCCTGGTAGGCTCGGGCATTTTGCTGGGGGGTTCGTTGTACGTCACCTACGGCTGGAATTTAAAAACGCACGCTTCGGTCTTGAGCATGGTGCTGGTGCTGATGCTGACTGGCGGCCTGGCAGTACTTTTTATCTCTTTCTCGCGCCTGAGCGGCTACGGCAGCGAGGACGCGCTCTTTTTGGCCCAAATGTCTGAAGTGACCATCAACCTGCGCGGCCTGCTCTTGGGAGGCTTGATTATCGGCGCATTGGGCGTACTGGATGACCTGGTGACGACCCAATCTTCGGCGGTTTTTGAACTGCATCATGCCAACCCGGCGCTGGGCTTTGGGGGCTTGTTTCAAACAGCCATGCGGATTGGACAGGATCACGTGGCGGCGACCGTCAATACCCTGGTGCTGGCTTATGCCGGGGCGGCCCTGCCAACCCTGCTGCTCTTTACGCTTGGGCAGGGCAATTATGGCTTTCTGCTGAACACCGAGATGATTGCTGAGGAAATTGTGCGCACGCTGGTCGGCTCACTTGGGCTGGTGGCAGCCGTACCGATTACAACCGCAATTGCCGTATCGCTGGCGCTTTATCATCATCGGCTGGGGGGCCTGCGGCGCTGGCTGGGGCCAGAGAGCGGCGGCAATCACACGCACACTCACTCGTTTTAACCTATTTGTAACAATTCCCCTGCTTGAATTCTGGTTTTGGTTGTTATACAATAATCGATATAGAAGATGAAGTTTATCATCTTTTGTATCGGTTCTTTTTTTATTCCAGAAGGAGAGAAACTCATGAAACGTTTTACCCCCTATCTCATTGGCGCGCTGGTAACGCTGGTGATACTGGCGGCCTTCAGCCTGGGCCAGGCCTCGGCGGCAATGCTGGCATCCACCGGCTGTTTCAGCGACACCAACGGCCACTGGGCGGCCAGCAACGGCGTGGTCGGCGGCTTCCCCGATGGCACCTATAAGCCCAATAACACCGTCACCCGCGCCCAGGTGGCTGTCATGCTCAAGAACCAGGTCAACATTCCGCCAGAAACTGGCGAACACCGGGTGCATATTGACCCAACCGCCTGGCAGGTCAACGCTGGATCTGTAGATACTGCTTATATCTTACGTTATACCGACACTGCTCAACTTCGGGCAACGACCACTGGCCTTAAGGGCTTCCAGGTCGGGGTGCCAGCACCGGGCCGGGTTTATGGAAGAAATACAGTGCTGAAAGGGGTAACCCTGTGCTACAGCGCAGACCCCAACACATCGCTAAACGCCGTATACTTGCAGTTGTTTGCCAACAGCAATGGAGTGGGTACAGCGATTGCCTCTGTTGTTGACGCAGCCATTCGCACAGATGCAACCTGCCGGGTATACAATCTTTCAAGCCCAACGGTTCTGTTCTCTGGTGACCACATCAATCTTTTCATCAGCGTGAATTTCGCCACGACCGGCGGTATTTTCCGTGTCAGTTCGGCCACTGTTACCTTTGACCCGTATGTGCCCCTTGCGATTGGGCCAGAGCCCATGCGCACCGGACTGCCGGGTCTGGATACAGCCGCCGGAGCCGACCCCGGAGAATAATTTTGACCCAATGATCAACACTCCTGCCCGACAACCGAATGTCGGGCAGGAGCCTTAATTCTCAGGAGAAGTTTCATGAAACGCTTTGTCCCTTATCTCATCGGTATAATTGCTACCCTGGCTTTGCTGGCAGCCTTCGGCCTTGGGCAGGCCTCGGCGGCGGCGGTGCTGGCGTCCACCGGCTGTTTCAGCGATACCAACGGCCACTGGGCCGAAACAGCCATCTGTTGGGCCGCAGAAAAAGGAATTGTCGGCGGGTTTCCTGATGGCACGTACAAACCGAACAACAACGTCACCCGCGCCCAGGTGGCTGTGATGATTAAGAACCAGGCCACCGTCGGGAGCCACTACTTCAACGCCGGGCCGAATGCCTGGGAAGTGAATAGTTCCAGTTCCAATGCTGCCGTTGAACGATACACCGTGCAAGCCTTTTTGACGCGCAGCACTGCGGGATCTGCAACCTTCCAGGTGACCCCCACCCTGCCGGCCACCCTGTACAGTTCAACCACCCGCTTTACGGGGGTGCAATTCTGTTACAAAACTGAAGCAGACGCGATTATTGACACCGTAGGCATCGTGCATAGTAAGTTTATGGTCGGTGACGGTTCGAACATCACGTTATCGTCCTTGACCGACAGCACAGACCGCACTGGCTATGGCTGCCGCGTCTATTCAATCTCATCACCGAACACATACTACCCGGATAATCTCATCTCCTTCTTTGTGACGGTGAACTTCCCCACCTCTAGCGCTTATGTCAGGGTCTATAGCACCACCTTCATTCTTACCGCCACAGACATCGGCCCTGGCACCATTTGGAGCATGCCAATGCCCGGACTGCCCCAGACGCCCGCCTCTGAACAGATTTCGACCGGCCCGGAGAGCGGCGAGTAAACGCTACAATTCATGCTTTCCCAACGCCTGGCAGTTGCCTGCCGGGCGTTTTTTGTTGCCTTTGCGTGTCAAAATCCTCCCCTGGCTTGAACTTAGGTCCGATTTAGATGTATGATGAAATTAATCACAATCCAGATGGATTGGATAAGCATAAGGTTTTTCGAAAAGGAGAATGCTATGAAACGCTTTAGCCCCTATCTCATCGGCGCGCTCATCACCTTGTTCGTTCTGGCGGCCTTTAGCCTGGGCCAGGCCTCGGCGGCAGTGCTGGCGGCCAGCAGTTGTTTCAGTGACACCAGTGGCCACTGGGCCGAAGCCGCTATCTGCTGGGCGGCCAGCAAGGGCGTGGTCGGCGGTTACCCCGATGGCACCTTTAAGCCGAATAATAACGTCACCCGCGCCCAGGTGGCTGTGATGATTAAGAACCAGGCCACCGTCGGGACCCACTACTTCAACGTCGGGCCGAATGCCTGGGCGGTCAACGGCACATCAGGCACAAGCGCATATGTTGAGCCATATACCATGCAGGCCCATTTGCGGCGCAGCGCAGCCGGAAGCGCCTACTTTCAGGTGACACCCACCCTGCCGGCCACCCTGTATAGCTCAACCACCCGCTTCACCGGAGTGCAGTTCTGCTACAAGACCGAAGATGCTACGATTGATCAGGTAGAGATATTGCATTCAAAATATTATGGTGGAGCTGGCGCCACGGCAGTCCTGGAGAGCTATACCGACCCGACTGACCGCACCGACTATGCCTGCCGAGTTTACTCGCTCGCAGATCCTTCGACCTACTACCCAGACAATACACTATCCTTCATGGTCGATGTGTACTTTCCAAGCAGTGCTGCCTATGTGAGAGTCTTTAGCACCACCTTCATCCTGGAAGCCACGGACTACGGCCCAGGGCTAATCTACAGCATGGAAATGCCCGGTCTGCCCCAAATGCCAGACTCTGAACAGATTTTGATCGGGCCAGAGAGCGGCGAGTAAACGCTACAGTTCTTGTTTCCAAACGCCCGGCAGTTACCTGTCGGGCGTTTTTTCCGGCTATCCAAACTGAAAAGAACTGCCTCGGCAGGCCTTTGTATAATAGAGTTGAAGGTTGTTATATCGTTTATCTTTCTTCTCATGGAGTTTTCAAATGCGAAAAAATATCTTTTCTTTCATCGTTCTGATGGCCTTGCTGCTGTCGTTATTCCCGGCAGGTGCACAGGCGGCCCCACAGGCGGCGGGAACCCCAAGCCTGCCCATCTTGTTTGGGGTGTATCCCAGCGATAGCCTGCAAAGTACGATTGGTGAAATCACAGCCATGAACACCTGGCTGACCAGCAACAGCGCCAGCGGCGTGACCTTTGCCGGGGATTTCATGAGCCTGACCTTAAACCCGGCCTGGAACGTGCCCAACGAACTGAATGCGGCCTGGAACAATGGCTTTGTCCCGTATGTCAACCTGATGCCCAGTGAAAGTTGGGAAGGCGGCTACTACGACGCAAATTGCGATACCACCGTCGAGATTGCAGCCGGTTCCTGTGACGCAAAAATTGCCGCCTGGGCCAACTACTTCAAGAGTTGGGCGGGGTCAAGCAAATTTGCCTACCTGGCGCCTCTGCCTGAAGTGAATGGTGATTGGATTAATTATGCTTCAGACGGCCCAACTTTCATCCAGGCCTACTTGCGCATTCGTCAGATTTTCAACGCTCAAGGCGTCCCCGCCAGCGCGGTGCGCTGGGTCTTTGTCCCCAACGGATGGCACAATCCGGCTTATCCGTGGAAGGCTTTTGAAAACTACTATCCCGGCGATGCCAATGTTGATGTGGTTGGTTTCAGCGCCTACAATTACGGCAACTGCCCAACCGTCTGGGCAAAGTGGGACACCTTTGAGACGGCCATGGAACCCTACCTGGTGCGTATGCGCGCCATGGCGCCCAGCAAACCGATCTTCATTTCTCAAACCGGCACGGTTGGGAATGCAGTCAACCCCTCTGACCCAACTCAGACCAAGAGCGCCTGGGTGCTCGATACGTTTGGCAAACTGGCAAATTATCCGGCAGTGCGAGCCATTTTGTACTTCCACCGCATCAAACCCGAACCAACCCTGGGGAATTGCCCAACCGGGGCCGATTATCGCCTGTACTATGGCGGCAGCAGTGGCGAGGCCGGCTTTTTGAGCATCATGCAAGACTCGCGCTTTGGCAAATGGGCCACCAACAACAGCAACTGGGGAAGTGTAGCCTTTGCCAATCTCACCTACGTCTTTGCAGATGTCCAACCCAGTCATCCGTTTAGCGGCGTGCCAAATATCTGGTATTACGACGCTGTCCATACCCTGTACAACGAGGGCATCACGGGCGGCTGCGCCACCGGGCCGCTGCGCTATTGTCCCAACAACCCGGTCACCCGCGGACAAATGGCGGTCTTCCTGGAAAAAAGCATCAATGGCTCTGGCTTCACGCCACCTCCCGCAACCGGGAGCATCTTCAATGATGTCCCCGAAACGCACTGGGCCGCCGCCTGGATTGAGCAGCTCTACACAGACGGAATCACCGGCGGATGCGGCAACGGCAATTATTGTCCCGAAAACCCGGTTACCCGCGCCCAGATGGCGGTCTTCATCCTGAAAGCCAAATATGGCGCCGATTACACGCCGCCGCCCCTCGACTACACCGGAAGCGGTTTTGCCGATGTGCCCGCAACCAACATCTTTGCCCCCTGGATTAAGCAGCTGGCCGCCGAAGGCATCACCAGCGGCTGCGGCAACGGCAACTACTGCCCGAATAACCCGGTTACCCGCGCCCAAATGGCAGTCTTTCTCGTTAGCGCCTTCAATCTACCTTAAAAAAACTTGCATCTGATAGACAAAATACCCGGTGAGTTTGTTCGCCGGGTATTTTGATTCAAGCGGTCGGGAACTTTCTGCGCGACCCGAGCGTCCTATTGAAGTAGCCGCTGCGCCCGGCGGATTTGCGGCTTGCAAATCAAGCCTGCAAAAAGGCGGTTTTGAATTATGGTATGATAAACCCCCGATGCCCAAAAATGGACGGGCAGCGAGGAAAAGAAAAAGACAAAAAAGGACAATATGATGAAGAAACATGCACTCCTCATCAAAAACATCGCCAGCTGGCTGGTGGCGCTGACCTTTGCGCTCAGCGTCTTTGCGCCAGCCCGGGCCGCTGATGCGGCGCCCGGCCCCGAGACACCGCTCTTCCCCGGCCTGACCTGGCAGGATGGCCAGCCACAGGAGCAGGAAATTGCGGTCACCGAAGGCACCGCCCTGCTGCCCGGCACTTCTTTCTCGGCGGTTGAATCCGTCAATCTGGATGCCGAAGACAGCCAGGCCCTGCTGGAGTTTTACAATGACAAATCGCTGGCCCTGGCCGGGTGGCAGGCTGTGGCCGCCTCAAACCATGAGAGCGGATATTCCAACACCTACTTCCATACCGACGGTTACTATCTGCGGGTCGCCTTCAGCGCCTGCGAGTCAGACTCAGCCCTGGCCTGCCTGACAATCTGGATGAGCGAAGCGACCAATTTGCAGCCTGCTCCCGCTGCTCGCCCAGAGACTACCGAAAACCTGGGGACGTTGAGCAAGACCACACCCGTCAATAACGCCACCAATGTTAATAACGCCAATGTCACTTTGAAGTGGAGCGCATACACCGGCACAGGCCTGAACCGCTACCGCTATTGCATTGATACCAGCAACAACAACCAGTGCGATGCCGCCGGTGAATGGACAAACGCCTGGGGCAATACCAGCGTCACCCTGACCACTCTG
>CAZNCT010000099.1:0-7666 GCA_964571615.1 uncultured Anaerolinea sp. | reverse complement strand
CCGCCAACACCACCTACTACTGGCAAGTGCAGGCCGTCTTGAACGACAACACCAAAGTAGATGCCAACAGCGGCGCCTGGTGGACTTTCAGCACCCAGGTGACCCTGCCTCCGGCGGCCTTCAACAAACTGCTGCCCGCCAACGGCGCGGTCAACCAGTCGATTACCCCTGTGCTGACCTGGCAATCAAGCCCCACCGCCGCCTCGTATTCGTACTGTGTTGACACCATTAACAACGGCCTGTGCGATAACAGCTGGATTAATGCAGGCACCAACACCATGGCGACCCTGATGACCGGCATCGCCAACAACACCACCTACTACTGGCAGGTGCGCGCCACCAACGCCAACGGCACGACCAATGCCGATAGCGGCTGGTTTAGCTTTACAACTGGCACCCCCCTGCCCAACGACTTCCTTGAAACCGCAACCACCATTAGCGTGCCTTACCTGGCTACGCTCAACACCATCCCGGCGACCATTGATGCTGGCACCGAAAACACCTGCAGCCCCGGCGCTGGTTTTGCTTCGGTCTGGTACAAATACACCCCGGCAGCCAGTGGCAAACTTTACCTGGATACCCTCGGTTCGAACTACGATACTTTCATTGCCGTCTGGCGCCAGAACACCCCCAGCAATACCCTGGTTGCCTGTAACGATGACGCCTACAGCACCAAACAATCCGATGTAAATGTAGCGGTCACCGCGGCGACGACCTATTACATCCAGATTGGTCACCGCAACGGCAATACTGCCCCCACCGTGACGCCCGGCGGCACGCTCAAAGTGCAGGTACGTTCCTTCCAGGATGTGCTTGGCAACAATCCGTTCTGGACGAATATTGAAAGTGTGCGCCAGGCCGGCATCACTGACGGCTGCGCCGTGACCCCTGAGCGTCTGTATTGCCCGAACGGAACCGTCAGCCGCGCTCAAATGTCTATCTTCCTGCTCAAAGGCATTCATGGCGCGGCCTACACTCCGCCTGCGGTAGGCGCCAGCACCGGCTTTGGCGATGTCGCAACCACGTACTGGGCCGCCGCCTGGATTAAGCAGTTGGCCACCGAAGGCATCACCGGCGGTTGTGGCGATGGCTCGAACTTCTGCCCCGAAAGCCCGGTCACCCGTGCTCAAATGGCTGTCTTCTTGCTGAAGGCCAAACATGGCGCGGCTTACGTCCCGCCCTCAGCAGGCGCCAGCACCGGCTTTACTGATGTGCCGACATCCTACTGGGCCGCCGATTGGATTAAGCAACTGGCCGCCGAAGGCATCACCGGCGGTTGTGGCGGCGGCAACTACTGCCCCAACAACCCGGTCACCCGTGCCCAAATGGCAGTCTTCCTGGTCAATACCTTTAGCCTGCCGCTCTTTGGCGCCCCGTAAAAAATAACCTCTGTTCAACAACAGGGCGGGAGAAAATCCCGCCCTGTTTCGTTTTAAGAATATCTACAGCAATACCTTCGCCAATTTGTCGCTTCGTGGAGTTTGATAAACCCGGTACACGAATTACACGGACTGACGCGGATGCACACGGATAGATGGGCACGGAGTTTTTTTCCAAAAACAAGGAATCTGTGTTTCTCCACGTGCCGAAAACCCGTCCAATCATGTACTGTTTTTGATAAAAATCTTCCGGCACATTAGTCATTTAAATTAACTAAAAACCAATGCGCATATCAGAGCAAGATGATACTGGTGAATCGGCTCCAAAGTTGTCAGGCAAATTGGCTTGTAGATGTACAAAAAAGCCAAATTTTTTCATAAATTTCGGCCTTTTAAGCAAAAACAGGGTGACAAACTTCCTCAAAATGTAATTTTTAAGAAAATCACACTTGGAGAAATTCGAGAAATCCATATAATATGTTAAGTTCTTTTACATTTGTACCAGAAGACACAAGAGGGCTTTACATTCACGCCGGGCCTGGCGGCGGCGCGGCGCAGAGTGTTTTTTACCAACCATCTTATCCAAATAAGGAGAAACAAGATGCGATACCTGTATGTCCTTCTGATTGCGGCCTTGCTGCTTGGCACACAACCAGCAATGTTCGCCCAGGCAGGTGCCCCCAGCGCAACTGTTCTGGAAGCCCCAGCGGGCCTGCCCAGCAGCGTCGGATCACCCGTTATTGACGGTGAACGCGATGCGGCCTACGGAGACCCCATCGCCAGCGACCCGCTTGGCGACATGACCGAACCCAACCTTGACCTGCACAACCTGTACCTGGTAGAAGACGCCGATAACTACTACATCGGCTTTGATGCGTTTGCTTCTAACTGGGGCATGACCTACGGCATCTACATTGATACCGACCAGGTAGACGGCTCCGGCGCGACCACCGACCCCTGGGGCCGCGCTGTCAATGCTGTCTCGGCCCACCTGCCCGAATACACTTTGTATGTCTGGCACGATGGCAGCGATACACTGAATGACGCCCAACTCAATCATTGGGATGGAGCAGCCTGGAACTGGCCTACCCTGGCTTCCTTTGGCGGCGAACAGGGCTACAACGGCGCAAACGATTTCCTTGAATACCGCATCCCCAAGGCCGCCCTCGGCAACCCGGCTCACATTGCCATTGAAGTCTTTACCACTGGCGGCGGCGGACACGCCCAGGACACGGTACCCTCGGACCCGAACGTGGCCTACACCAGCCCAGATTGGGGCAGCGGCACCACCACCCTGTCCAACTTCCTGGTCTTCCCGCCCATCATTGACGGCGAACTCGATATGGCCTACGGCGCCCCGGTGGCAATCGACCCGCTCGGTGACATGACCGAACCCAACCTCGACCTGCACAACCTTTACATCACCGATGACGCCGACAACTATTACATCGCCTTCGATGCCTTTGCTTCAGGCTGGGGCATGACCTACGGTATCTACATCGACACCGACCAGGTAGATGGCTCGGGCGCAACCACCGACCCCTGGGGCCGCGCCGTCAATGCCGTTTCGGCCCATCTGCCCGAATACACCGTCTATGCCTGGCACGACAGCGGTGGGCCGCTGAATAGCGCACACCTCAATCACTGGAACGGCAGCAGTTGGAGTTACCCCAACCTGACCGATGAAGGAGGCGCGCAGGCACATAGCGCAGCCAACAACCTGATTGAATATCGCATCCCCAAAGCCGCCCTCGGCAACCCGGATTCGATTGCCGTCGAAGTCTTCACCACCGGCAGCGGCGGACACGCCCAGGACACGGTGCCTTCGGACCCGAACGTGGCCTACACCAGCCCAGATTGGGGCAGCGGCACCACCACCCTGTCCAGTTTTTACCTGTTCCCGCCTGCCGCGGGGCTTAGCCTGCTGGTGACCTCACCGGCTCCCAACCAGGCTTTTCTCTCGGCCAACATTACCGTCACCGGTAAAGTGGAACCGGCTACCGGCGTAACTGTTACGGTTGACCTGAACAGCGCCGAACAGCACACCCCGACCGTTGACTCGGGCGATGGCACCTTCAGCCAGCCGCTGACCCTGAACTTTGGCGCTAACGTCATCACCGTCACCGCCGACGATGGCGTGACCCAAAAACAGGTCGTGCGCAATGTCACTTTCGGGGCCAGCCTCGATAACGACATTATGTACTTTGGCCTCGGCCACAACAGCCGCGACCCGCTCTATCGCAACCCCGGCGGAGCCGTCCCGACCGGAACGCCTGTCACCCTGCGCATGCGCGCTGCTTCTGGTGACCTTGAATCGGCTCGTGTGCGCGTCTGGAACGACCGGCTCAACACATCCACCATGTACAACATGACCCGGGTCGCCACCGGTGTCTCCCTGCCCAACGACCCCGGGCCATATGAATTCTGGGAAGTGACTCTGCCCGCCAGCCCCGACCCGACGGTTTACTGGTACCGCTTCATCGTCAAAGATGGCACCAAGACCGCCTACTATGAAGATGACAATGCCCGTACCGGCGGCTGGGGCCAGGCCTTCGATACCTCGCCCGACAACAGCTACCAGTTGTCCATTTACGACCCCGGCTTTGAAACCCCTGACTGGGTCAAGAACGCGGTCATTTACCAGATTTTCCCCGACCGCTTCCGCGATGGCAACCCGGCCAACAACCCCGCCGCAGGTGAGTTCTTCTACGGCAACAACGACACCATCTTCCGCTCCAACGGCAGCGATTGGAACACCCCCATCTGCGACCCGCGTGAGAACTTCGGCGGCAGCATGGATTGCGCCAACAAGTGGAGCCAGAACTTCTACGGCGGCGACCTTGCGGGCATCACCGAGAAGATTGTGGATGGCTACTTCACCGACCTGGGCGTTACCGTCCTGTATCTGAACCCCATCTTCAAATCACCCTCGAACCACAAGTACGACACCACCGATTACGGTCAGATTGACCCGCACTTTGGCACCCTGCAAGACTTTGAAGATATGGTTGATGCCGCCAACGCGGCCAACATCCATATCGTGCTGGATGGCGTCTTCAACCACGTCTCTTCAGACAGCCCCTACATGGATCGTTACGGGCGCTACCCCGAAGTTGGCGCTTGCGAAAGCCAGACCAGCCCCTACCGCAACTGGTTCTACTTCACCCCCGTCCCGGCTGGGACTGGCCCCTGCGTTGGTAACGACGGCACCCCCGGCGCAGCCGATTATGAGTCGTGGTGGGGCTACGATAGCCTGCCCAAACTGCGCGCCAACAGCGCTGAAGTACGCCAGCTGATTTGGGATGCCACCCCCGGCTCACCCACCGAAGGCATCGCCCGCTACTGGATTGACCTGGGCGCCTCCGGTTGGCGTCTCGATGTCGGCGGCGATGTTGACCCCGGCACCATCAACGACCCGACCAATGACTATTGGGAAGGCTTCCGCGATGCGGTTCATGCCAGCAACCCCGAAGGTTACATCGTCGGTGAAGAATGGGGCAACGCCATCTCGTGGACGCTCGGCGGCGAGTGGGATGCCACCATGAACTACCAGACCTCCTCAGCCATTCTGAGCTTCTGGCGTGATACCCCCTTCAGCGACAACGACCACAACACAGGCAGTTCAGCGGGCGTTCTCACCCCGCTGACGGCTGACGCCATCAACGAGCGCCTGCTCAACCTCGAAGAGCGCTACCCGCCCGAGGCGTTTGCGGCGATGATGAACCTGTTTGGCAGCCACGACACCAACCGCCCGCTCTTCATGCTCAACCATGACGCCGCGGCCAACGATGTGTCCATCTACCTGAACCCGGCTTACGACTGGAGCGACTCGATTACCCGCCTGAAAGGCGCAGCCCTGATTCAGATGACCCTGCCCGGCGCGCCGACCATCTACTACGGCGATGAAATCGGCCTGGTGGGCCCGACCTCCTTCGATGGTTCGCAATGGCAGGATGACCCCTACAACCGCCAGCCTTACCCCTGGCTTGAGACCGGCCTCGGTACGCCATACTATGCACACCTGCAAACCGAAACCGGCGCGCGCGGTGACCTGCTGGCCTACTACCAGACCCTGACCGGCACCCGCAACAGCGTCCCGGCGCTGCGCACTGGATCGTTTGACCCGCTTTGGGCCGAAGCAGATAGCAACATTTACGCCTATGGCCGCAAGATGGCCGATGACAGCAGCGCAGCCATCGTCGTGGTCAACCGCGGCGCAACCGCTGGTTCGGTCACCCTGGATGTCAGCGGCTACATCCCGACCGGCGCCACCCTCGAAGATGCGCTTAGCCCGGCTACCTTCACCGTCTCCGGCGCTGGCGAATTGGAACTCCCGGCTGTGCCCGCGCGCGGCGGCTACCTGCTGATTGTGCAAGACGACTTCAGCGGCGACCGCCCCGCTGCCCCGGTCATCTCGGCCCTGGCGGTTGGCGGCGAACAGGTCACCATCTCGTGGCCTGCCGTCCCTGGCGCTGTTGATTACACCGTCTGGCGCTCACGCTTGAGCGGTGGCGGCTATGAAGAAATCGGCGGCACAAGCGGCACATCCTTCAATGATTTCGACGTTGAACCCGGCACCCGCTACTACTACGTTGTTACAGCGACCTCGGCCAATGGCCTGGTGAGCGAACTTTCCAACGAAGAAAGCGCCCTGCCTGCCTACGTCATCGACTGGGCCAACCTGCAATGGCCGCCTAGCATGATCCACACCTGCAGCCTGGTGGATGAAACCGCCAACATCTACGGCCAGGTTTACATCGCCGGTGTGACCAGCGATGCCGGCCCAACCCCCAGCCTGAAAGCCCAGGTTGGCTATGGCCCCAACGCAAGCCTGCCGACCAACCCCGCCTGGGTCTGGTTTGATGCCACCTTCAACACCGATGTCGGCAACAACGATGAGTTTATGGGCGCCATGATTGTCGAAGCCCCGGCTGGCGAGTATGACTACCTGTACCGCTACAGCACCGACGGCGGAGAAACCTGGGTTTACGGCGCCACCACTGGCCTGTACACCGACCTGAGCGGCTATGACCCCAACGATGCCGGACAAATGACGGTTGTCGCTTCCAGCGATGTCACTGCTCCCGCCGCTCCCACCAACCTGGAAGTGACCGGCACCACCACCGACAGCATTTCGCTGGCCTGGGATGCGCACCCGGATGACGATGACGACCTGTACGGCTTTGAAGTCTGGCGCAAAGACCTGACCGCTGGCGAAACCGCTTTTACCCGCGTTGCTCTGCTGGCTGGCCCGACCCTGACGGCCTACACCGACATCACCGTTACATCCAACCACGAGTACACCTACTACATCACCGCCATTGATGTCAACGTCAATCCGTCTGACCCCTCGAACGAGGTAACGGCAACCGCAGAAATGCGCATCGTTCAGGTGACTTTCCGCGTCACTGTGCCCGACCCGACCCCCGGCACGGTTTACCTGGCTGGCGGATTCCCGGCTCCTTACCCGACCTGGAACCCGGGCGGCATTGAGATGACCAAAGTCAATGACACCACCTGGCAGACCACCCTCGACATTCTGGATGGCACCCCCCTGCAATACAAATATGCCCGCAGTGACTGGGATCGTGTCGAGAAAGAAGCCGATGGCAACGGCGAAATCACCAACCGTGAGGTAACCGTCTCGTACGGCACCGATGGCACCCAACTGGTCGAAGATACAGTTGCCAACTGGCGCGACCCGATTGTCGTCTCACACAATATGTTCGACGTGAGCGGCATCCGCAATATCGAGGTCGTCTGGAACCAGGCCATGCTCGACCCCTCGAATGTGAACTACCCGGCCTCGTGCTTCACGGTCAGCGGCCCCGATGGCGCTGTGGCTGGCACCGTCACCTACAACAACGCCGAAATGAAGTACACCTTCGCGCCCAATGCAGCTCTGACGCCCGGTGAATACACTGTAACGCTGACTGGCTGTAAAGACGCGGGTGGCGATGTTCAGAAGGTGCCTTACACCTTCACCTTCGAGATTAGCGCCCCGCCCGGCCCGACCTTTGCCGATGTCCCCGCTGATTACTGGGCCTACTCGTGGATTGAGCGCCTGTACGCAGCCGGCGTCACGGGCGGATGCGGCACCAGCCCGCTGATTTACTGCCCAGAAGCGCCCACCAACCGCGCTCAGATGGCCGTCTTCCTGCTCAAGGCCAAACACGGAGCGACCTACAACCCGCCCGCCGTTGGCACCAGCACCGGCTTCTCAGACGTGCCGACCACCCACTGGGCCGCCGCCTGGATTAAGCAGTTGGCCGCCGAAGGCATCACCG
>CAZNCT010000098.1:1163-14577 GCA_964571615.1 uncultured Anaerolinea sp. | reverse complement strand
GCCACCAACATCAGACCCAGCCCAATGACCAGCATGAGAACACCCTGGCCATTGAAAGAGCGCGCTTTTGCCCTGGCCCGTTGACGCTTCGAGGACATGCTTAGCGGCCTCCCTGCACCGCGCGGCGAATTTCATCCAGCAGGTGACCCTCGGGCACAGCACCAACAACGCGTCCTGCGCCGCTGTTAATGATGGTGTCGGGAACGCCACTCACCTGAAACTGTTCCGAAAGTTCAGCAAACTCCATCGCTTCAACGCCTTCAGCGCGAATCATGGCCGGGTTTTCCATCGCAAACTGATGAGCCAGCAAGACAGCCCGCGGGCAATACGGACAGGTAGGTGTTACAAAGACCTGCAAGAGTAAGGGGCTGGTCAAACCTTTCAGATAGGCCCGGGTTTCAGCCGAAAGACCCGAGTCGCGGCCAGAGACCAGCAAAATATCTTGAATCAGGGTGCCGAACTCATGCCCCGATGGAATGCCCAGGTAACGTACACCCAGGTCGGTCACCTGGTCAGCCTCGCGGGCGGTAATCAAAATCGCCGGGGCTTCACTGACACCAAACCGGGCAGCCACATCGGCATCGGCGGCCAGGTCATAAACCCGCAAGCCAAGCAAATCAGAAAGCGGGGCAACTTCCTCGAGCAGTTGGCGCACTTCGGTGCAGTAATCGCAATTGTCTTGTGAGACAAACAAAATCAGTTCCACCGGGTGTTCCATCTTCTGGAACAAGCCGCGAATCTGGCCCACAATTTCATCGTTTAGTAGTTTTTCCATTTTATCTCCTCAGGTTGCCCACACGGGGCAAAAGAAAAAGTTTATCAGGTACAGCCGCCGCCCCCTCCAGCCGTAAAACCGCACCTGGGGCACTCCAGGTCGAGCACGCCGTTGTAATCGAGGCGGCCTTCGGCGCAGCGCGGACAGAGCGCACCGCGTTTGAGCGGCGCGGCGGTCTCAGGTACTTCAAGACGCAGGTCGGGGGGTTGGCTCACATCGTTTGGATGCGAAAGCCGGTCAAAAGTGGCAAAAAAAATTACTTGCCGGGCAAAATAAAGTCATCCAGATTCAAGGCATGAAACAGGCGCGCCCGCGTCCCCTCTGGCACGTTCACATCGCGGCCCGTGTTCTGGTACAAATAAATCATCTTGCTGGTTGTATCAACGACCACACGGCAGTTCTCACACTCACGCAGATGAGCTTCAAGTTCGGCGCACAGGTTCTCGGGCAGGCTGCCTTCCAGGTAATCATTCAAAGAAGCCAGCAAGCCATGACAATCGTGTTTGTGTTCACTCATTTTGCACTCTCCGCATCGAGACGTTCGCCATAGTAGGTGGATAAAGATTCGCGCAGATGGAGACGGGCGCGCAACAAACGGGTCTTAACCGCCGTCTCGCTCAACCCCAGGGCCTCGCTGGTTTCTCGTATCGAAAGGCCTTCAATATCACGCAACAAGAAAACAACTTTGAGCGTCTCGGGTAAGCGTTGAATGGCCAGATCCAGTTGGCGCTTCGACTCGTCTGTCAAAAATTCCTGCTCTGGCAGGCAACACCAATCGCTAAACTGGGCCGGGGCAAAGCCATCTTCATCCTCTTCGGGGTTTTCGTCCACTGGCACCGTTGGACGACGTTTCCGTAACATCATCAGGGCTTCGTTGGCGGCTATCCGGTAGAGCCAGGTCGAAAGGCTTGAGCGCCCTTCAAATTCTGGCAGATGCTGAAGCGCCTTCAAAAAAGTGTTCTGCAATACATCTTCAGCATCGGCGCTGTCACCTAACATTTTGAGCGCCAGGCGAAAAATTGGAGTGTAGTAAGCATCTACCAGGCGGGCAAATTCAGCGCGGTCACCAGCCCTGAGCAGTTCTATCGAAAAATCGGGGGTTCCAGTTTCAATCATTAGATGCGTCCTCAGCACAAAGGTTACAAATGTCACTCGAGTATACCTGAAATACCCACATCCATCACCCGGGCTGTCATAAGAATAGGGACAAATGTCAAAGTTTTTTAGAATATTTGCCACTATGTAAGCATCTTCAAGCGATTTATTATCTATACAAATGGTTCAGCAGGTTACTCGTTTTCCTCTTTTTCGCGATTTGGGCGCGGCAGATTTAAAAATCATCGCCCCGTTCTTTTCTGTTCGCACCTACCCCAGCGGAGCAATTATCTTTGAGCAGGGAGAGCGCGCAACCGTCCTGTACCTGCTCTCGATGGGAAAAGTCGCCATTCGCTACAAACCGTATGACGGAGAGTCAATCACCCTGAACCAGGTTAAGGCCGGAGGGGTCTTTGGCTGGTCAGCCGTATTGGGCAATGGCTTTTATAGCGCTTCGGTGGTTTGCGTTGAACCCTGCGAGGTCTTGTTCATCACCGGGCCTGACCTGCGAACCTTACTGGAGCGACACCCCCAAACCGGGCGAATGGTGCTTGACCGGCTGGCGCGCGCTGTTTCCTCGCGCTGGGTCAATGCTCATGCCCAGGTCAAAACTATGCTCAACAACGGAATTATCAAAAACGAGTTTCCACTTTCTTCTGAGGAGGTCAACATGCCTGAAAATGTCGTTCCAAGCGCAAAAGAGACCCAAATTCGCGCCTTGCTTGAGCAGTTAAATGCCTACATCGAGCAATATCACGGCGGCTCAGTGGAAATGGTCGATTTTGACGGTGAGACGCTCAAAGTGCGCCTGGGCGGGGCCTGCCTGGGTTGCCCGCTCTCGCCTTCAACCCTGCACGGCTGGGTGGAAGGCACCGTGCGCCAGTTCTTCCCCGAAGTGCGTGTGATTGAGGCTGTTGCAACCGAATAACCAGTGACACCCTGACTGTGAATTGAGGGCACAGATCACAAGGGCGGGACAAAAGAAAACTTCCGGCGGATGCCGGAAGTTTTCTTTTTAAGTGGGCAAGTAAGCCATATTGCCACTTACTTCTTCAAGAAAAACCCGCCAATCAGGCCAAGACCGACCGCAATCAGCGCCACCGGCCAGAGATAAGCCGCCAGCCCGGCAGTTGCGCTTGAGCCAACAAAAGCGCCAAAAAGCACCAGCACCGCAGCGGGAATGTATGCCCAGCGCGTATCGGTAATCGGATTGGGCAGCAGCGCAACCAGCAGGAAAGTCAGCCCCAGACCGATGAACAACACGCCGCCATTGGTCTCAACAGCCAGGACATCATCGACAACGCTGACGACTGCCAGGGTAAGCAAAATACCCCCAGGGATAATGCCCCACCAGCGCGCGCGGTCTGTCAGATAAACGGCCCAAAACGAGAGCGCCAGTGCACCCAAAAAGAAAGCGCCGCCCCAGCCTGAAAGGCGCTCTGGCAAGACAGCATCTGCGGCCATGCCAAACAAGGCGAAAGCCGGAATAACCGCCCACCAGTTAGAGTGCGTATTCTTGAAAAAGGTCTGCATAAAAAACAGGCCAACCACCGCCAGCACAGCCGCCCAGAACCAGCCCGCCACGCCTTTAAGCAGGCCAAACTCTTCCAGGAAAAGCAGTCCACCCAACAACATCAGCCCGCCGCCGAGCAAAATACGGAAATTGAAGCGTTGCATAAGCATCCTCCCGGTTATGAATGAATGCTGACCGAATTAGCGCCGCCCTCGAGACGGATTTCAACCCGATTAACGGCAGTTTCAAAATTGGCAGACTGATAGAGACCATCACCCCTATACTCCAAACGGGGTTCGACCGACAGCGAGGAAGCCCCGGCCTCCGACCGGATACGAGCAGCCATGCTCTGCGGTACGGTAATATCGACCGAAGCCGCGCCAGACTCAATTTCGACCAGGGGCTGGCCTTCGGCGGGCAAAATCAGGCTGACACTGCTGGCGCCCGTATCGAGTTTGAAACTGCTCAATTTGACCTGGCTCAGGTCGAAGCGCAGACTGGCGGCGCCAGCATCCACATCCAGGCTGAGCGGGACTTCGTTGGTCAGTTGAAACTGCCAGGCCCCGCCATCTGGCCCCAAAAAAGGCAGGAAACTCGGGCCCGCTTCTACTTTGACATGCAGGCTCTCCTGCTCAAGTTCCGAAGCGACGTTGATGCCGGTCGCCTGCACCCCGCTGACGGCAATGCCCGCCGGGGCGCCGCCAGCCACCAATACCTGTCCGGCTCCGTGGTCGAGGTCAAAGGCGACCCGCGAAGCGCCCTGCAAATCAATCGAAAATGACCCGGCACTGCCCGGCTCGAGGGAAGGACGAGCGAAAGCCCCCCACAAAATCCAGGCGCCCAGAGCGATGAGAAAAAGGGGCCACAAGAAGTTGGTCACGTTTTCAATGATGTTCATGGCCTGCAAAGCAAACAGACCGCCGACCGCTATCAACAAAAATCCCCAGAAAAGACTGCCGTTTCTCATCTTATTCTCCTCATTTACGGAACAGGCCGTTTGCCACCAGCCAGAGGCCGACAATCACCAACAGGGCCGCCACCCCCAACGAGCCGCCCAAAATCTTTAGCCCACCCAACAAGGTGCCAAAAATTAAAAACAGAATGGCGCTGACAGCGACGGCATTCATGCCCTCGCGGGCGCGCCGGCCATTCCAGGTAAACAGACCATGCAGCAGAGACCCAACCCCCACAAAACCGGGGATGAGCGTCCAGAGATAAGACCAGGAAGCCCAGTCGTTGGTGTTGGTCTGGTAAACCAGGATGCCGCCAATACCGGCAACAATTGCGGCAGGCACCGCCATCCCCGGCGCGCCGACCAGCAACCCAACCAGGAGCAAGGCTGCACCAATTGGCAGCAGAATGGTCGGAAATTGTGAATACTGCCCGGCGATATTCTGTAATTGCGGGAACTGGTTCACGGCTACAAACCAGGCCCCAGCCAGAATAAGAATTAACCCCAGGGCAAGTTGACCACGGTCGCGTTTCATAGCATTCTCCTTTTTAAAATACATAATAAATTATTTTTATAAATTATAATCATAACTTTGATATTGTCAATTATTTAGTAAATTTTTTCAAACTTACGCAAAGACAAAAAAAGTAAGGCGCAGAAGCCTTACTTAATCATACGTCAAAACGGCCCTTACGTTGCAGGCAGTTGGATTTTAGAAAAGCACCCACAAAAGCCACAGGCCAATCATAAGACTGCCAATTGAAAAGAGCGCCAGGAAGGTCCAGCCAAACCCAATCAGAAAAGCACGGGTCGAGTTGAGAGCCAGGGCACGGTCACGCAGGCGGCGATATTCGACCAGGTAAAGGGCTGCCGGCGTTGCCAGCAAGCCCGAAACAGGAGTAAAGAACAGGCTGGCGGCCAGGCCAAGCACATACGCAAGGATGATGGAACGCCAGGGCGTACCCGTTTCGCGCAGTTTGGCCGCCAGGATGATGTTATCGACCACCGTGCCAAAGATGCCCAGCAAGGTGACGAACACAAACAAGAGCCAATCCCAGCCGGTCATGGTGCCAGCCAGAGCCGAGAAAACCGCATAGACCAGGGCCGCCAGCCAGATGACAACAATGCCGGGGAAGATGGGAATCAGCGTTCCAAAGAGGCCAATCAGCATGAAGACAAAGGTGATACCTTTCAGGATGGCCGGGCCAAGCAAGGCGGGGTCGAACATGGAAGGGGTCTCCTTAAGAAAAGATAACGGAACATGCGCATTATACAGGATGGTACGAAGCGCATGTTCCGCTGGTTGCAAGCAGTTCTGGCAGACTAAGGCGTGATAACCTCGACCCCGCCCATCCAGGGGCGCAACACTTCGGGGACGACGATAGAGCCATCGGCCTGCTGGTAGTTTTCCATAACGGCAATCAGGGTGCGGGGTAGTCCGAGACCGGAACCGTTGAGGGTGTGCAGCAGGCGGGCCTTGCCGCCATCCGCCGGACGGTATTTGATGTTGGCCCGCCGGGCCTGAAAGTCGGTATCGTTCGAGACCGAGGAGACCTCCAGCCACTCATCACAGCCGGGCGCCCAGACTTCGAGGTCGTAGGTCATGGTGGCGCCAAAGCCCAGGTCGCCGGTGCAAAGCTGCTTGACACGGTAGGTCAGGCCCAGCCCGGCGCAGGTTTCCTCGGCGTCGTGCAGCATTTTCTGGAGCATGGCTTCGGAGTCTTCGGGCTTGCAGTAGATATACATCTCCACTTTATCAAACTTATGACCGCGCTTGATGCCGCGCACATCGCGCCCGGCGCTCATTTTTTCGCGCCGAAAACAGGGGGTGTAGGCGGTGTACATGCGCGGCAGGCTGGCTTCGTCGAGAATTTCGTCCATGTGCAGGCCGGTGAGGGGGATTTCAGCCGTTGGCACAAAATACAGGTCTTCCTCGTGGTCTTTGTACAGGTTGTCGGCAAACTTGGGCAGTTGGCCCGCGCCATAGACCGTGGCGGTTTTGACCATGAAGGGCAGGTATTGCTCACGATAGCCCTGCCCGCGGGTGTGCAGGTCGAGCATCCAGGCAATCAGGGCGCGCTGCAAACGCGCGCCTGCGCCGCTAAGGGTGTAGAAGCGTGAGCCGGTGATTTTGGTGCCGCGCTCAAAATCGATGATACCCAGCGCCGGGCCGAGTTCCCAATGCGGCTTGGGGGCAAAATCGAAAGTTTTCGGCTCGCCAACGGTTTTGATGACGATGTTTTCGCTGTCATCGACTCCATAAGGGACGCGCGCATCGGGGATGTTGGGCAGGGTGGAGGTCAGCCGTGTCAGTTCGGTCTCGACCTCGGCCACCTGGCTGTCCATTTCGGCGATTCGGTCGCCGACCAGGCGCATGGCCTCGATTTTGGCCTGCCGCTCCGCCGGGTCTTTCATTTTGCCGATTTCTTTTGAAACGGCGTTGCGCTCGGCTTTCAGGGCTTCGACCTCGACCAGCAGAGCGCGGCGTTTTTCATCCAATTGCAGGATGGTATCAACCGGAGCAGGGTTATCTTGCCGGTCACGCAAGGACTTGCGAACCAGGTCGGGATTTTCGCGGATGAGATTGATATCGAGCATAAATGCGCCTCCAGAGATGAAATAGAATCGCCCCACTCGTCAGCAGGACGAGGGGGCGCTCGTGGTGCCACCTGCTTTCACGCCCCCACCCGGCCTCGCCCATTTCCTACGAAAATAGGGGAGGTGTCCCGAAGGGACGGAGGGGGTGTCTTGGGTCTGCGCGCTAACGGGCGAACCCGGCTCTTTTACGCTGTGGCAACGTTGGACTGTTTGAGCCACAACCCTGCAAGAGCAACTGTCCGAATACAGGACGCCGGAGTGGAGTCTCGTTCAGCCCATTTGCTGCCTTGCACCAGACGGCAGTTCTCTGAAAAATGGATTGGTGAGATTTCTCCGGGCTTGTTTTTGGCTAAAGAGAATTATACGCCAGCGAGGGGGGCTGTCAAGGCGGCTAGGCCTGGCCCTCCCACTCCGCGTAGAACTGGGCCAAAAAGCCCTGCATGTAAACATGCCGATTTTCTGCAATCTTGCGGGCGGTTTCGGTATTCATCAGGTCTTTGAGCAGGAGCAGTTTTTCGTAAAAATGGTTGATGGTCGGGGCGGCGCTATTTTTGTAAGTTTCAAAGGAAGCGTGCATTTCAACCGGCACGGTGGGGTCGTGCAACAGGCGGCCTTTGGCGCCGCCATAGGCAAAGGCACGGGCAATGCCTATCGCGCCAATGGCGTCGAGGCGGTCGGCGTCCTGCACGACCATACCCTCACGGGTGCGCATGGGCGTGGCGACCTGCGCGCCCTTGAACGACAGACTGGCGATGATTTCAGTCACATGCGCGATGATGGCTTCATCCACGCCCAATTTTTCGAGCCAGGCGCGGGCGGTTTTGGGGCCAATCGTCTCGTCGCCGCCGTGGAATTTGTGGTCGGCGATGTCATGCAGCAGGGCGGCCAGCTCAACGACGAATAAATCGACCGTTTCGGTTTGGGCAATGTGCAGAGCATTCTTCCAGACGCGGTAAACGTGCCACCAGTCGTGGCCCGCGCCGCCATCGGCCAGGGTTTCGCGGACATAAGCCTCGGTTTGGGCGATAATCGCTTGATGAGAATTCATACAAAATACCTTTCCTGCCGGTTTGTTGGGGCCGATTCTACCAGCACGGCGTATTCGTGCTCATCGCTTTTGATTACTTGAGTTCAGGTTCGCCTTGAAAGACAAAAAGATTCCGTGTAATCCGCGTCATCCGTGTCCAAAAGGCTTTGGCTCTAAATCAACACCGAGCCTGTGGCTTGTGCAACTTACCACAACCACGGAATGCGTTTTTACGTATAATGAAAAAGTGTCTTTATGATGAAAGGAATTGCACAATGTCTCAAATTGACCAGATGGTCCAAAATTTTCTTGCTCAAAAATCGATTGCCGTGGTTGGGGTTTCAAACACACGCGATTCCGGCTGCAATCTGAACTATCAAAAATTCAAACAAGCCGGATACAAGGTTTTTGCCATCAGCCCGAACGCGACAGAGTTCCAGGGCGACCCGTGCTACCCCGACCTGAAATCGCTGCCCCAAACGCCCGATGCGGTCTTTGTGATGACCAGCCCGGCGGTGACCGAAAAGGTCGTGGCGCAGGCCGTTGAATGCGGCGTCAAGCACGTCTGGATGCACTGCATGATGGGCACCAAACCTGGCCTGGCCGCTGGAATGACCAGCGTTTCAGAGCGAGCGGTGCAAATGTGCCGCGAAAACGGCATCGAGGTCATCCCCGGCTCGTGCCCGGCCCAATTTCTGAATCCCGATTTTGGTCACAAACTGATGCGCGGCCTGTGGCGGATGATGGGCAACCTGAAGGTCGATTCCTACTCATAGACACCAGGTACATGTGATAGCCCGGACGTAAACGTCCGGGCGGCGCTTAAGGCCAAAACCAACCCAATATCGCCAGCAAGCAAACGGGCGGGGACATTTGCCCCACCCGCAAGAATGGAATACTTCTACCTGGCCAACCACTAATACGGCTTAGCCAGCAGTTCATCGAGCACTTTTTTGGACGAGTCATCAATCACCGCGTGCTGGCTGCCGCCGTGCGAGTCCATCGTCACCACCGCGGGGAAGTTTTCGACTTCGATTACCCACATCGCCTCGGGCGTGCCAAATTCCAGTTTGTGCACGCCCAGCACTTTTTTAACCGACTGGGCGATGAACGAAGCCGCCCCGCCGATGGCGTGGAAGTACACGCCGGGCGTCTCCTGGCAGCCTTTGAGCGTTTTTGCGCCCATACCGCCCTTGCCAATCACGCCCTTCACGTTGAAATGCTTCATCACATCGGCCTGGTACGGTTCCTCGCGGATGGAGGTAGTCGGCCCGGCGGCCAGGAATTTGTACTCGCCGCTTTCGTCCTTGCTGACGACAGGGCCGCAATGATAGATGACCGAGCCGTTTAACAGGCGTTTGAGTTCTTCGTAAACCTGCAAATCGTCACCTTTGGGTTGGCGGGTCTTCTTGATGAAGGTTTCCATCAGCCATTTATGGGCCGCATCGCGCCCGGTCACCATCACCCCATTGAGCAAAACCGGTTCGCCAACGCGCAATTCGCGGATGATTTCATCACTGACAGGTAAATTGATTGTGCGCATGGTTTTTCTCCTTTTCGGCAGATGGTCGAGTAGCCGCAAGTTGTCGAGTAACAAAGTGTATCGAGACATGGCGGCGTGTCGAGACCGGGATACGCTAACAAATCTGGTCTCGACACCTGCACTTGCAGAGCAGGTGCAAGTGTACGCCGGAACATCACCGGCTACTCGACCATCGATGGCATCTAATCGTAAACAACCTCATCGCCCAGCACCGTCATCTTGCGGCGGCGGTAGGCCCAACACATGTACGAGACCGAGACGAAGTAGCTGGCTGGCAGGCGGTGCAGGCCGGTGATTTTGGTATCGATGACGGTCGTCTGGCCGCCAAAGCCCATCGGCCCAATGCCCATCTGATTGGCTTCGTCGGTCAGGCGTTCTTCAAGGGCGGCAATTTCGGGGTCAGGGTTGCGTTCGCCAATTTTACCGAACAGGATTTCTTTTGATTTGACATACGAAGAGCCCCGGTCGCCGCCAATCGCAATACCCAAAATGCCCGGCGCACAGCCCTGTCCCTGGGCCTTTTGGACGGCATCCAGGGCTACTTTGCGCACCCCGGCCAGGTCACGACCCGCGCCGAGTTCGTTGGCAGGCAGGGAATATTGGCGCCCGACGTTCTCGCAGCCGCCGCCCTTGAGCATCAACTCAATCGTCAGCGGCTGGTCGGCATCCACTTCTTCAAAATGAATGTAGGGGAAGTCATCGCCGCCCAGGTTGTTGCCGCTGTTTTTGTCGTAAATCGCATCGACCGCGTTCGGGCGCATGTACGACTTTTTGGTGGCAATTTCCATGGCGTCCCGAATCATCTGGCGCAGTTTGCGAGTGCTCCAGCCTTCGGGGTAGTGAACGTAGAAAATCGGCGTGCCGGTATCCTGGCAGATGGGGGTCGATTTGGCCCGCGACAACTCAATGTTTTTCAGGATGGTTTCCAGCGCGCCGCGCGCCGCCGAACCAGGGGCTTCTTTTTCCACCGCCGCCTTAAGACGCTCCTCCACATCTTTGGGCAGGTCGGTGGAGGTTCGGCGGATGAATTCGACAATTTCATTGGTCAAATCTCGCATCGTTTGTTCCTCCGTTTGGTGTAGCGCGAGAGATTATCGCGCTTTACTGATTTTAACGCGCATCACATGCCGGTTCAAGCCGCCGAATTTGTATTTGTAGTCTTCATCGCCGCGCATAAAGTCAAATTCGGCGCGTTTGTTGTCGTTGGCCCACTTGAGCAGGTAGCCAAGCAGCACCCAGCCGGGGCTGAGTTCCATAAAGCGCCGGTCGAGGCCCGAGTTATAGACCCAAATCTTGTTGTCGTAATCGAAATTCAGGTAGCCGCAGGCTTTTTCACCATCAACTTCAAGGAAAGCCAGTTGCAGCCAACCGGCCCGAAAAGCGGCGTGCACGCTGGCCTTCATTTGCGAGCGCATGACATCGGTCAGAAAAGCCGCTTTTTCGGGGTCTTGCGCCATCAGGTGCAGGAACCCGTCCATCTCGGCATCGAGCGCGGCTTCATCATCCACGATGTACCAGCGGATGTCGCGCCCGCTTTCTTCGGCGCGGCGCATTTTCCGGCGGATTTCATGGCGCTGTTTTTTGTCAATTCCGGCCAGGTATTGCTCAAAATCGCCGGGCAGGGGGATGGAGGGCGAGGGAGCATAGACCGTTTCGGCGTAGTCCCAGCCGCGTTTGGCGGCTTCCGCTTTCAGGGCGGGGAGCGTGGCCGAGCCTTCGGGTAGATTCACCCACTCGAGCGCGGCCCAGGCGAAGGGGAGCGCGGAATCGGGCCCGGCCAGCCAGTCGAGCAGACCGCGCAAAAAGGCGTCCAAATCTGCCGGGCGGACGATTAAGTCCAGATAATCCGAAATCTCAATGCTGCCCAACAACCAGAGCGTTTCGCGGGCCAGGAAAAGCGGCGCAATGCCGACCAGCTGGCCGTCACGCTCGGCGCTAACCAGGCAAAGTTGGGCATCCTGCGGCCATTCGCCGCCACCGCGCGTCTGCCACCAGGTGCTGAGATATTCATGACGCAAAAAAGGGGCGTGCGTGACGCCCTGTGAAAGCAAATCATTCCACGCTTCAGCGGGAATATCAAAATTTGTGTGCAGTTTGAAATTCATGCCGAAATTGTACCAGCCCGGTTTGCCGCCGGGCTGGTTTTTGAGAGGCGCTATTATAAAACTCTGACTTTTTAGACCACCCCGGCCACCCAGGATGGCTTTTTGGGGAAGAGGGTCACGGCCAGCAGGCGGGCTTCGTCGTTGTCCCAATAGCAATCGGCGTAGGCGGCTTTGAGTTCGTCGAGGCTGCGGTAGCCAAAGATGAGTTGCAGCACGGTCAGGTCGGGCAGGCCAATTTCGCCCATCTCGCCGGGCTGGGGCTTGTAGGTCGTCGATTCGGTCAGTTTGCCCTTCTCAAAGGTCAGGCTGACGCCGGTCTTGTAAAGGTTCAGGCGCAAACTGCCGCTGTAGCCAGGGATGTAGGACTCGGCCAGGCGTTTTTCGAGGGCCGGGGCGATGTGACGCAAGAAGCCCGGCAGGTCGGGGACGCGCACATACCAGGCATACGTCGGGCGAATGCGCGGCAATTTATCGCGCCAGACTTCATATACCGGGTGGGCAGAGCCGTGCCAGAATGGCACAGCAGTTTTGCTTTCGGCAGGCTGACCATCGCGCAGGGCATATTCTTTGCTGGTGGCCAGCAAGTAGCGCGCTACCGAGGGCGTGACCGCCAGCCAGGAGACGCCCGCATTCAGTTCGTACTCAAAAAGCGGAACCCCCCAATCCCAGCAAAACCAGGGGTGGGCCAGGTAGCCAACCGGCTCACCGGCGGCATTTTCGATGATGCGATAGAGCGTTCGGTTCACGTTGCGCTCACTCTTGCCGTCAATTTCATAGCGCCAGATGGCCTCATCGCGCACGGTGGATACCAGTGAGCGGCGGACAGCGCGCGCCTCGACCAGCATGATAAACGGGATATCCTGCGGGGTGGCCGGGCGGAAGGTGAAAGGTTCGCTTTCGCCTTCTTTTAGCGCGGGCATCATGGGGGCAAAGCCAACCCGCCCGCCGCCCAACTCGAGGCCCATCTCGTAGTCGAAACGCTTGTAGTAATGCGGAATGCCCGTAATGGCCTGTGCCATTTCGCCGCGTTCAGCGCTCCAGCGGTGAATTTCATCAAACTGCGCCTGCACCAGGCGTTTGTGGCGATATTCTGGGATGGTGCCAACCAGTTCGGGGCGCCCAACCTTGAAAGAAATTCCGTCATACGTCCAGGTCTGCGAGATGTGGTTGAGCGAGGAAACGACCCGACCCGTGGCCTGTTCCTCAACGATGGTGAAATCGCCCTGGCCGAAGGTGGGATGCGGTTGGGTGAGCAGGTCGCGCGTCCACCAGCCCAGGCGGTCATCGGGGTTATCCCAACCGTCGTCGCTGTGGATGCGGGAGTTGAAATCGGCCAGTTTGTCGGCGTCTGCGGCTGTTGAGCGGCGCAAAATTAAACCGTCGCCGAGGTTTTTCAAGAGGGGTGTCATGGCGTCCTTTGTTGTGTTTCCAGTTTTCCGGTTATGCGGTTCTCCGGTTGTTTGGCACTTCAGGCAAAGCGCAGCGCCGACGAACCGCCTAACTGGATAAGAGGCTTTTTACCTCTGTCAGGGCCTGTTCAGGGCTTTTGAAGTGAACCGCCTGCATGCCCAGCGCACTGGCGGCCTGAATATTTTCGATGAAGTCATCGACAAAAATCGCTTCTTCAGGCTGCACACCAAGCGCGGCAAGCGCATGGCGATAGATGCGCGGGTCGGGCTTGGCCAGGCCAACTTCGCCCGAAATGGTCAGGGTATCGAAGGCGTCATCAAATTTGTGCTGGCGCATCCAGGGGCGCAGGCCGTCCCATGCGTTGCTAATCAGGCCGGTTTTGATGGTTTTGCGGGC
>CAZNCT010000098.1:0-1153 GCA_964571615.1 uncultured Anaerolinea sp. | reverse complement strand
AAAAATCGACAAGGGTCCAATCAATCCTGTCACCGGCAAAAAACTGTTCCTGAATGCGCGGGCGCTCAGAGAGCGGCAGTCCCAAACGGCGGGTGACCGCAACCCAGTGAGTTTCTTCGGTAATGGCGCCAATCGAGGCGCGGGCGGCAGTGCTGAGCGAGCCGCCGCCAAAGACAACCTGGTCAATTTCGGCGTAGGTCAGGCCAAATTCGGCACCCAGTTGGGTGCGCGGAGTTTTATCCTCGGTACGAACAATGACGCCGCCGAGGTCGAAGTAGAGGGCTTTGAATGCAGGCATAGGGTCGGCTGTTTGATGATTGGCCTGAGACAGGCGGGTTATTGTTCAAGCATTTTCTTGTAAAGCGGGTTGAGCGAAAACTGCTTTTTGTTGATTTTGGTCGCCCGGCGACACTTGGGGCAATGTGCGTCGTAATGCGCCTTGGGGTTGGCCTTAAACAACTCAGCCATTTTGGCGACTTCTTCTTTGGTCAGGGCATACGGCATGGCGCAAGATGAGCATTTGATTTGCATGGTGGTCTCCTTTGTGGTTCTATCTGTTCCTACGTTTTCAGTTTACCAGTTTTTTGGTGTCTAATACTCTCCTGCTTCATCGGCCATACGGACAATGCGCGGGCTGAATTTGCCCAGCACTTCCACCAGGTCGGCCTGGGCGGCGATAATTTCTTCGATGGGTTTGTAAGCCTGCGGAGCCTCATCCATGCCGCCGCCCAGCAAGGTCACGCCGCGCTCTTTGAGATAGGCATCGCGGGTTGCTTTTGGGATGGTGTTGAGCGCCTGCTTGCGACTCATCAAACGTCCCGCGCCGTGCGAGGCCGAGTCGAGCGATTCGGCCAGGCCGCGTCCACGCACCAGATAGCCGGGGTCGCCCATCGAGCCGGGAATGACGCCCAGCACGCCTTTGCCTGCCGGGGTTGCGCCCTTACGGTGGACGATGACCGTGCGGCCATCGGGCAGGGTTTGTTCCCAGGCGAAGTTGTGGTGGTTTTCGACAACGGCGGCGGCTTTCAACCCAACCGCTTCGGCCACGCGCTCGTGGATGACGGCGTGGTTGGCGGCGGCAAAACGCCCGGCCAATTGCATCGAGAGCCAGTATTCCTGGCCTTCTTCCGAATCGAGCGAGAGCCAGGCCAGG